>CAYMMT010000068.1:0-14376 GCA_964391555.1 uncultured Rhodobacterales bacterium
TTGTAGGGGCGCAGGACAACCTCGGTTGAATAACGGTCCTGACCGGACTGATCCTGCCATTTCCGGGTCTCGAGCTGGCCCTCGATATACACCTTGGACCCTTTCTTCAGGTATTGCTCGGCCACCCGGGCCAGAGGCTCCGAAAAGATCGCGACGGAGTGCCATTCGGTCCGCTCCCGCCGTTCGCCCGTGTTGCGGTCCTTCCACGACTCCGAGGTGGCGATACGCAGGTTGCAGACCTTGCCGCCGTTCTGGAACGTCCGCACTTCCGGGTCGCGGCCCAGATTGCCGATGAGGATCACCTTGTTCACGCTGCCGGCCATGTTTCGCCCCCGTGGTTGCGCTGATTTCCGAATCTCCGCCCGATCGGCGGGGTTTTGCGAGACTAGACGTGGCTGAAGTTGGTTAACAGGGGGTTGACGGGGCTGGGGTGGCGAAATCCGTCAAATTTGCTATTGTCCGGCGGGATTACGAGATGTGGTGAGGGTTTGGGAATGCGAAAGCCGATGTTGGGGGCATGGGTGGCCGTCGCCTTGGCCTTGCCCGTCGCCGTTGCCCCGCCGGTGCCGGGTTTCGCGGAAACCGTCTCCAGCTCCAACCGCCTGTCGCTGTTTCGATCCCAGACGCAGGTTCTGGACAATCGCGCAGCGTCCCAATACGCGGATTCGGTTCGGTTGCAGCCGCCTCGGGTCGATGTGCCCTCGGCCTACGGCGGACCGGCGTTTGACGGAACATACCGGGGGCCCTACCTCGATATGGCGCGCTCGGCTGCACGGCGACACGGGATCCCGGAAGATCTGTTCCTGCGGCTTGTGCAACAGGAGTCGAACTGGAACGCACGGGCGCTGTCCCGTGCGGGGGCGCAGGGGCTGGCGCAGTTGATGCCGGGGACCGCGCGCCTGCTTGGGATTTCGAACGTCTGGGATCCTTATGAAAACCTCGACGGCGGCGCACGCTACCTGCGCATGATGCATGACGAGTTCGGATCCTGGCGGCTTGCGCTGGCGGCCTACAACGCCGGACCCGCCGCGGTCCATCGTCATGATGGCATTCCGCCCTTCCGCGAAACCAGAAACTACGTCCGCGTGATCTGGGGCCGATGAAGTTCCGACCGCAGATTCACCGCGTGCGCGCCTGACACCTCGGCGCAGCCGAAATTCGGGCGCGGCACCCGGTTACGGATCCGGGGGCGCAAACATGGGCGCGTCAGCTTTCCGCCCGATGACACACCGCTTCGATGTTGTGCCCATCAGGGTCCAACACGAATGCTGCATAATAGTCCGGGTGGTACTGCGGGCGCAGGCAAGGCGAGCCGTTATCAACGCCACCCGCACAGAGGGCCGCCGCATGGAACGCCTCGACGTCACCCCGGTTCCGCGCCGCGAGGGCAAAATGCATCAATCCCGCGACGGGATTCTCGTCGGCAATCCAAAGGCAAGGCCTGTCGCGCCCATACGCTGCGAGACGGATGCCGCCATCCGTCACGTCATCGAGACGTGAGATGCTCAGGGGGGCGAGCGCCTTGTCATAGAACGCTCTGGACCGATCAAAGTCGACGACGCCAAACGTGAGGTGGTCGATCATGGCTGGGCCTTTTCCCGGTTCCAAATGTCCATGGGTCTAGGTCAAGGCACGGTGCCGGTCCACCACCCATCGGGCCACCACAAGTCCGGTGCCGGCGCGAACGTCTGATGTGTCGGTGCCGCGTTCTGCTTCATGGACCGCTGTCACCGATCGCGGCGCGGGAGCGGCCAAATGCGGCGCGCCGTCAGGAAAAGCGCGCCGGTGCTGTTCGGTCAAGCGGTTGTCGGCTATTCCGCGGCGATTTTGATCACTGGCTCCATCCGGGCAAGGATGTCGTCGGCGAGATGGCATTTGACCTGGTGTCCATCCGCCAGCTGTCGCACCGGCGGGACCTCTTGTTCACACAGGCCACCCGGCACCTCGGACTTCCACCTGCAGCGGGTCTGGAACGGGCAACCCGACGGAGGGTTCATGGCCGAGGGGATGTCGCCTTCCAGCACGATGTGCTGCTTCTCGATGGAGGTATCGGCGATCGGCACCGCCGACAGCAGCGCCTCGGTATAGGGATGGTAGGGAGGCGAGAAGACCTGTTCGGTCGAGCCCAGTTCCACCACATGGCCGAGGTACATGACCATCACGCGATCGGACAGATAACGCACGATGGAGAGGTCGTGAGAGATGAAGAGGAGCGTCGTCTTTTGCTCTCGCTGGATCTCCATCAAAAGGTCCGTCACCGCGGCCTGCACCGACACGTCGAGCGCCGACACAGGTTCGTCCGCCACCACGATCCGCGCACCACCCGCAAAGGCGCGCGCGATGCCCACCCGTTGCTTCTGCCCGCCCGAGAGCTGCCGCGGCATGCGGTCGGCAAAGGCTCGGGGCAGCTTCACGAGGTCGAGTAGCTCCAGCATGCGATTGCGGCGGTCTTCGACCGTGTCACCGACACCGAAGATTTCCAATGCGCGCATGATCTGACTCCCGACGGTCATCGACGGGTTCAGCGTGTCAAAGGGGTTCTGGAACACCATCTGCACGTCCGCGACGGTCCCGGTGTCCCGCGCTTCAATTGGCGTGCTTTCGATGTTCTGATTGTCGAGCAGGATCTGGCCCTCGGTGGCTGTCTCCAGCCCCATCAGCACCTTGGCGAAGGTGGACTTGCCGCAGCCGGACTCGCCCACGATGGCGAGCGTTTCGGATTCGCGGGCCTCGAAACTCAGCGTCTCGTTGGCCTTCACCACCTTCTTGTCGCCCCCGCCGAAAAGCGCATTGGCGGCCACTTCGTAGTATTTCTTGAGGTTGTCCATCTTGAGGACGACCTGGCCCACTTCGGCCTTCTCCTTCTGTTCTTCTATGACCATGGGCGCGTGCCAGTCAATTTCCTGGAACTTCAGGCACCTCGTCGCGTGGCGGTCGTTGCCTGCGACATCGAACATCGGGATGTCCTGCGCATCGCAGCGCCCAGCTGCGAAGTAGTCGCAGCGGGGGCCGAAGTTGCAGCCTGGCGGGCGTTCGTGGGGCAGGGGGAAATTGCCTGGGATCGCCTTGAGGGGCCGGGCGTTCTTGTCGGCCCCAGGCAGCGGGATCGAGCGGAAGAGCGCCTGCGTATAAGGGTGCTGCATAGAGTCAAAGACATCCTCGATGGAGCCCCGCTCCACAGCCTCACCCGAATACATCACGCAGATGCGGTCGCAGGTTTCCAGCACGAGCCCGAGGTTGTGGGAGATGAACAGCATCGAGGTGCCGTACTTCTTGCCCAGATCCTTCACGAGTTCGACCACGGCGGCCTCGACGGTCACGTCAAGGGCCGTGGTGGGTTCGTCAAGGATCAGGAGTGCCGGTTTCGACATCAGCGCCATGGCGATCACGATGCGCTGCTGCTGACCGCCCGAGAGCTGGTGCGGGTAAGAGTTCAGCATCCGCTTGGGGTCGGGCAGCTTCACGTCCGTGACCACCTCGAGCGCGCGCTCATAGGCCTCCTGCTCGGACGCGCCTTCATGGATCATCGGCACTTCCATGAGCTGTCGACCGATCCGCATGGCGGGGTTCAGCGAGGCCATGGGCTCCTGATAGATCATGGCGATCTCGGAGCCGCGCACGTCGCGCAGTTCCTCGGTGGTCATCTCCCCCAGGTCACGGCCCTTGAACTTGATGGAGCCGCCGACGATGCGGCCGTTCACGCCGAGGTCCTGCATGACGCCGAGCGCCACGGTGGACTTGCCGCATCCGGATTCCCCCACGAGGCCAAGCGCCTCGCCGGGCATGACCTTGGCGGAGAAGTCCATCACCGCCGGGATTTCCCGCAGCCGGGTGAAGAAGGAGATCGAGAGTTTGTCGATCTCGAGGATGGGGCCGTCGTATTCGATTTCTTTTTTCATGACGACCTCCTCAGTCTTTCAGGGATTCTTCACGCAGGCCATCGGCGAGCAGGTTCAGACCCAGAACGAGGCTGAGGATCGCAACGGCAGGCGGAAGCGCGGGGTGCGGGTAGATCGACAAGAGCTTGCGGCCCTCGTTGATCGTGGTGCCCCAGTCAGGGCTTTCGGGCGGCAGGCCGAGGCCGAAGAAGCCCAGGGTTCCCAGAAGGATCGTCGTGTAGCCGATCCGCAGGCAGAAATCGACGATCAGCGGCCCGCGCGCGTTGGGCAGGATCTCCCACAACATGATGTACCAGGGGCCTTCGCCGCGCGTTTGGGCGGCTGCCACGTAGTCCCGCGTCTTGATGTCCAACGCGAGGCCCCGAACGATCCGGAACACGGTGGGTGAGTTCACGAACACCACCGAGACGAACACCACCAGAAGACCCGGCGGCACCGAGATGATGCCGAGCGGGTCGGCGTTCCAGGCCACGCCGAGATAGACCCAGAGACCCACGATGATGGTCACCGCGAGATAGGTCCTGTTCTTTGACGGCTGCGTGTAGAATCGCGAATTGAACAGGATCACCAGAAAGACGATCGGGAACAGGAACAGCACCGCCGCCATGTAGGTCGGAATGCCGGTGGCCACGATCTCCGGTGTGACCAGCAGGTAGAAGAGCAGGATCACCGGGAAGGCAAGGATCAGGTTGGCGAGGAACGACAGGATCGTATCGAGCCGCCCACCGTAATAACCCGCCGGAAGTCCCAGCGTGATCCCGACCATGAACGCAAAGAGCGTGGCCAGCGGGGCGACCTGCATCACCACGACCGAGCCCTTGACCATGCGGCTGAAGATGTCGCGCGCGAGGTTGTCACCACCCAGAAGGTAGTGGGGGTAGAGCTCTTCGTCGTTGACCGGCGTGCCGGGCAGTTCGTTCTTCAGGCCCGAGATCTGCGCCAATTCGTTATGGGTCGTGATCAGGTCGACGCTGGCAAAGAGCGCCGTGAACACCCAGAACATGACGAGGCCGAAGCCCACCATACCGACGGAACTGTCAAAGAGCTTGCCATAAAGGCCCAGCTTGCGCTTGTAGAAAATCGACAGCGCGAAGGTCGCGACAAGCGCGAGCCAGACCGGCAGGAAGCGTTTGCATATCTCGCCGAGGATGCCCGCGTTCCCGTACTCGGTGAACTGGGCGAAGAAGATGAAGGCGACGACGACGATCGCGATCAGGAGCGCGGCATAGCCGATGAGCGCATCGTAAGTCGCAACGGTCGCTCGTTGCAGCACCCAGGCAAAGAAACAGCCAACCGCGAAGAAGGCCAAGGCGACGATCGTCGTGACCGTCCAATTGGGCATACCCGCTTCTGCGAGCCACATGCCCAATGTCGGATCGGCCATGGCGCTTTCCAGCACCCAGAGCACGAAGCCGGTGATTGCGCCGGGAAGCATAAGCTCGGCCAGCGATGAGGCCGTGGTGAGTTTCCACGGCGTCACGACCGCGCCACCGGGGGCGAAGACGGGCTGGGTGGAAGATGCGAAGGCAGCGGTAAAGCTGCCGATGATGCCGAGGGCCAGTCCAATCACACCAAGTGTCAGAAGGGGGTTGGTCCAGCCGGCGAAATTGCCTGTCCAGGTTAAAGGGTCCATTGGTCCATCCCTCCCTTACGAAATCCGGATGCGCGGGTTGAGGAACACGTAGCCGATGTCGGATATGAGCTGCGTGATCAGCACCACGAAGACCGACACGACCGAGACGCCAAGCAGAAGCTCGATGTCGTTGTTCCCCGCCGCTTGCACGAGGGTCCAGCCGAAGCCTTTGAAGTTGAAGAGCGTCTCAACGATGACGACGCCGTTCAGGAGCCACGGGAATTGCAGCATGATCACCGTAAAGGGGGCGATGAGCGCATTCCGCAGCGCGTGTTTCATGACGATGTTTCGGAAGTTCACGCCCTTGAGCCGCGCCGTCCGGATGTATTGCGCGGTCATCACCTCGGTCATCGAGGCCCGCGTCATCCGGGCGATATAGCCCATCCCGTAAAGCGCGATGGTCAGAACAGGAAGCGTGAAGTTCTCGAACGTGATGCCGTCCATGGCGGAGGTCGCGGTGCCCTTGAACCACTTCAGGCCGACGGCGGACGAGGCAAACACCGCGATGAACACGACGCCCGACACGTACTCTGGCGTCGCCGTCGTCACGATGGAGGCGGTGGAAAGCGTCCGGTCCGTCCGGCTGCCCTCGCGCATCCCTGCCAGCACGCCGACAATCAGCGCTCCGGGGACCATGACCATCATCACCCAGAACATGAGCTTGCCGGTCTGCGAACCCCTTTCGGCGAGGATCGCTCCGACGTCTTCCTTGAAGACGGTCGAAAAGCCCCAGTCCCCCTGCAGAACTCCGCAGAATGTGGGCCATGTCTCGACCGGTTCGCCGGGAATGATGCAGCGGCCCCGCATCTCTCCGTTCACTTCCTTGGTCCAGCCCGGCAACAGGCCCACCCATTGGCCATACTTGACCAGAAGCGGATCTCCGTAGCCGTTGTTATCAAGGAAGCTTTCAACCTCTGCATCCGTCATCCGGAAATTGCCCTGAGTTTTCGCGAGCTTTTCCAGGTTCGGGTAGAGGTTGGTCAGGAAGAAGACGATGAAGGTCAGGCAAAGCGCAGTGAGGATCATCACCCCCACACGGCGCAGAATGAACAGTCCCATATCAGTCCCTGTCGGTCATGGCTTCGGGCAGTTGGTTCCGCCCTGGCTTTGGCTGCGGGGGTTGGTCCCCCGTCCGGCCCTTTGGTGAAAAGGGCCGCCCCGTTGTGCGGAGCGGCCCTCTTGAGTTTCAGATCAGGCTTTGACGGCCCATTTGTAAATCTGTGGCAAGTCGGCGATGTGTTTGTCGACTCCCACGAAGTTGTCGCTGTGGTGGCGCATCGCCGTCCGCCAGTACGGCTGGATGATCACGCCTTCATCCACCATGATCGCCTGCAACTTTGCCATCACGACGCGACGGTCATCGGCTTCGGCGATCGAGTTGGCTTCGGCGAGAAGGCTGTCGAACTCTTCGTTCGCAAAAGCCGCCTCGTTCCAGGCCTCACCGGACTTGTAGGCCAGCGCGAGAACCTGCGTGCCAAGAGGGCGGTGGTTCCAGTTTGTCGAGGAGAAGGGGTACTTCGTCCAGTCGTTCCAGAACGTGTTGCCCGGCAGAACGGTGTGGCGCGCGTTGATGCCCGCATCGTTCAGCTGTGCCACGACGGCGGCGGTTGTGTTCCGGCGCCAGTCATCGTCGATGGAGATGACTTCGTGCTCGAAGTCGCCCATGCCGGCCGCGTCCATCATCTCTTTCGCCTTGGCCGGGTCGTAGGGCAGGCGGGTGACGGTCGGGTCGTACTCGGGGTGCATCGGGCCCACGTGGCTGTTTTCGGCCACGATGCCGTAGCCGGCCATGCCAAGCTCGAGGCAGACCGCGTTGTCGACGGCCATGGCGAGCGCCTGACGGACTTCCTTGGACGCGTAGGGCATCATCCCATCGACTTCGGCAACCTGGTGGGTCCGGATGACGATGGTAAAGCCCGAGGGGATCTCGGACCGGACAAGACCGATGGCATCGAAGATGTCGACGAATTCGCCGACCGATTCCCAGTTCATGTCGATCTCTTCGGCCTCGAAAGCGGCGAGGAAGGCCGCGGGGTCGGTGCCGTAGTCGATGAACTCGATCCGGTCGAGGTAGCCGCCCTTGCCGGCAGCGGTGCCCCACCACTCGTGGCCCTCGTTGCGGACCAGCACGCCCTTGACGCCCACCTCGTGGCTCTCGGGCAGCATGTATCCGGTGCCGATCGGGTTATCGAGCATGGTGGCCGGGTCATGCGACGCGTGGGTGATCGCCGCCGGGTAATCGGCCATGCCGGGGATGATGGTGATGTCGGGGGCGTTGGTCTTGAGCATCACGGTCATGTCGTCGACCACGGTGATCGCGCCTTCGGCGGCCTGACCGGTCGCGTCGTCGACAAGCGAGGCCATCCGCGCGGCCATGGAGTTGCCTTCCACCGTGGTGTCACACCACATGGCGATGTTGCGGGCCACGTCTTCGGCGGTGAACGGGTCACCGTTGTTCCACGACACGCCCGGGCGCACCTTCAGCGTGTACTCGGTGGCGTCGTCATTGGCTTCCCAACCTTCAAGCAGCATCGGGTTGAACGAACCGTCGGAATTGTACTCTACGAGATATTCAAGCCAGCCGGCGGTGAAGGTTGCGATCTGGGCCCAGTCAAAAGTGCGCGGATCCTTCAGCGCACGGACTTCCATCTGCATGCGCACGGTGCCGCCCTGCTGGGCGTGGCCTGCAGCGGCGGCCGGGGAGGCGCCGATCATGCCGTAGGCGGCGGCAGAGGTCACGCCGAGCGCGGTTGTGCGGGCCAGGAACTCGCGCCGGTCGATCTTGCCGGCCTTGGCGTCGGCGACATAGGTCGCGACGTCCGGATGCACCTTGGATCCCGTAAGGGTGGTCTGTGTCATGTAATGTCTCCCTGTGACACTTGCGTTCTGTTCTGGTGGTCGGCTTTCTGCCGACGCGTTCGTCTTTTTTTTGGCTTGGGCGCGTCCCTCCGCCCCACTCATCACCGGTCCACATTGCGCAACGATTTCCGTTGCAGGTCAATCGGGACAATCGACGTTTCAGGGTCTGAAAGCGACAAGTCATTAGTCTAAAAGCGACATCTTCTTTTAGTCACAGCGTGTGCCGTCGCATAATGGCGATAGGGTTCCGCCGGGTCACAATCCTGTCACCTCTCCGCGTCACATCGGCCCCAGCGGCCCCCGGGCGCGGAACGCGGTGGGGGTCATGCCGGTCTGGCTCTGGAAGGCGCGCGTGAAATAGGCGGGCGAGGCATAGCCGAGCGATTTGGCGATCTGCCCCACGGGTGTCTTCGTTTCCCGCAGCAGCAGACGGGCCTCGTAGATCACCCGATCCGTCAGGATCGAGAGCGCGGACCGACCGCAGGTCTGGCGGCAGCATCGGGTCAGATGGGTCGGGGTCACGCCAAGGTCCCGGGCAAACTCGGCCACGCCCTTGTGTTCGCGAAAATCCCGTTCGACGAGATCGGTATATGCCGCAACCAGCCGGGCTGACGCGCTTTCTCCACGCGTCGAGATGTCATCGCTGCGGGCTTCGAGCTGCCGCTCGAAATAGACGGCGAGCAGGCCCAGCTGATAGTGCGCGGCGCGGCTGTGGGCGGTTCGGTCCGACGTGAGCTCCCGTTCGAGCCCGTCAAACAGCGTTGCGAGTTCCTTTTGCGCCACGACGTCGCGCAGGCGCAGATGGACGGGCTCTTCCGGCCATTCCATCGACATCGCGTCGGGGATCGTCAGCATCTGGCCAAAAACCGTGGGTCCGGCTTCGAATCCGTACATCGTCCGGGCCGGGATGAAGATCAGGTTATTGGGACCGAACCCCGAGGTCAGGCCCGCCACCGTGATCCGCCCCTGACCCTTGTTGAAGTAGATCAGGCGTGGAGTTTGGTGGCTCCGCATCGCTTCCGTGCGCCAGCGTCCCGCGCTCGGGCTATGGCCGATCGCGGTCAGCGCCAGCCGGTTCTTGGTCAGGTGTCTGAGATCATCCATCGCGGCAGCTCGGGAATGTTCGATTTGTGCAATCTGAAGCGTTAACGCGCGTCTGTCCATTAAGAATTTGTCGCAACTGACTGAACACTCTGGGGATTATTCTGTGGATAGATCCGCGCTCGGGTCGATCTTGTGCCAAGTCGCCATGCGACCCCTAAACCATGTGCGCTGTCGTTTGGCATACTGCTGGGTTGCCGTCACGGAAAGTGTTCGCGCGGTGTCGATGTCGATTTCGCCCCGCAGGTGCGCGATTAACTCCTTGGCACCAATGGCTTTTGCGGCGGGGCGGGTCGGATCCCAATCGGGCAGGGCGTCGCGGGCCTCGTCAAGGGCCCCGGCCGCCAGCATCCGGTCGAAGCGTTGGGCGATTCGGGTATTGAGCCAGTCCTTGCCCGGCATCAGGGCAATCGGCTGTGCCTTCGTCACGGGCAGCAGCGGAGGGGGCGTGTCAGCCTGCCAGGCTGCAATCCCGCGTCCGGTGGCGCGCTGCACCTCCCACGCACGCTGCACCCGCGCCCGGTTCTTCAGATCGATCCGGGCGGAGGTTGCGGCGTCGAGATCGTCGATGAGCGCGGCAAGGGGCAGCGCATCCGCCGCGGCCCGAACCTCGGGCGGCGTCGCGGGAATCCCGGCGAGCCCGTCGGTCAGGGCCGTGAAGTTCAGGCCGGTCCCGCCGACGATGATGGGGCGCTGCGGCCCATTAAGCCATGGCACCACATCGCGCAACCAGTGGCCGGCGGAGTAGTCCGCCGTGCAGGGCACATGCCCGTAAAGCGCGTGGCTTGCCCTGCTAAGGTCGTCGGGCGACGGGCGCGCCGTCAAAACCCGCCAGCAGGCAAAGACCTGCAGCGCATCCGCGTTGACCACGACCCCGCCCTGGCGTTCCGCAATCGCCAGCGCCAGCCCCGACTTTCCCGAGGCGGTCGGGCCGGCAATCAGGATGGGTCGTTCCGTGTCAAGTTTATTGATTGAAAACAAATGAATGCACATCCTTTCTCATGCGATTCTGCGACCCGTTTTCGACCATTGCACCGACCTTCCTTTTGCGACATCTTTGCGCCCGACGAAAGAGCGGAGAGCACAAGCATGGCGGACGGAACTGGTGCAAACGTTGCTTTCAACAGGGTCCTTCTGAAAATCTCGGGCGAAGCGCTGATGGGCGATCAGGGGTTCGGGCTGCATCCGCCCACCGTCGAGCGCGTGGCCTCCGAAGTGAAGGCGGTCCATGACCTTGGTGTCGAAATCTGCATGGTCATTGGCGGCGGCAACATCTTCCGGGGCCTACAGGGCTCCGCCCAGGGGATGGAGCGGACAACGGCAGACTATATGGGCATGCTCGCCACCGTGATGAACGCCTTGGCGATGCAGTCGGCCCTGGAAGGGCTGGGCGTGTTCACCCGCGTGATAACCGCGATTCGGATGGACGAGGTGGCCGAGCCTTACATCCGGCGCCGGGCGGTGCGACACCTTGAGAAGAAGAGGGTCTGCATCTTTGCCGCCGGGACCGGAAATCCCTATTTCACCACCGATACCGCCTCGGCGCTTCGGGCCAACGAAATGGCCTGCGAAGCGATTTTCATGGGCAAGAACGGGACCGACGGGGTCTATGACAGCGATCCGCGGACCAACCCGGACGCCAAGCGCTATGACGATGTAACCTATGACGAGGTTCTGCAGAAGAACCTCAAGGTCATGGATGCCTCCGCCATAGCGCTCGCGCGCGACAACGACCTGCCGATCATCGTGTTTTCGCTCGATGAACCGGGCGGGTTCCGCGGCATTCTCGCAGGCGAAGGGACCTATACCCGGGTTCACGGCTAGCGGCCGACCCCAGGCAGATCGCCCGGCCACCACGCCACGCGGTGTCTGGTGTTGGCCCTTGGGGCCGGGTATGACACCACCAAAGACAGGAAGACGGGGTGTGACATGTCCGACGACTTTATGCTCGATACCGATGATCTGACCCGCCGGATGGACGGCGCCTTGTCCAGCCTGCGGAC
This sequence comes from uncultured Rhodobacterales bacterium, assembly GCA_964391555.1. Taxonomy (GTDB): domain Bacteria; phylum Pseudomonadota; class Alphaproteobacteria; order Rhodobacterales; family Rhodobacteraceae; genus JAMWZF01. The sequence continues at coordinate 11,496 of CAYMMT010000068.1, forward strand.
GGAATTTGCCTCGCTTCGGACGGGACGCGCCTCGTCCTCCATGCTGGAACCGGTCATGGTCGAAGCCTACGGCCAGCCGACCCCGATCAACCAGGTCGGAACGGTCAACGTGCCCGAACCCCGTATGGTGACGGTCAATATCTGGGACAAGTCGCTGGTGGGGCCGGCCGAAAAGGCGATCCGGGAGAGCGGCCTCGGGATCAACCCGCAGACCAACGGCACGATCATCATGTTGCCGATCCCCGAACTGAACGAAGAGCGCCGCCGCGAGTTGACCAAGGTTGCCGCGCAATATGCCGAAAGTGCCCGGATCGCGATCCGCAACGTGCGGCAGGACGGAATGCAGCAGATCAAGAAAGCCAAGGACGAGATGTCCGAGGACGATGCGAAGTTGTGGGAAGACGAGGTCCAGGAGCTTACGGACGCCCATATCAAGCGTGTTGATGAGGCGCTCGAAACCAAACAGTCTGAGATCATGCAGGTTTGACGCACTTTCCGGGACTTCGTCCGGTGGGCGATTTCGGCGCGTTTGCGGGCGCATGCGGCGCATTGCAATATGTCAGGCGTTGCCGATCCGACGCGGCTGCACCTCGCCTGTTTATCCTGTGCTCAGGTGACTTCTGGTCAAGGCGGGGCCTTTCGCGTTAAGACGGTGCGAACCCAACCCGACGACAAAGTCGGTATCGAGGACGAGCAATGGCGAAAGACTTTACCGCTAACGGCCCCGACCACGTTGCCATTATCATGGACGGCAACGGGCGTTGGGCGCAGATGCGGGGCAAGCCGCGGCTGTTCGGGCATCATGCAGGGGCTCGCCGGGTCCGTGAAATCGTTGAAGCCTGCCCGGACCTCGGCGTGAAGTATCTGACGGTCTTTGCCTTTTCGACCGAGAACTGGAAACGGACCCAGACCGAAGTGGCAGGACTGATGAAGCTGTTCCGCCGCTATATCGAACGTGAAGCCAAGGCACTTCTCGATGCCGGGGTCCGGGTGCGGTTTATCGGCGACCGCATGAAGCTCGAGGAGCGGCTGGTGCAGTTGATGGACGATCTGGAGTTGCTGACCGCGGGCAACGACCAGCTGCATCTGACGATCGCGCTCAATTACGGCGGCAGGGACGAGGTCACGCGCGCGGCAAAACGTCTGGCCTTCGAGATCGAGGAGGGACGCCTGTCCCACAAGGATGTCGATGCCGAAATTCTGGCGCGCTTCCTTGACACCCATGTCCTGCCTGACCCCGATCTTGTCATTCGGACCAGCGGAGAGGCGCGGATCTCGAACTTCCTGCTCTGGCAATCGGCCTATTCGGAATACGAGTTCATCGATACGCTGTGGCCCGATTTCTCCGCTGCGGAATTCGCCCGCGTTGTGGGACGCTACGGTGCCCGCGACCGCCGGTTTGGCGCGGTAAAGGTCTGACATCGTGACACAAGGGGGCGGCGACCGTTGGGGTGACCTTCGGACGCGAGTGATCTCGGCGGTCGCGATGGCGGCCGTGGGACTTGCAGCCGCGCTTGCCGGGGGCGTCTGGTTCGGGGCGCTCGTGGTCGCCGTGTGTGGCGGCATCCTGTGGGAGTGCTGGCAAATCACGGCGGGTCCGAAGAGGGACATGCGCCTGCTTGCTGTGCTGGTTGTCTGGATCCTGCTGGCAGGATGGGGACTGATCGAGATCCGGCTGACCCACGGCCTTGTGGCACTGTTGTGGCTGGTCCTCGTCGTCATCGCGTCGGACGTGGCCGGTTATTTCGCGGGCAAATCCCTTGGCGGACCCAAGTTCTGGCCCGCGATCAGCCCCAAAAAGACGTGGTCGGGCACGGTGGCTGGCTGGGCCGCAGCCGGTGGCGTCGGGGCCTGCGTGGCGCTCTTGACCGGGACCGGCTGGGTCGCAGTACCGCTGTCGATACTCACCGCTTTTGCCGGGCAGATGGGGGATATCGCCGAAAGCGCGGTGAAACGGCGGTTTGGGGTCAAGGACAGTTCCGACCTAATCACTGGCCACGGCGGATTGTTCGACCGGTTCGACGCGCTTTTGGGGGCTACGCTGTTTCTGGTCGTGATGTCGTTCCTGTTCGGCGACCCCACGCTGTGAGACGTGTCACGATCCTCGGCGCCACGGGCTCCATTGGGCAGAACACAATTGATCTCATTGCGCGGGACCCCGAGCGCTTCGGGGTCGTGGCTCTGACCGGCGCCAACAATATTTCACAATTGGCGAGTGATGCCAAAGCGTTGCGGGCCGAAGTTGCGGTGACATCCGAGCCGTCACTTTTGCCCGATCTGCAAGACGCGCTTGCGGGGTCGGGTGTGGAGGCGGCGGCTGGACCCGAGGCGTTGATCGAGGCGGCGGCGCGGCCCGCCGATTGGGTCATGTCGGCAATCGTGGGGGCGGCAGGGCTCGCACCGGGGCTCGCCGCGCTGGAACAGGGCACTTGCCTGGCACTCGCCAACAAGGAGACGCTGGTCTGCGGCGGGGCACTGGTGATGAAGACCGCCCGCGATCATGGCGCGACGCTTCTGCCGGTCGATAGTGAGCATTCTGCGGTTTTTCAGGCCCTGACCGGTGAGGACATGGCCACGGTCGAGCGGGTTGTGATCACGGCCTCCGGCGGGGCGTTCCGCGATCATCCGATTGAGGCGCTGACCCATGTGACGGTGGCCGAAGCCTCCTCCCATCCCAATTGGGACATGGGTCAGCGGATCACGATCGATTCCGCGTCGATGTTCAACAAGGCACTGGAACTCATTGAAACGAAAGAATACTTTGGGATTTCGCCGGACCGGATCGAGGCCGTGATCCACCCCGAAAGCCTGATCCACGCGTTGGTTGGCTTCAACGACGGCGCGCTCATGGCGCATCTCGGTCCGCCGGATATGCGGCACG
>CAYMMT010000069.1:0-14285 GCA_964391555.1 uncultured Rhodobacterales bacterium
CCTCACGGCGCCGGTCCCTGAGTTCCGGCATGCGGGTGAAACCGGAGCCGCCGAGGGTTTGTTGAGCCAGCACGCAGGTGTCGAAGCCCTTGTCGGTCAGGAAGCCCTTGATGACCGGGGTGAGCAGGGAAATGAGCCCGTCGGCGTCCTTGTCGGCGTTCTTGTGCGCGCGGTCGATCAGGGAAGCGCCCCAGTAGGTGAAGGCCCGAGCGCCTTCGGTAAAGCTCTTCTGCTCCATCAGGTTGCGTCGGATGTCCGGATGCACGATCAGCGGATCGGCCGGACCCTCGGGGTTCTTGACGCCAGTCACGTCACGACCCTGAAGCCGGTCCTTGGCGTATTCGAGCGCGTTCTGGAAAGCGATTTCCGCCTGTGCATAGCCCTGCAGACCCACGCCGAGCCGGGCTTCGTTCATCATGGTGAACATCGCGCGCATGCCCTTGTGGGCTTCGCCGATCAGGTATCCTGTCGCCTCGTCGTAGTTCATCACGCAAGTCGAGTTGCCGTGGATGCCCATCTTTTCCTCGATCTTGCCGACCGAAACGCCATTGCGGGCGCCGAGGCTGCCGTCCTCGTTGACGAGGAACTTCGGCACGATGAACAGTGACACCCCCTTGATGCCATCCGGACCGCCGGGGATCTTGGCCAGCACGAGGTGGATGATGTTTTCGGCGAGGTCATGGTCCCCGGCCGAGATGAAGATCTTTTGCCCCGATACCTTGTAGGTGCCGTCGTCCTGGGGCTCGGCCTTGGTGCGCATCAGGCCCAGATCCGTGCCGCAGTGCGGCTCCGTCAGGTTCATGGTCCCTGTCCATTCACAGGTCGTCAGCTTGGGCAAGTAGGTCTGCTTCTGCTCGTCCGACCCGTGGGTGTAGATCGCCGAATACGCGCCGTGGGTCAGGCCCTGGTACATATTGAAGGCCATGTTGGAAGACACGAACGGTTCCTGCGCCGCGGTGTGCATGATGTAGGGAAGGCCCTGCCCGCCGTATTCGGGATCGCAGTCCATGGCGGTCCAGCCGCCTTCCTTCATCAGGGCAAACGCCGCGTCGAACCCTTTCGGGGTCCGGACCACGCCGTTTTCCAATGTGCAGCCTTCGGTGTCGCCCACGGCATTGAGTGGCAAAAGTACCTCTGTCGCCAGCTTCCCGCTTTCTTCCAGAACCGCGGCGGTGAACTCGCGGTCAAGGTCTTCGAAGCCCTCGATGTCCTGCTCGGATATGTTGAGGACGTCGTGGAGAACAAATTGCATGTCCTTCAGTGGGGCGGTGTAGCTCGGCATATCGGTCTCTATCCCAATTCGTTAAGCCGGGGCGCTGGCGTTTCAGGCCGCGGACGATGTTTCGATTCCACGGGTGGCCAGTTCTCGGGCGCCCCAGTCAATCTGTTGTTTCAGCTCATCGATCGCCTCGGTGAGGGCGTCGCGCTGGGCTTCCATGTCGGCGAGGTGCTTTTGAGCCAGCTCATAAGTGCGGGCGAGTTGGGCATCCTTGCCGTTGTCCATTGCGTAAAGATCCAGCAGCTGGCGGATTTCTTCGAGGCTGAAGCCGAACTTCTTGCCGCGCAGGATCAGCTTCAGCCGAGCCCGGTCGCGCCGGGTAAAGAGGCGCTTCTGGCCCTCACGAATCGGGGACAGCAGTTCCTTGGATTCGTAGAACCGCAAGGTGCGTGGGGTGACCCCGAAGCTGTCGCACATCTGCCTGATCGTCATCAATTCATCTGCCATTGTCATAAATCCTTCGCGGGTGAGTGTGCCCCGCAGGTGAGGGATTTGACGGCATCTTACAAGCAAAGCTGACGTGCGCGTAAATGTGACGCGGCGTCAGAAACGGTATCACGAAAGGACCGGAAAGGACGCGAGGTAAACTGCGCAACAATCTGAGAGGGAAAACCCTTGGTTTATTCCCCTCAAAGCGGTTTGATTCTGGTTAACAGACCCCCCGATCGGCATGCCGAAATCCGAACCGATCGGTTCAGAACGTGGCGTCACGAATTCACGCTTCGCGGTATTGAGGGGGACTATTCAGGCCGCGCGCAGGGTGGACCGGCAAATCAGCCGAGCGACTCGGCGGTCTCGTCCCGCAAACTCTGCAGTTCGGACATCGTTTCATCGAGGTAGTCGCGCTGCTTCTGCAACTCCCCGAGTTGGCGGTCGGCAAGTTCCACGAACGTCTTCATCTGGGTTTCCGTGCCTTCGCGTTCGTAGATCAGCAGCCATTGCCGGACCTCTTCGAGGCTGAAGCCCCAGCGCCGGCCCCGCATGATCAGTGTCATGCGCGCAACCTCGCGCGGGCCGAAGAACCGCGAACGGCCCTCGCGATCGGGCGCCAGAAGTTCGATATACTCGTAATAGCGCAGCGTCCGCGGTGTTACGTCGAACTTCGCGCACATTTCCTTGAACGTCAGCCGGTCGTCGGACACGTCAGTTTCTCCCATGGGGCGACCTTACTCAGCCCCCGGTCGTTCTGCAACGCGGCCTTGCACCGGGCCGGCCACCGGGCCAATGCTGGCGGGACCGCACTTTGAGGAGGGCCCATGCCAGAGGATCGTCACACGCTGATCGCCCGGAAATTCATCGAGGCCATTCCCCATGCCGGGGTGCTGTCGATGGAGGTTGTTGAGATTTCAGAGGGTCGGGCCGTGATCCGCATGCCGTGGGACGCGCGGCTGGTGGGCGACCCGGAGAGCGGAGTGATCCATGGTGGTGCGGTATCGACTCTGATGGACACCTGTGGTGGAGCCGCGGTGATGTCGCACCCGGCTGCGGCGGGAACGGCGACGCTGGATTTGCGGATCGACTACATGCGTCCGGCGACGCCCGGTGACGCGATCACGGCCGAGGCCGTGTGCTACCACGTCACCCGGTCCGTCGCTTTCGTGCGCGCGACGGCGCTGGATGGAGATGCCGAGCGGCCCGTGGCGACCGCGACGGGGGCGTTCACCGTCGAACGGTCAAAGCCATGAAACGTCACGAACCTGTTCAGGTGATCAAGCAGCGCCGCGATGCCGCCCTGAACGCGCTGGTCGATGGTGTGCCCTACCTGCGGTTTCTGGGCATCCGGTTCGACCGGCGAGGCGACGAGTTGACCGGTGTCCTGCCGTTCGACGAAAAGCTGATCGGTAACCCGATCCTGCCGGCGCTCCACGGCGGTGTCACCGCGGCGTTTCTGGAGACGACGGCCCATCTGGAGCTGACATGGGGCATGATCTGGGACCGGATGGAGGAAGACGGCGCATTGCCCAAGGTGCACTGGCCCAAAACCATCGATTTCACGGTCGACTACCTGCGCTCGGGCCTGCCGAGAGATGCCTATGCCCGCGCCCGCGTCACCCGCGCCGGCCGGCGCTACGCAAGCGTGCATGTGGAGGCGTGGCAGGACAACCGCCAGCGGCTGTTCGCACAGGCCACCGGGCATTTTCTGATGCCGCTGCCGGATGAGTGACGCCGCAGGCAGCCCGCTGACGCATCGGCGGGTCCTGCAGATTTCCCTGCCCATCGTGCTGTCGAATGCGACCGTGCCGATCCTCGGCGCGGTCGATACAGGTGTCGTCGGGCAGATCGGCTCTCCGGTACCAATCGGCGCTGTGGGGATCGGCGCCCTGATCCTGTCGACGCTCTATTGGGTCTTCGGTTTCCTGCGGATGGGGACAACCGGCTTTGCCGCTCAGGCGCTGGGCCGGGGCGACCGGGAAGAGGCCGCGGCGATCCTGAGCCGTGCGCTGGGCCTCGGGGCGCTCGCAGGGGCGATCATCATCCTTGTGCAACTGCCATTGTTTGCCCTGTCGTTCCGGCTGTCGCCGGCCTCCTCCGAAGTCGAGGCGCTGGCGCGGGACTACATGGCGATCCGGGTCTGGTCCGCCCCCGCCCTGATTTCGCTTTACGCCATCACGGGTTGGCTCATCGCGGTTGAGCGGACCCGCGCGGTTCTGGTGATCCAGTTGTGGATGAACGGGGTCAATGCGGGGCTGGACCTGTGGTTCGTGCTGGGCCTCGGTTGGGGGGTCGAGGGCGTGGCCGTCGCCACCTTCGTCGCCGAATGGTCGGGCGCAGCCCTGGGCCTGTGGTTCTGCCGGTCGGCGTTCCAAGGCCGTGGCTGGCGCGATCCGGCGCGGCTTCTGGACCGGGAAAAACTGACACGGTTCGCAAAGGTGAACTCGGACATTCTGATGCGGTCGCTGCTGCTGCAGGCGATCTTTGTCTCATTCCTGTTCTTCGGTGCGCGATTTGGCGATGTGAAACTGGCCGCGAACCATATCCTGTTGCTGTTTCTCGAGATCACCGCTTATGCCATGGACGGGTTCGCCTTTGCCGCAGAGGCACTTGTCGGACAGGCGATGGGGGCGCGAAACGCCGACCGCCTGCGCCGCGCGGCGATCCTCGCCGGGGTCTGGGGGCTGGGGATCGGGGCGGTGCTGAGCCTCGTCTTCCTTCTGGCCGGGGGGTGGATCATCGACCTCATGACCACGTCGGAGGCGGTGCGCGAGGTGGCGCGGAGCTACCTGCCGTGGATGGTTCTGGCTCCGGTTCTGGGCGCCGCGGCCTGGATCCTCGACGGCGTGTTCATCGGGGCGACACGAACCGTGGACATGCGCAACATGATGGCGATTTCGGCCGCGGTCTATTTCATTTGCGTGTTGGCCTTGATGCCCGTTTTCGGAAATCACGGGTTGTGGCTGGCCTTGCTGGTGAGCTTCGTTGCGCGCGGGCTGACGCTGGGGTCACGCTACCCGGCGCTGGAGCGGTCTGCGGCGTGATCGCGCGTGGGTTTTGCGGGTCAGAGCCAATCCGACCGCCCGGTTCCGACAGCCTGTGAGACGCTGTCTAACCCGTCCCGCTCCAACAGGTGATCCAGCCCATGCGCAATCCGTGACACGAGGCCCAAGCCGCCGTAGACAAGTGCCGAATAGAGCTGAACCGCCGAGGCGCCAGCGCGGATCTTGGCATAGGCCTGTTCGGCGGACCCAACGCCGCCCACACCGATGACGGGCCGGTCGGCCAGTTCCGAAAGCTGCGCAAGAACCCGCGTGGATCGCTCGAAGAGAGGCGCACCGGAGAGGCCGCCGGCCTCATCGCGATGCCGGCTTCTCAGGCCGGTACGGTCGAGCGTGGTGTTCGTGGCGATGATCCCGTCGATGCCGGTGTTGGCGTTCACGACGTCGGCGACGTCGGCGATTTCATCCGTCCCGAGATCGGGGGCGATCTTGACAAAGATGGCCACGGAAATCCCCATGTCGGCCCGCGTCGCGACCACCTGCTCCAGCAGGTCCGCCAACGCGGCCTTGCCCTGCAGATCGCGGAGCTTCTCGGTATTGGGGGAGGAGACGTTGATCGTGGCAAAGTCCACCTCGGGGCCAGCGGTCCTCAGAACCGCGCAGTAATCGGCAGAGCGGTCGACGCTGTCCTTGTTCGCGCCAAGGTTCAGGCCAACCGGAATTTGGCACCGGGTTCGAGCCAGCCGGTCGGCGATGACCGTGGCACCGTGGTTGTTAAAGCCAAATCGATTGATGACGGCGGCATCCTCGGTCAGACGAAAGAGGCGCGGCTTGGGATTGCCGGGCTGCGGTCGGGGCGTGGCGGCGCCAACTTCGATGAAGCCGAACCCGGCCCGTTGAAGGGGGCCAGCGGCTTCGGCGTTCTTGTCGTACCCGGCGGCGAGGCCGATGGGGTTCGGCATCCGGAGACCCGCGACGGTCGTGGCCAGTCGGGGCGATGTGACCGGACCGGGCAGCGGGACCAGCCCCGACTTCAAAGCCCGGACCGACAGGCCATGGGCGTATTCAGGATCGAAACGGTGCAGCAGCTTCAGTCCAAGGGTTTCGATCAGGCTCATCCGAAGCTGTCTCCGGGCTCTGCGGGTGCGCAGCGGATCAGGCGAGAGGTACGGACTGCGGCCTGGCGATGAACGACGGCCTTCTGATAGGTCGCGTCGGTCACCATTTCGAGGAATGCATGGGCCGAGGGATAGCGTGCGACAAAGGCGTGGTCCCAGCGTTCGCTGGCCGGGCCGATGACGGTTGCCTGAAAGGTACCACGCCAGACGATCCTGCCCCCGACGCGGGCAAAGACCGGGCCGGCACCTGTGCCATAGCGCGCATAGGCGGCGGCGCCGCTGCGGTCACCGTCTGGCGCCTGACCCGTTGGGTAGGCGGACCGGGCGCGGAGGCGCACGAGATTCAGCATGTCGATCGGGTGGTCGCGGTCCAGCGCCTTGAAGGCGTCGAACTGGGCGCGTTCCGGATCAACGTGACCGGAGATTTCTTCCGGGAAGACATGGGCCGACAGGTGCCAGGGCAGGGGGCGGACCCAGGCGACGTCCCCCATGCGCAGGGTCCGGTAGAGATGCGGAAAAAGCGCGCCGCCACGGGACGGCTCCCATTTGAGACCCATCAGCCCATCGGCCTCGACAGCCAGGAGCCAGAGGTCGCCGTCCGTGGCGAACCATTTCGCGGCGGTCTCGAGGACTTGGTCGGCGGTGGAGAAATGCACGTAGCCGTCGGCCCTGTCGACTGGCGCTCCGGGGGTTTCGCCGGCGTCGGTGAGTTCGGCCCATTCGGCGTCACGGAGGATCTTGTAAATCAGCATAGGGCCTCTCCTCGCCTTGGGGCAGGGGAAGGTCAAGGTGGTGACAGGACGGGGCGATGCGACGGGCGAGGTCGGTCGCGGTCCGATGGCTCGGGACACCGAGGGTCGACGGGCCGTGATCGTCCTGCGCCGACGACGGGATTTGAAGGCTTTGGAGAGTGGATGATCGCAGACAATCCATTGCCCGTCTCCGGCCAGTTTCCTGCAACAGACGCGACGCAGTCGATCAAAGCCCGATACCCCACCGTCAGATCTGCGCAAACCGATGTCGCCAGACCACCAACCGCGAAAGTCTTGCCTCCGTCCAGAGACAACGCCACACTCGGATCATGCAACTGACAGGGATCCAAGAAAATGCTGCGACTTCTTAGCACATCTGCCGTGCTGGCGATGACGGCGTCCATCGCTTCTGCGGAATACACGCTTCATATCCTTCACATCAACGACCTGCACAGCCGGATCGAGCCGATCAACCGCTTCGACTCGACCTGTAACGCCGAAGACAATGCCGCCGGCGAATGCTTTGGCGGTGTGGCCCGGGTCAAAACCATGATCGACGAGCTCAGAGAGCAATTCGCCGACGAAAACCTTCTCGTACTGTCGGCCGGCGACCAGTATCAGGGCTCTTTGATGTACACGACCTACAAGGGCGATGTCGAAGCGGAATTCATGGAACAGATCGGGTTCGATGTCGTGGCCGCGGGCAACCACGAATTCGACGACGGTGACGAAGGTCTGGCGAAGCTGGTGGACGGCGTTTCGGTTCCGGTCATCGCCGGCAACATCGACGTCAGCCAGTCCAACGTGCTGGCCGGTAAAGTGGAGAGCCATGTCATAATCGAGGTCGGCGGTGAGCGAATCGGGATCGTCTCGGCGCTGCCGACGGAAACGGCGGAGATCGCGTCACCCTCCGATTCGGTCGTCTTCATTGACGAAGTGGAGAGCGTACAGGCCGACGTCGACGCGCTTATGGCGGAAGGCGTCGACAAGATCATTGCGCTGTCCCATATCGGCCTCAACCGTGACGCTGCCCTAGCGGAAGAGGTATCCGGGCTGGATGCCATCGTGGGCGGCCATTCCCACTCGCTCCTGTCGAATACCGTCGAAGGAACGCCTTCCTACCCCACGGTCGTCAACGGTGTCCCGATTGTGCAGGCGGGGGCCTATACGAAGTATCTGGGCCATCTGACTTTGGTGTTCGATGACGATGGGAACCTCACGTCCGCCACTGGCGACACCATCCTGCTGGACGCGTCCGTGGCCGAGGATCAGGATGTCGTTGCCCGCGTGGCGGAACTCGCCGGACCGATCGAAGCGATGAAGGTTGAGGTTGTGGCCGAGAGCGCGGGTGTCATCGAGGGTGACCGGTCCGTTTGCCGTGCCATGGAATGTGCGATGGGCAATCTCGTGGCGGACGCGATGCTGGACCGGGTGAAGGATCAGGGTGTCGTCGCGGCGATCCAGAACGGCGGCGGCCTTCGCGCCTCCATCGACGCGGGTGAGATCACCATGGGTGAGATCCTGAACGTATTGCCGTTCCAGAATACCCTGGCCACTTTCGAGGCGACGGGCGCAGATGTGAAGGCGGCGCTTGAAAACGGCGTTAGCCAGGTCGCCGATGGCGCTGGCCGTTTCCCGCAGGTGGCCGGTATCACCTATACAGCCGATCTCAGAATGGAGCCGGGCAGCCGGATTTCCGATGTGATGATCGGGGGCGAGGCGCTGGATGAGGCCAAGACCTATCTGCTGGTCACCAACAACTACATGCGCAATGGCGGTGACGGTTATTCGGTATTCGAAACTGCGGCCAATGCATACGACTTCGGCCCTGGGCTGGAGCGAGTGGTGGCCGACTACCTGGGCGCTGCGGGGACGGCCTATCAACCCTACATCGACGGCCGGATCACGATCATTACCGAGTGATCCCTTCTCTTCGGTGAGATCATGCAAGGCGGCCTTCGGGTCGCCTTGTCTGTTTCAAGCGCGGGTTTTGCCGGATAGGTTATCGTCATGTGCGGACGCATGGCGATCACCTTGCCCCACGAGGCGATGGCGGAATTGTTCGAGGCGGTGCCGTCGAACGACCTGCCAGAGGTGCCGAATTACAACGTCTGCCCCACGGTTCAGGTGCCGGTGGTGACCTCCGATCAGGGCAGCAGACGGCTCCGGCCGATGCGCTGGGGCTTTGTGCCGCACTGGTACAAGGAGGTGGCAGGCGGGCCGCTCCTGATCAACGCGCGGGCCGAAACACTTGCCGAGAAACCCGCCTTTCGCGCCGCCGCCCGAGAGCGGCGGGCGATCATTCCGGCGAGCGGGTTCTACGAATGGACGCGTCTGCCGGACAAAACCAAGCTCCCGTGGTACATCACCCGGTCCGATGGGGCGCCTCTGGCATTTGCGGCGGTGTGGCAGGAGTGGGAACGGAACGAGGAGCGCCTGGTCACCGCCGCCGTTGTCACGACAGGGGCCGGGGCGCCGATGTCCGATATTCACCACCGGGTACCGGTGGTGCTGGAACCTGCGGATTGGGCGAAGTGGCTCGGTGAAGAGGGCAAGGGTGCCGCGCTGTTGATGACGGCGCCGGGGCCTGAGGTCTTGCAGTTTCACCGGGTGGATCCGGCAGTGAACTCGAACCGGGCCAGTGGCCCCGCCCTGATCGCGCCGATTGACGCCTGACATCCTGCCCACATGTCTCGGTTTGACCGAGGACGTCGTCCTTCAGGGAGAGGCCTTGGCCCGAATCCGGTCGGGTGGCGCGCTTCCGCGTGATGCGCCCTACGGGTCGTAGTACTCCCGGTACCACGCAACAAAAGCCGCAATCCCCTCGCGCACGGGCGTCGCGGGTCTGTACCCGGTCAGGTGCTGCAACAGCGACGCATCGGCCCAGGTCGCGGGGACGTCCCCCTTCTGCAACTCCATGTAGTTCCGCTGCGCCGCGACGCCGAGCTCTGCCTCGATCGCATCGACGAAATCCAGAAGCCGCACGCTGTCCGAATTCCCGATATTCACGATGCGGTAGGGCGCCACGGGCGACAGGCTGTCGCCCTCGGCAATGTTCTCCGCGCTCTCGGGGCGCTCCGGCGCGGCGTCCATCAAAAGCCGGATCGCGCGCACGAGGTCGGTGACATAGGTGAAGTCCCGGAACATCTCGCCATGGTTGTAGATGTCGACCGGTCGCCCGTCGAGCATGGCAGCGACGAACTTAAAAAGCGCCATATCCGGCCGGCCCCATGGCCCGTAGACGGTGAAGAACCGGAACATCGTTGTCGGCAGGTTCCAAAGATGGGCGTAGGAATGGCCCATCGCCTCACCGGCCTTCTTGGTTGCCGCGTAGATCGTCATCTGGGTGTCCGCCTTTTGCGTCTCGCGGTAGGGCATGTCGGTCTCTGCGCCGTAGACCGACGAGGTCGAAGCCATCATCAGGTGGCGGACCTCGTGGCGACGCGCGGCCTCCATCACGTTGAACGAACCGACGACGTTCGCGTCAACATAGGCGCGTGGGGCCTCGAGGCTGTAGCGTACCCCGGCCTGCGCGGCGAGATGGATGATCACGTCAGGTTCGAATGCGTCGATGGCGGCATCGACGGCGTCCGAGTCCTCGACCATGGCCCGGGTGAAGCCGTAGCCCGGGGTTTGCAGGAGCATCTGGTTCCGGCGCTCTTTCAGGCGCACGTCATAGTAATCCGTCATCCCGTCGAGCCCCTGGACGACGTAGCCCTCCGCCAGCAGGAGCCGCGTGAGGTGAAAGCCGATGAAGCCGGCGCTGCCGGTGACGAAGATACGTTCCATGGGGTGGGGCGTATCGCATGACCCGGGGCGGGGGAAGGCGTTGCGGCGCAAATGGGACTTGCATTTTGTATACATTTTGTGCACAAAATGCCGCTGGAAAGGGAGGCGCCGTGGGCAAGCCAAGCAAGGACACCTGTTTCGAAGACCTCAAGCGCCGTATCCTGACGACGGAACTGGCGCCGGGCACCGATCTTGATGAGGCAACGCTGTCAGCCACCTACGGGATTTCCCGGACGCCCCTTCGCGAGGTGCTCCAGCGGCTCTCGGGCGAAGGATATGCCGTCCTGTCGGCCAATCGTGGCGCCAAGGTCGCCTCTCTCGACGTCGCGACGCTGTCGACGTTCTTTCAGACCGCGCCGATGATCTACGCCACGACCGCACGGCTTGCCGCAGAGATGCACCGGCCCGAGCAGCTTGCCCGGCTCAAGGACGTCCAGCGCGGATTTCTCAAGGCCATAGGCGCGGGGGACGCCAGCGCCGCGGCCATCGCAAACCACGCGTTCCATGACCAGATCGGCGCCATGGCGCAAAACCCGTACCTGTCAGCCTGTCTCGACCGGCTGCTGATCGACCACACGCGCCTCAGCCAGACGTTCTTTCGACCTGCCGACCCCGGGGAGGAGCAGAGCATCCGGAAAGCCGCCGAGCAGCACGACGGCATGATCGCGGCTATCGAGGCGGGTGAGCCCGCGCTGGCGATCGAGCTGACCCTGCAACACTGGGACCTCTCCCGCGACCGGATGGAGCGGTTTGTCCGCCCCGATCCGCTGCCCGTGGACATGGTTCATCTCAAGGACCGGAAACATGCGGTTTGACGGCATCTACACGCCCCTCGTGACGCCCTACCACGACGATTTTACCTTGAATGGCGCAGCCCTGGCGGCCACGGTGGATCACCTCGTGAATGCTGGTGTGCACGGCCTGATCGTTGCCGGGACCACCGGTGAATACTACGCCCAGAGCGGCGAGGAACGCATTGACCTCATGGGCCGTGTGAAGGACCTGATCGCGGGCCGGGTCCCGATGATCGTCGGAACCGGGGCAATGCGGACAGAGGACAGCGTGCTCTTCGCCACGGAGGCGCGGAAGGTGGGGGCGGACGCGATCCTCGTTGCCACGCCGCCCTATGCCTACCCGACGGGGCGAGAGATTGCGCTGCATGCGCTGGCGGTGGACCGGGCGGCGAACCTGCCGGTGATGCTCTACAACTACCCCGGTCGGATGAGCGTGAACATGGACGAGGAGTGCCTCGACCGGCTGGGCCGTTCGCCGAACTTCTGCGCCATCAAGGAAAGCTCCGGCGACCCCAATCGCCTGCACATGCTGGCCCGCGACTACCCGCATATCGCGCTGAGTTGCGGGATGGACGATCAGGCGCTTGAGTTCTTTGCCTGGGGCGCGCGCAGTTGGGTCTGCGCGGGGTCGAACTTCGCGCCGGAGGCTCATATCGCGCTGCACCGGGCCTGCGTCATCGAGGGCGACTTCACCAAGGGACGTGCAATCATGACCGCGATGCTGCCGCTGATGCGCGTCCTCGAACAAGGCGGGGCCTTCATCCAGTGCATCAAGCATGGACTGACCCTGCGCGGCATCGATGCCGGACCGCCCCGCAAGCCGCTGCAACCGCTCAACAAGGACCAAAGGCGCGAGCTGGAACAGGTGATCCGCACCATGGACAGCGCCATTCGCGCGATCGAGGGAAAAAGCGCATGACCGACCTTCTCACCCGTGCTGATTATGCCGCCATCGCCGCGGATCTCGATCTGCCGAAAGGCTGTTACATCGACGGCAAGTTCCGGCCCGGCAATGGCCCAAAGCTTGTCACGACGAACCCCGCCACGGGAGACGTGCTGGCCACCATCGCCGCCGCCGGGGCCGAAGATGTGGACTTCGCGGTGCAGAAAGCGCGTGAGGTGTTCGACCAGGGCCATTGGTCCCGGTTGCATCCCACCGAGCGTAAGGACGTGCTGATCCGGCTGTGCAAACTGATCACCCGCCGCAAGCACGAGCTTGCGGTGATGGAGAGCCTCGACAGCGGCAAACCCATCAAGGATTGCGAAGAAATCGACATCCCCGAGACGATCCACACGATCAAGTGGCACGCCGAGGCGGTGGACAAGATCTATGACCAGACCGGCCCGGCAGGCGACGACGCGATCAGCCTGATCGTGCGCGAGCCAATCGGTGTCGTGGCCGCTGTCCTGCCGTGGAACTTTCCCCTCCTGATGCTCGCGTGGAAGATCGGACCGGCGTTGGCGGCGGGCTGTTCGGTGATCGTGAAACCGGCGGAGCAGACGTCGCTGACCGCCCTGCGGATTGCGGAACTCGCCCATATGGCCGGCGTGCCGCGCGGCGTCTTGCAGGTCCTGCCCGGAGACGGGCCAACGGTGGGCGCGCCGCTGGGCCGGCACATGAACGTCGATATGGTCAGCTTCACGGGCTCGACAGAAACGGGGCGGCGGTTCCTGTCCTATGCGGCGGAGTCGAACCTCAAGAAGGTCGTTCTGGAATGCGGCGGCAAGAACCCGGCGGTGGTACTGGAGGACGCCGAGAACCTCGACCACGTGGCCGAGCATGTGGTGAACGCCGCTTTCTGGAACGCCGGGCAGAACTGCTCTGCCGGGTCGCGGCTGATCGTGCACGAGGCCGTGAAGGCGCCGCTGATGGAGAAGATCGCCGCGCGGCTCAGGGATTGGAAAACCGGCGACCCTTTGGACCCGGCCAACCATATTGGCAGCCTCATCGACGATGACCACTGCGCGAAGGTAGCAGGCTATCTGAGAGACGGCGACAAAGCCGACGGCGCCTTCATTTCGCCGAAGGTCTACGAGGTCACAAAGGACGATCCTCTGGCGAAAGAGGAGGTGTTTGGCCCGATCCTCGCCGTGCTCACCGTGGCCTCCACCGACGAAGCCATCGCGCTGGCCAATGACACAAGCTACGGCCTCGCGGCATCGGTCTTTGCCGCCAATACCCGCACCGCCCTGCGCGCCGCCCGGGATATCCGCGCCGGGACCGTGACGGTGAATTGCTACGGCGAGGGCGACATCTCGACCCCCTTCGGAGGGTACAAGATGTCGGGTTTCGGGGGGCGCGACAACGGCATCCATGCCCATGACCAATACACCGAACTCAAAACCATCTGGGTCGACCTGACCGACCCAAGGGAGGGCGACCATGTCGGTTGAGGCGGTCGGGAAATCGCGCCGGGGACGCGGCGCGCGCAAGGCGGTCCGGCAGGCGCGGGACGTCACCATGCTGCCCGCGCTCAAGCGGCGGTTGCCGTTGACGGAGCCGATGGACCCCGAGCAGATCGCGCGGATCGATGCGGCCTCGATGGACATCCTGGAAAACGTCGGCGTGGTGTTTCGCGATCCGATTGCGCTTGAGGACTGGCGCCGCGCGGGGGCGAAGGTCGAGGATGAAACGGTATTCCTCGATCGGGGGCTGGTTCGGGAGTTGATCGCGACGATCCCCGAAACCTTCACCTACCACGCGCGCAACCCGGCCAATAACCTGCCCTTCGGCAAGGATCACAGCATCTTTGTCCCCATGACCGGCGCGCCATATCTGCGCGACCTTGAGGATGTGCGTCGCAACCCGACGCTCGAAGACCTCGCGAATTTTCACAAGCTCAGCCACATGCTCCCGGCGATCCATTCCTCGGCGCATCATATCGTGGAGCCCTATGACCACCCGATCAGCCAGCGGCATCTGCGGATCACCTATTCGTCCATGAAGCATTCCGACAAGACATTCATGGGCATGACAACGAGCCCGAAGAACGCCGAGGACGTGATGGACATGTGTGCCATCCTGTTTGGCTCGGAGTTCATGGAAACGCACCCCGTCGTCACCGGCAATTGCAACGGCAACTCGCCGCTGGTCTGGGACGAAACCCGGCTCGGCGCCA
>CAYMMT010000070.1:0-11397 GCA_964391555.1 uncultured Rhodobacterales bacterium
ACTCGAAACCTGGTTGCGGGACCGCGGCGCGGACGTGACGATCATCAACGCGGGCGTGTCCGGTGACACCACGGCGGGCGGGTTGAGCCGGGTGGCCTGGACCCTGACACCCGAGGTCGACGCGATGATCGTGGCGCTGGGGGGCAACGATTTCCTGCGCGGCATCGACCCTGCGGTCAGCCGCGCCAACCTCGACGGCATCCTCTACGCCGCCCGCGAGGCGGATGTGAAGGTTCTGCTGGTCGGCATGCAGGCCACGTCGAACTACGGCCCGGACTACCAGCGCGAATTCGACGGCATGTACGGCTACCTCGCCACCGGCTACGGCGTGCCGCTGTTCCCGAGCTTCTTCGAGGGCCTGCGCGTCGCTGGCGATACCGCCGCCGAGGTCGCCGATTACATGCAACCCGACGGCATCCACCCCAATGCCGAGGGCGTGGCGCTCATCGTGGAGGCGATGGGACCGGCGGTCCTTGACCTTGTCCGGGGCGCGGGCGGGTAGATGCCCGGGCGGCTTTTCCTGACCCGGCCGGCGGCGGACCTTTCCACCGCCCTCGGGGTCGAGGTGCCGCCACAGAAGCCGCGCCGCAACATCGCGCCGGGGCAGGAGATCCTCGTGCTGACGGCGGCCGGCCCGCAGATGATGCGCTGGGGCATGATCCCGGTGGGCCGGGTCAACGCCCGCGGCCGCCCGGTCATGGAAACGATCGTCAACGCCCGATCCGAAACCGTCTTTGACAAATCCGCCTTTTCCGGTGTCGGCCGCGGGATCGTGCCTGTTGACGGGTGGTATGAATGGACCGGAACGACCCGCAAGAAGACCGCTTGGGCGATCCGGCCGAAGTCCGGCGGGCTTTTGTTCTTTGCCGCGATTACAGACAGTTGGACGGCACCGGGTGGCCGCATCCTGCCACAGGCCGCAACCGTGACCTGTGAACCCAGCGCCGACGTGAAGGACATTCACCATCGCATGGGCGTGCTGCTCGACCCCGACCGGTTCGACATCTGGCTCAGGGGCAACGACAAGGCGGCGATGGGTCTGATGAGGCCCTATCCCGACGGTTCGCTGGTGGTGTCGGCGGCAACGGACGTGGACTGGTCCGGACCCTAATACTGCTCGCGCTTCAGGATCTGTTCGTAGGAATAGACCTCGCGCACGGTTCCTTTCGGCGCCGCGACAAAGTTCGGATCCCGCGGCAAACACCCGATCCCGCAGATTTGCCCCAAGAGCATGGCATCCGAGTCCACGTACCAAAGTCGACCACCCGGGGTCGCGATGTAACCGTCGATTCCGGCGGCTTCATCGCTTTCGATATCCGTGGAAGACGGAATTTCGCTGTCGAAACGCGGGCTGTAGGTCGAATGCGTGTGATAGCTCGCGATGACCACCATCTTGCGGGGCCAACTGGGCATCGTACAGTAATCCTCGCCACCCACCTGATGCGTGGTGCGGACAAGCTCTCCCAGACGATTGTATCCGATATAGCCGCAGACTTCGGCGTTGATGTCGATGGACCAGGGCTGGATCTCTTCGAAGAGCGCCATCACGAGGGCAAGCTCGGCCCCGGTTCCGGAAGCCTCGGCCACGCCGCCCAGATCCTCGGGGGCGATGGGTGCGACCGCCCGTTCGTCTGCCAGTGCAGACGTCGCGCAGGTCCATGCGATCAGGGTCAGACAGCGTTGCATGGGGCCGAGTGTCCCCCGGCCCCCGCTGTCCCACAAGGGGAATTTAGTCGGCAATCGCCAGATCGACCGCGCTTTCGCGTCCGTCGCGGCCGGCTTGCAGCTCGTAGGTCACTTTCTGGTTGTCGGCGAGGCCGGTCAGGCCCGAGCGCTCGACAGCGCTGATGTGGACGAATACGTCCTTGCCGCCGCCATCAGGGGCGATGAAGCCGTAGCCTTTGGTGGTGTTGAACCATTTCACGGTGCCGGTGGCCATTTCCGTGGTCTCCTAAGTGTAGTCCCGCTCGCGGTATGCAGCGGGTCGGCTCGTCAGTTCAGAGGATCGTGTAACTGGGCCGAAGACGGAGACAGTGGATAGATCGTGGTAACTCGCGCCATACATATCGGTCGGGAAACCGTGTTAGGCAAGTTTTTTCCCGCCCCGCGTGCATTCTGCGCGGGGCGCCGCCACCCCGGACCCCGCCGCGGGGTCAGATCGAGGCGAAGTCGCGGAAGATCGGTTTGGCCGTACCCTGCGGCGCTGGTTTCGGCTTTGGTTTGGGGGGCTGCTGCCCGGCCTGCTTTGGCGTCTGTGCCATGTCCGTTTCCCTTCATACCATTCACTACGAATGGCCACGCGGGACCGGTGGCCCACACGAGGCCATGCCCGAGGGTCTCATGCGGAGGGGGTTCTGATAAGCCGGATTCTGAGTAACAGATTGTTTCGGCTCAGGGGCCGAAGCGCCGCTCCTCGGCGAGAAACCAGCGGCGATTTCCTACCCGGCGGAGGACCGCGATACGCCCATAGATCTTCGGCGGGTCCCCGGGCAGGGCAAGGTCAACCCAGATCTCGTCGAGGTTCGTCGTGTTGCCGATCCAGACGATCGATCGCCCCTCTGCCTGCATCGTGAGGAACTCGGTCACGTTGCGGCTCGTGTCGATATAAGTGGGGTCGACGCCGCGGCTTTCCGCAAAAGGCGCGGTGCTCAGGATATTGCGCTCCAGATCCGGCGCGAAAATCGCATCCACCTGGAGGTCGGACAGTGCCGGTGCCAGTGCCAGCGCCCGACGACGCCCAAGGTTGTTGATCACGGGGTTGCCCGGGTCCCGATCCATGTGACGCAGCACGATGAGTTGGCTGTCCCATTCATCGGCCCGAAGCGGGGTACATGCCGCCGCAAGGCCGGACAACGCAGTGATGGACAGGAATGAGCGCCGGTCGAGCATGGATCACCTCACGAATTTCTTGAACTTCACGCGCTTGGGTTCCAGCGCCTCCGCCCCCAGCCGCCGCTTCTTGTCCTCTTCGTAGTCCTCGAAATTGCCCTGGAACCACTCCACGTGGGCCTCGCCCTCGAAGGCGAGGATGTGGGTGCAGAGGCGGTCGAGGAAGAACCGGTCGTGGGAGATGATGACGGCGCAGCCCGCGAAATTCTCCAGCGCGTCCTCGAGCGCGCGCAAAGTTTCGACGTCCAGATCGTTGGTCGGTTCGTCGAGGAGCAGCACGTTGCCGCCGGATTTCAACAACTTGGCCATATGCACCCGGTTGCGTTCCCCGCCCGAGAGCATGCCGACCTTCTTCTGCTGGTCGCCGCCCTTGAAGTTGAAGGCCGAGCAATAGGCGCGGGAGTTCATCTGCGCGTCGCCCAGTTCGATGATCTCCGCCCCGCCCGAAATCTCTTCCCAAACGGTTGCATTGCCGGCGAGGGCATCGCGGGACTGATCGACATAGGCCAGTTGCACCGTGTCGCCGTAGGTGATGGAGCCCGCGTCGGGCTCTTCCTGCCCGGTCAGCATGCGGAAGAGCGTGGATTTGCCCGCGCCGTTGGGGCCGATGACGCCGACGATCCCGCCGGGCGGCAGGGAAAATTCGAGCCCCTCGATCAGGAGCTTGTCGCCCATCGCCTTTTGCAGCCCCTCGACCTCGATCACCTTGCCGCCCAGACGCGGCCCGTTGGGAATGATGATCTGGGCGCGGCCGACCTTTTCGCGCTCCGACTGACCGGCGAGTTCCTCGTAGGCCTGAATCCGGGCCTTGGACTCCGCCTCCCGCGCCCCCTCCCCCTGCCGCCTCCACTCCAACTCGCGTCCGCCGGTCGTCTTCTGCTTTGACTAGTCCTCGCGGGCTTCCGGCTCCAGCCGCGTGGCCTTCTGTTCCAGCCACGCGGAATAGTTGCCCTCGTAGGGAATGCCCCGCCCGCGATCGAGTTCAAGGATCCAGCCGGTGATGTCGTCGAGGAAATAGCGGTCGTGCGTGACGACCAGGATTGTTCCCTTGTATTCGATCAGGTGGTTCTGAAGCCACGCGATCGTCTCGGCATCG
Source organism: uncultured Rhodobacterales bacterium (assembly GCA_964391555.1). Taxonomy (GTDB): domain Bacteria; phylum Pseudomonadota; class Alphaproteobacteria; order Rhodobacterales; family Rhodobacteraceae; genus JAMWZF01. Next base: position 3,986 of record CAYMMT010000070.1, read on the forward strand.
AGGTGGTTCGTGGGTTCGTCCAACAGCAGCATGTCGGGCGCGTCGAGCAGCAGCTGGCACAACGCCACCCGGCGCTTTTCCCCGCCCGAGAGCGTTTCGACCGAGGCGTCGTCCGGCGGGCAGCGCAGGGCTTCCATGGCGACGTCGATCTGCGCGTCGAGGTCCCAGAGGTTCTGGCTGTCGATCTCGTCCTGAAGCCGGGCCATCTCGTCCGCCGTCTCGTCGGAATAATTCATCGCGAGTTCGTTGTAGCGGTCGAGAATGTCCTTCTTGGCCTTCACCCCCAGCATGACGTTTTGGCGAACCGTCAGGCTGTTGTCGAGTTCGGGCTCCTGCGGCAGGTAGCCGACCCGCGCGCCCTCGGCGGCCCAGGCTTCGCCCGAAAACTCCTTGTCCAGACCGGCCATGATCCGCAGCAGCGTCGATTTCCCGGCGCCGTTGACGCCCACGACGCCGATTTTCACACCGGGCAGAAAGCTCAGGCGGATGTTTTCAAAGGTCTTCTTGCCACCGGGATAGGTCTTGGAGACGCCATCCATGTGGTAGACATACTGGTAGCTGGCCATGGGTCGCTCATTTCTGAAAGGTCGGGCTCAGCCCCTTCCTTAGATTGCCGACCGCAGCGGTTCAATGGTCCGGGGCCCTTCACGAAGCCACTCGATCGCCTCCGCCGCCGGCATCGGGTGACCGATCCAGAAGCCCTGCATCACCGGACAGCCCATGGCGTAGAGCGCTTCGGCGAGTTCGCGGGTCTCGACCCCCTCGGCCACCACGTCGAGGTCGAGGTCGTGGCACAGCTTCAGGATCGCGTCCGCGACCCGGGCGCTGGCGGCGTCCTCGATGACTTGCGACGCCAGCGCACGATCCAGCTTCACGCCGCTCACGGCCAGCCCCGTCAGATGGCCGAGTCCCGCGTAGCCGGTTCCGAAATCATCGAGCATGACGCGGAATCCCGCCTCTCTCAGATCGGCGATGACCTCGGCCTCCCGGCCGGTGCTGTTGGGGCTGCCGAACATCGTGGTTTCGAGGATTTCAATCACGACATGGGACCGGTCGATCCGCCGGGTCTCCACGCCCCGGATCAGCCGCGCAATGAAGTCCGGGTGCAGCAGCAACTCGGACGAGGCGTTGAAGTTGATCCGCAGGTCGGGCCAGCCGGCCCAGGTCAGCCGGTCCTTCATGTCCAGCGCGGCCGACATCGAGGCGAGGTCGAGATCGCCCATCAGCCCCAGCATTTCGGCCTGGCGCAGAAACTCGTCCGGTTGCGCCTTGCTGCCGTCGGGGCGAACCCACCTCACCAGCGTTTCGAAGCCCGACACGCGCCCGGTGCTCATGTCGAAGGTCGGCTGGAAGTGGCGCACGAACTGGTCGGTATAGATCGCGTCGCGGAGTTGAGAGGCGCGGCGCACCTCGGCCGAGTGCCGCCGGTGCAACCCCTCGTCATAGATGGCCACCTGATTGCGTCCCCGGCGCTTGGCCTCGTAGAGCGCGAAGTCGGATTGCACCATCAACTCCTCCGGACCGGTGCAATCGGGCGCGGCCAGGGCGGCACCGACGGAGCACTCGATCCGGAAGGTCACGTCATCCAGTTGCAGCGGTTGCGAGATCTTCTTGCACAGACGTTCCCCCAACTTGGCGAGCTTCGGCAGGCTCTCGGGGCCTTCGCAGACCACAACGAATTCGTCGCCGCCGATGCGCGCGACCAGCCCGTCGACGGTGATCGTTTCCCCGATGCGATGCGCGACCGATTCGAGAACGGCATCGCCGATGGAGTGGCCGTGCGTGTCGTTGATCTCCTTGAACTTGTCGAGGTCGATATGGAGCATGCCAAGCGGTTCATCCTGTTCGCCGGCCTTGCCCAGTGCCTCTTCACAATAGCGCATCAGCTCCGCCCGGTTGGCCACCCCGGTCAGCATGTCGTGGCTCGCCGCGTATTCGAGCTGTGACTGGGTTTCCCGCAGGCGATCCTGATCCTCGATCTGCTTGGTGACGTCGCGGCAGACGAGAATGGCATGGACGTCGCCATTGGGGAGCTTGCGGATGGAGACGTTGATCTGGTTCCAGAACTCCGTTCCATCGCCCCGCCTGTTTCGGAACAGGCGCAGGGTCGACTCCTTGTAGTCCCTCGGATCGTACCGAAAGGCGGCGATCTCTTCGCGGCTCATCGTGACGTTTTCCGGCAGAGCGAATTCGAGCGGATTGCGCCCCAGGATCTGATCCTTCGGCAGACCCATGATGCGGCAATAGGCCGGGTTGGCCCAGATGATCAGCCCGTTGAGTTCCTGAATGATGATCCCGTCGCTGGCGTGTTCCGCAGCGGTCCGGAAATGCTCGACCGCCCTGATCTGCTGGATCAGATCCTCCCGGGTGCCGGCCAGAACCTCCTGCAGCTTCACGACCCGGCCCCACCAGGTCCAGGCCGCCCGGGCAAGGATCAGCGCCGCCACCGCAGAGATCAGGACGTAGAAGACAAAGATGGACAAGCGGGACCTCGGTGTCGCAATTGGTCGACACCGGTACCTCACGCGGCTTTTTTGCAGGTTAACCGGTTGTGCCTCCCAAGGCCGAATTCCGGAGCATTTTAGGGGATCAAACGACGCACCGTGCTTTGACAAATGGGGAGCATCCGGCGCAGTGTAGCGGGACGTAATCGTTTTAGGAAACTCCATGATCCGCAATCCGATCCTGCCTGGCTTCAATCCGGACCCCTCGATCTGCGAGGTGGACGGGGTCTTCTACATCGCCACGTCGACCTTTGAATGGTACCCGGGCGTCCAGATCCACCGCTCCACGGATCTGGTGAACTGGGAATTGGCGAACCGCCCGCTGGACCGGGCCGCATTGCTCGACATGCGCGGCAATCCGGATTCGGGTGGCATCTGGGCCCCCTGCATCAGCCACGACGGGGACCTGTTCTGGCTGGTCTACACGGATGTCAAACGCCTGAACGGACCGGTGAAGGACACCCACAACTACATCACCTGCGCCGAACGGATCGAGGGACCGTGGCAGGACCCGTGGTACGTGAATTCCTCGGGTTTCGACCCGTCGCTCTTTCACGACGACGACGGGCGCAAATGGTTCGTGAACATGCGGTGGAACCACCGGGGTCCCGGCACCGGGGGCAACCCGGCCCACGCCTCCTTCGACGGGATCCTGCTGCAGGAATGGTCGCCGGAGTTCGGGCTTGTCGGCAAGGTTGACGTGATCTGGAGCGGCACGGACCTCGGCCTGACGGAAGCGCCGCACCTGATGAAACGGAACGGGTGGTATTACCTTGTCGTTGCCGAGGGCGGGACCGGCTACTCCCACGCGATTTCCATGGCCCGGTCGCGGGATATCTGGGGCCCCTACGAGGAACACCCCCAGCGGCACGTGATCCATGTCACCGACCCCGATCACCCGCTCCAGCGCACCGGCCACGGACAATATGTGGAGACCGGCCCGGACGAGGGGTATTTCACCTTCCTCATGGGCCGCCCCATTCCCGGGCCGGACGGCACCGGGCGGTTCTGCCCGCTGGGGCGCGAAAGCGGAATCGAAAAGGTGATCTGGCGCGATGACTGGCCATGGCTCGAAGCCGGGGGACTGGCGCCGCGGGTCGAAGTCCCCGCTCTGGCCGACGCCGAGCCGCGACCGCCCCGGTCGGTCTTGCACGACCTCGGCGGCACCCTGCCACCGGAGTTTCAATGGCTCCGCACCCCTGAGAAAGACCGCATCTTCCGGCTCGACGATGATGCGCTGGTCCTCATCGGGCGCGAGGCGATCGGCTCTTTCTTCGAACAGTCGCTGGTGGCACGCCGACAAGAACATCACGTCTATACCGCTGAAACGAAAGTGGATTTTTCACCCACGAGCTATCAACAGGCCGCGGGTCTCACGACGTATTACAACCAGCACAAGTTCCACGCCCTGCTTTTGAGCGTCGAGGATGGCGCCCCGGCGCTGACCATCGCCTCCTGTGCCGGAGACTGGCCGGAGGGGGCCTGGACGTTCCCGGCCGAGCCGGTTCCCGTGGCGCCCGGCCCGGTCGACCTGCGGGTCGAGGTCGACAATGCCGTCCAGCGGTTCTTCTGGCGGCAGGGCGGCGACTGGCTGCGCATCGGACCGGAACTGGATGCCAGCGTGATCTCGGACGAAGGCGGACGCGGCGAACATGCCTCCTTTACCGGGGCCTTCGTCGGCATGGTCGCGATGGACATGACCGGACAGGCGGCCGAGGCGCGGTTTCACCGCTTCGCCTACCATCCCGGCGGACCCGCATGATTTCGGAGCTCTGCCTCTGCGATCTGTCGGGCTCCGTGGAGGTGCTGCTGCGCCACGCGGGCCATATCGAGGCGCCGAACTGGCATCCCGATGGCAGCCTGATCGTGAACGGTTCCGGGCGGCTTTACCGCGTGCCGCTGGCGGACCCGTCGCTGGTCGGGATCGACACCGGCTTTGCTGTGGCCTGCAATAACGATCACGGCATATCGCCGGACGGACAAACCCTTGCGTTGTCGGACAAATCCCGCACCGATGCGTCCTGCATCTATACCCTGCCAATCACCGGTGGCACGCCCCGTCGGGTCACGCCGAATGTCCCCAGTTGGTGGCACAGTTGGTCGCCGGACGGCGCCCGGTTCGCCTATGCGGCTGCGCGGGGCAGTCGGACGGTCGCGATCTATACCTGCGCCGTGGATGGCAGTGACGAGCGTCTGGTGACCGACGCGTTCGACCACGCCGACGGCCCCGACTTCAGCGCGGACGGCGGTTGGATCTGGTTCAACGGGGAGCGGGATGGCGGTGTCGACCTGTGGCGCGTGCGGCCCGGCGGGTCCGACCTGCAGCGGATGACCGATGGCGCGGATGTCGACTGGTTTCCGCATCCCTGCCCGGTCGGCGCCCATGTGGTCTGGCTTGCCTACCCGCCCGGCACCGCGGGCCACCCCGCCGGGCGCGACGTGCGCCTGAGGATCATGGATACCGAGGGCGGAAACGCGCGGGACCTCGTGGCGCTCTTCGGGGGGCAGGGCACCCTGAACGTGCCGTCGTGGTCACCCGACGGCAGCCGGTTCGCGTTCGTCCGGTACACCCCCGCCCCTTGACGCTCCCGCCGACCCCGCCCAGACAAGCGCCATGAGAGGTTTCCCACCGGCCCGGGCGGGTCAGACCATCGGCCTTCTCGGCGGGTCCTTCGACCCGGCACACGAGGGCCATACCCACATCACCCGCGCCGCGCTGACGCGGTTCGGGCTGGACCGTGTCTGGTGGCTGGTCTCACCCGGCAACCCGCTCAAGACCCGGGGCCCCGCGCCCCTGCCCGACCGCATGGCCGTTGCGCAACAGGTCATGCGGCATCCCGCCGTGACGGTGACCGACATCGAGGATCGGCTGGGCACCCGCTACACCGCAGAAACGCTTGCGGCCCTGCGCGCCATCTACCCCGGCGTGCGGTTTGTCTGGCTCATGGGGGCCGACAACCTGGCCCAGTTCCACCGCTGGCAGAACTGGACGGACATCATCGAAACCACCCCTCTGGGGATCCTCGCGCGCCCCGGTCAGCGGATCTCGGCCCGGATGTCGGCCACCGCCCGGACCTATCGGCGCTGGCGCCTGCCCGGCCGCGCCTCCCGACTACTGGCACGGAGCGGGGCCCCGGCGTGGTGCTTCATCAATCTTCCCATGACCGACGCGTCGTCGACCGCGATCAGGCGCGAGGGCGGCTGGAGCGGAGGGCGCGGGACGTGACGCGTGTCTTTGGTTACGGGTCATTGGTGAATGCGCGCACCCACGACTACACGGACCTGCGCCCCGCGACGCTGTCCAACCACCGGCGCGTCTGGCGCCATTCGACCCTGCGCAGCGTCGCCTTCCTGTCCATAGAAGCGGCCCGGGGTTCGGACGTCGAGGGATTGCTGGCGACGGTGCCGGAGGCGGACTGGGCCGCGCTCGATCACCGCGAACGGGCCTATGTTCGCCGTGACGTCGCCGGGGAAACCCGTCACGATGGGCCGCCGGGCCCGGTGATCGTCTACGAGGTCGCCCATGGCCACCTTGCGCCGCCGGACGCCGGTCATCCGATCCTTCTGAGTTACCTCGACGCGGTGGCGCAGGGCTATCTCGACCATTTCGGGCGTGACGGGCTCCGGCGTTTCGCACACAGCACAACCGGGTGGGAGGCCCCGATCCTCGATGACCGCCGGGCCCCGGTCTACCCCCGCAGCACCGGCCCCGGGCCCGAGGTCACGGCGGTGGTGGACGATTTGCTGCGCGATATGGGCAGCCGGATCGAGCCGGGCCGCCCGGACCGGCTTGATCTGATCCGAACAAACCCCCAGATCTGACCGCGCGGCGATTTTCGTTGCGAAAATCGATCCCGAAAATCGTCACGATTTTCGGCCCCGTCAGACCTGCCGCCACCACGGTCCGTGACGATCCGCGACGCCATCCACGCGGTCGAACCCGTGCCGGCCAAAATAGTCCCTCTGGGCCTGGATGACCGCCGCGGTTCCGCGTGCCTTGGTCATGCTGTCATACCAGCCGAGCGCCCCCGACAGCGCCGGAACCGGCTGACCGGCCGAGACGGCGCTGGCCACAACAGCCCGCAAGCCCGGCACGGTCTGATCCAGAATACCGGCCATCGCCGGGCTCAGCGCCAGATGCCCTTTTGGTGGCCCGGCCCGAAACGCGCTGGCAAAATCATCGAGCTGGGCCGACCGGATAATGCATCCGGCGCGCCAGATCTCGGCTGTCCGGGCCAGATCCAGGTCCCAGCCGAACTCCTCCGATGCCGCCCCCAGAATGGCAAACCCCTGCGCGTGGTCGATGATCCGCCCCGCGATCAGCGCCGCCTCCAGCGTCTCCTCCGGCAGGTCTACTGCCTCCGACCGTCCCGGCAGGATGCCGGAGGCCACGGCCCGCACCGGATCCGATGACCAGCCGCGCCCGGCCACCGCCGCTTCGATAACGCTCGCCGACTGGCCCAGCTTCAGGGCTTCGATCACGGTCCAGCGACCGGTGCCTTTCTGGCCCGCCTTGTCGACGATCTCTTCCACCGCGGGGGCCCCCGTCAGGTGGTCGCGCGCGGCAAGTACGATCGACGTGATTTCGACCAGATAGGACGCCAGCGGTCCTTCGTTCCAACGTGCGAACATCGCGCCGATATCGGCATGCGGCGTGCCGGCGGACCGCTCCAGGCCAAAGACCTCGGCGATCATCTGCATCTCGGCATATTCGATCCCGTTATGCACCGTCTTGACGAAATGTCCCGCCCCATCGGGTCCGAGCCAAGCCGCACAGGGCGCACCGTCATGTTTGGCCGAGATTGCTTCGAGCATCGGTCGCAACTGCAACCAGGCCTCCTCGGGACCACCAACCATGATGGACGGCCCGTTGCGCGCGCCTTCTTCTCCGCCGGACACGCCCATGCC
>CAYMMT010000070.1:11497-12791 GCA_964391555.1 uncultured Rhodobacterales bacterium
CGCGGATCGGTTCGCCACATGCAGGCCAAAGCCCTTCTCCGCGATGTTGAGCGCCAGGGCGCTGCCCATGGTTCCCAGCCCGTAGAGCCCAAGCGAAAGTTCAGTCATGGCCACCTCCGTTCACCGGCAACCCTAGGGGACATGGCCGGAAACGCAAATCACGTGTCCGGACGGCGGAACGTGAGGTAGTGGGGTCGCCGCCCTTCGCGCAGGGCCTTTTGCTCGTAGCGGGTGGAGAGCCAGTCCGGCCACGGCGCGCGCCAGTCACCCGGACCGTCGGCGGTCCAGACGAACCCGGCTCCGGGAACCTCCAGCAGGCTCTGCCGCACGTAGTCGGGAATGTCGGTCGCGATCCGCAGCAGCGCGCCCGGTGCCATGGCGTCGAACAGCGGCCCAAGATGCTCGGGCGTGACAAAGCGGCGCCGGTGATGGCGCGCCTTCGGCCACGGGTCGGGATACAGCAGGAAGGCCCGGTCCACGGACCCCGGCGGCAAGACGTCGAGCAAATCGCGCGCATCCCCCGGATGCAGGCGAATGTTCGTCACCCCGGCGCGGCGCATCTTGCCGAGCGCCATGGCGACCCCGTTCACGAAGGGTTCGCACCCCAGCACGGTCACGCCGGGATGGGCGGCGGCCTGATGGACCATGTGCTCGCCCCCCCCGAACCCGATCTCGAGCCACAGGGGCCCACCGCCGGTGAGGGCGGCCACGTCCAGTGGCGCGCGATCCGGGTTCTCGTCCCAGCGCACGCCCGGCACGGCAACACGCGGCAGGTCCTCGGCCAGATACCGCTCCTGCGCGGGCTTCAGAGTCTTGCCCCTGGTGCGGCCATAGAAATTGCGCCACGGAGCGCCAGAGGGATGTGCATTCGGGTCAGACATGGCCCGCGATCTACCGACCCGCCCGGCGAAGGGCAACGGGACCACGTGACACCGGCGCGAATTGCTGGCAGTGCTGCACGTCAGCCGGTTGACCGGCCGAAAATGGAAACCCGATGGCCGAGCCGACCGACAACACCTCCGGTGAAATCAGCATCGCCGCTGCCGACACGCAACCGCAGTTGACACTGACGGGTCGGCTGTCGTTGCGCGATCTGCCGCGACTGCGCGAGGTCCTCGCAGACCTGCCCGCCGCGAAGCACGGGGTTGTCGACATGGGAGCGCTGGAGAGTTTCGACACTTCTGTCGGATGGGCGCTGATCACCCGACAGAACGAAATGGCGGCAGCGGGGGGCAGCCTCACCTTCGAAGGCATCGACCACGACTCGACGCTTCTGCTGGACACGATCCGCGAC
>CAYMMT010000070.1:12891-13963 GCA_964391555.1 uncultured Rhodobacterales bacterium
TTCGTGGTCGAACTGATCGCGATTTCGATCCTGCGGGAACTCGGCATCCTGCTGACCGCGATCATCGTCGCCGGGCGCACCGCCTCGGCCTATACCTCCGCCATCGGGTCGATGAAGATGCGCGAAGAGATCGACGCGATGCGGACCCTTGGCATCGATCCGGCCGACGCGCTGATCGTGCCTCGGGTGCTGGCCCTGATCCTGATGCTGCCGATCCTCGGGCTGATCGCCAATGTCTCGGGGCTTCTTGGCGGCGCGCTGATGGCGTGGGTCGAACTTGGGATCTCGCCCGAGCTCTTCCGGCTCCGCCTGATCGAAGGCACGGATGTCAGCCACGTGCTTGTCGGAATGGTCAAGGCACCGGTATTTGCCCTCGTGATCGGTGTGATCGGATGCCGGGACGGGTTGCGCGTCGAAAGCACGACCGAAAGCCTGGGGCGCATGACCTCGACCTCGGTCGTCTCGGCGGTTTTCGCGGTGATCGTCATCGACGCCGTGTTCTCTATCTTCTTCGCGCAGTTGGGGATCTGAGGATGCCCGAAACGGTCATCGAATTGCGTGGCATCCGGACCCAGTTCGGCCCCAACGTGATCCACGACAACCTCGACCTCGACGTGTACCGCGGAGAGGTGGTGGGCATCGTCGGCGGGTCGGGCACCGGCAAGTCGGTCCTGCTGAGAACCATCGCCGGGCTGAAGCGGCCGGACGGCGGCACGATCCGCATGCTGGGCACCGACATGCTCAACGCGGGCGAGGCGGACCGCGCGGCGCTCGGCCAGCGGATCGGCGTCATGTTTCAGGATGGCGCGCTCTTTTCCTCCCTCACGGTGCGCGAAAACGTCGAGGTGCCGCTGCGCCAGATCCCCGGCCTCGACCCGGCGACCCGCGAAGACCTCGCGCGGCTCAAGATCTCCATGAGTGGCCTGCCGTGGAACGCCGGTGACAAACGCCCGTCCGAACTGTCGGGCGGGATGCGCAAACGCGCCGGACTGGCGCGGGCGCTGGCGCTCGATCCCGAGATCGTCTTGCTCGACGCACCGACAGCCGGGCTCGACCCCACCGCCGCCGCGGC
>CAYMMT010000071.1:0-10175 GCA_964391555.1 uncultured Rhodobacterales bacterium
CAAATCGGTCGACGACTACTGCGTGATGGGCGGCGTTCCCGCCCGCGTCATCCGCAAGCGCGATTCTTCACCTTCATAGGGCGTTTTTGAGGGGCCTGTGGCTCGGGATCGACGGGTCCGGGTTCGCTCAGTATCAAGAGCAGCACAATCCGCGTTTCAAAGGTCGGGTGAGGACTCCTGAAAAAAGGTCCTCAGCGAGAGACTCCGACACGACCTGGTGTGGCGTTGTCCCGTCGAAACGGGACCCGGGACCTACACAGGCTCAAGGTGCCTTGCGGTCATGTCGTTTGTTGGGGTCCTGCCGTGTGTAGACAGTTGCCCGGCGACCATCGCCGAACTCCGAGACAGCTGCGCCCGGTCGAGGCTTCGCCGTAGACGGCTCATCCGCGAGTTTCAGCTCCGGGGAGGCTTCGGAGACGGCGGCTTTTCGTTCCAAACGTCCCCAAAGGGTCCCGGCGATCAGAAGGGTTAGCGGCGACAGGAAACCGTTGGGTATCAGATCAACAACCGCGGCCGCCAATATGAGGGCCAGTACAGCGGTAACTGGTTCCAAACGATACGATCTTCGCTTCAGGGCCAATAGGATGATCGGCAGAATCAGGAGTCCGATCTGCCCAAGGTAACCAACCCAACCTCTTTGACCGATAAGCACGATCCACGCGCCATCGGTCGTGCTGATATCAACTCCATCCTCTTCGAAGACCCGGTTTCGCCGCCAGCCACCCCACCCGAACAGGGGCTTCTCGTTGGCGTGTTCCAGCAGAATATCTTCATTGTCAAAGCGGTACTGCAGGGATGCGGCCCGCCCTGGATCAATAGATCCAGCCCAAGATACGAGTGTCTGCGTTGGAATAACGTCGACCCCACGCAAAAACGGAAAAACCAGTATCGCCCCTGCCACAACACTTGCTGCCAAAAGCTGGGCTCGAACCCCTAGAAAAATGATGAAGGGCAGGAAAATCATCGCTATCGCGAGGGCTCCAAAGGAATTCGATAGAGCCAAGGTAAGGAGCAGCCAGCAACCACCCAGCAAATAGAAACGTCGCCGCTCACGGTCTGCGATCCGCCAGGCGCCAAAGGCTGCCAGTGCAACCGTCACAAAGAAAATGGCCAGTTGCAGACCGTGCTGCGTGAAGACAACTGGTCGAAACCCACCGCCGCGGATTTGCTGCAGGAACTGGAACTGAAAGAAGCCATAGACCATCCGATGGAGCTGTGGCGACATTCTGATCTCGTAGAGCGCAAGAAGGCTGTAGCCCAGGCCAGCAATCACAAGCGCCTTCAGCAAAAGTGCTTGCCCTTCAGAATCGGCAAAGAACTTTCGACCGAGAAACAGCGGCAGCATGAGGGTTAGGGACGTCAGCGCCAGCGACGCACCATCGTAGGGCCGCAAGCCCGGTATGGAGGTCGAGCCGTAAACGACAGGATCTCCATTTGTCAGCGCAGTTAACACGGCCCCAAGACAAACCATTGCAAGACCTGTCAGAGCGAAGATCGACCGTGGCAACCAGCCTGGCCGGTTTGGAATCACGTCGCCCCCCACATGCGTCAACTGGCGATGGAAGAGCATTGCCAGGACAAAGAGCGAAAGCGCCGGGATGGTGTCTTTATCAAATGTGGGCAGGACGGGCAGATTGATGCCCTCCGAGACCGGCAAGAGCAAGAACCCACCGATAAGCGACACCAAGATCGCCTTTGGGAATGAAAGACGTATCGCCAAGATCACCGTTATGATCGGCCAAGCCAAGTAAGCGATTGTTACCATGGGCTTACCATTGACGAAGCGCTTGTCATCGGGGTTTGCCCTCCACCGCCGACTTGCGCATCCCAAGCGCACTTCGGGTGAGGCCCGGCAGAATCGCGACACATCGAGCGTAGCGGCCCAGCATTCGGCGTGGATTTGTAGAGAGCCGCCAGAACCACTCCAGAGCCAGTCTGCGAACAAGGCGAGGGGCGCGAATCTGAGTTCCCGCGACGAAATCAATCCCTGCGCCGACCGAGACGAAGCCCAGATCGGGCCGGTCCGTCCGGGCGGAGGCCGCGAATACCTCTTGCTTGGGTGCGCCGAGGGCCAGGAAAATCACCCGTGCGCCGGATCCAGCAAGCTCTTGGACCATGGATCTGGCGGCCGCACCATCCGGTTCAAATCCCATGGGGGGCGAGAGGCAGCATTCGATCTTGAGACCGGCAAACCGGGCCTTGAGGCGATCCGATGCAATATTCAGCGCCTCCGGGGTCGAGCCAAAGAGCCCGATCGGCACATTCGCGTCAGCACAGAGCGACACAAGAGGTTCGACCAGGTCGGAGCCGGTGACGAGCTCGATGTTCCGACCTGCCAAGCGGCACAACCAGACAATGGGGCGACCATCGGCGGTCACATGGGTCTGCGCGGAATATGCCTGCCGAAATTTGGGGTCCTCGCGCAACTTGACAATGTGATCGAGGTTCATCGTCGCAACCGAGAACCCGTCCCCCCGCTCCATATGGGAACGCAAGTCGGCCAACAGCTCCTGCTGCGATACGACGGTAACGGCGTTGAGAACGGCTGCGTTACTGGCTGGATCGATCGACGTAGTCAGTGAGTTGGCCCCATAGCTAGGTTTGTACGTCAACGACCGTGGTCCGGCCGATGCCCGTCATCAGGTCCCTTGCCGAATACCTCAGAAGCTGTTGACGGAAAATGCACTTCCAGCAGGAAATGACATTGAAGGGGCACTTTTCGGTGAGGAGTTGAGCAACGTTCGCTGTCTTAGTTGTCCGTTAGGCCAAGGAAATGAGAGTCGGCCTCGATGATCCAAAGCCTCTGGCGACCGCAAGGCCAGCAATCTGAGCCCGGAGGTCTTGGACTTTCAAAGGGCGGGCGGATGTCTGGCCCGCCGGTGTCGCAAGCCTTCTCTCAACAGGGCTTGGCGACTGTGGTTTCGCATCAGAAAGGATGTATCCATGGGCCTTCTCGGGAACCGAATTCCCAACCTCGGAAGCCTCGCGCCCCGCTCACCGCGCAGGAATCCGGGCGGCGGGTCGGTTCCGCCACGCACTCCCCTTATTCAGACATTCGGCAAACCGGAGGTCGCCGCCCCGAGTGGCGATCGAGTGCGCACTCTTGCGGCTGCGGGGCCGATCATTGCAATAGCTTTGACCGACGGGCTCAATGCTGCAGATTTCGAGGGCCTTTCATGCTGAATATCGGGATTGGGGTCGCAATTGGCACTGCCCTGGACGCTGGCGATCAGCTTGCGCAAACTGCCGAAGCACCTGCCATCGAGGGTCAACCGGCATTATCGGGCGAGGTCCGAGTGGCGCAGGTACTCACTGCCGTCCAGAGCCCGGCCACGGGTAATCCGATGCCAGACCGGAACTGGCAATGGTTCCGGAACGGAGCACCTATCCCGGGGGGCACCAGCAATACACTCGTGCTTGGTCTCGCAGACGAGGGCGCATTGATCACCGTTCAACAGATCGAAACCAACAGCGAGGGCACAGCCAGCGCCACCTCAGCTGCGGTTGGTCCCGTAGTCCACGTAGCCCCCGTTGCGGCCAACGGGATCGGCAATTTGACACTGGAGGTCGGCACGGCAATTGCGCCCTTGGATATTGCGGCCGATTTCACCGGCGAGGACGTGACCGTGGCCTGGGTATCGGGCCTTGTACCCGGGCTATCGCTTTCGAACGGTATTCTGAGTGGGACACCGTCCTCGGTTACTGGTCCGACACCGGTTCAACTTGTCTTTCGCGGCACAAACTCGGGTGGCTTCGCAGATTCGGGGTTCGAGATCACGACGGTTGATGCACTTTCTCTCGTCCAAACCCAGGATAACAGACTCGAACTCGAGAACGTGACCGGACTGGTCACCCTGTCCATCGACAGTCCGGCGGTTTATTCCGACTATGATACGGGCAATGGATCAGGGGTATTTACCTTTAGCGAATCGGATCTGGCCGGCGGCCCAGAAAACCTGGTTCCCCCGCAGATCCAGTCCGGGATCTTGCCTGGACCTGGCAGCCAACTCTCGCTGCTGCCCGGGCTTTGGGTATATGATCCTGAAAATGCCGGGTTGTTGGCACCAACATATCAGTGGCAATCGGACCTCAATGGCAATGGCGTTTTCGCCGATATCACGGGCGCGGATGGGGCCGCATATTTGCTGGCCGGCGATGACCTCGGCAACTCGATCAGGGTTGTCGAGACACTGTCTGATGGCGCGGGAACCCGGTCATCGGCCAGCGTTCCGATCAGCGTGCCCGATCCCACGGTTTTCGTACCGGCTTACGCTGGTGGCATCACTCTCCCTGCTCCTGTGGCGAACCCGACCTTGGGCAATGTTCCGGCGGGAAATCCGGATGCGGATCGCTGGGTTCTTGTCGTGGTCACGACAATCACAGGCACAAGCGGTGATGCCGCTCTGGCCGGGATCACGCTAAATGGTGTGCCAACGAGCCTTCTCGCTGGATCAGACGGTGACGGTATCGATCATGACCGCTTCGTGTGCTTCGCGCTCAGCACACAGAAGGTGCCCACCGGAACCACGGCGTCCGTTTCGATATCCTGGCAACCCGGCTATGAGCCCGCCCCGGATCAGGACGTTCGGGTTTGGGCCTATACAATCCAGTCACCCGATGTGCCGATTGTGGCAGACGCAGGATACCAACCGAACTCTGGGGACATTGTCGTGAATATCGAGCCAGACGATGCCATCATCGCAATGGTGACCGCCGCCAACGGCAGCGACCCGGCCTCCGCGTGGTCCGGTGCCACCCACCGCGATGCGCTCGAGCTTGGCAGTTCGGGGCCGGCAGAATGGGTAGGGATCGCTGATGACCTCGCCGCGCCAAATGCCGGGACGCGGACCATTACCTGCAACTTGGGCGGTCAATCGACCGCCGCCATTGTCCTCAGAAAGAGCGTGTGATGCCACGAAAAGCAAGGTTTCTGTCGAGTGCCCTTGACGGGCAGATGGTCACAGTATCGGCGAGTCAGGGAAGCACGACCCGTGGTCCGGTGACCATCAGCGCCTGGGCCGCGGCGCAGGACATCACGGTAAACGTCGAGCGGTTTCCCATGGGCAACGTATTGCCCGGAGAGGTGGTGATCTTTTACGTCACCGATGTCACCGGGTATACGGGAGACATCGACCGCGATCTCGATTTCGAATGGGATTTCGACGATGCCGGTTCAACATTCACGGTCGCACAGAACCTACCCAACGGTGACGCCAACGTCGAATTCGGGCGGGTCGTTTCGAAGGCCTACACATTACCCGGGTCCAAGGCCCCAAGCGTCACGATCCGGGATCGAACCGGTGTGCTGGCGATCGTACCACTTCCGATCACGGTCGATGATCCCGAAAACGACATCCTTTGGACCAAAGACCTGTATGTGGATTTCGGAGAAGTGTCGGGGGCCCCGGACTTTTCTGGCGTGCCGCCTGCGGGTTCCGGCGTTTTTCACATTGCGAGTTTGGCCGAATTCGAGGGGATCACCACAACGGAAGCTGACACCACGCGAGTGACATTCAGGCGGGGTGAAACCTTCAGTTGGGGGCTGAATTCCGTAAACCTGCGGGGTCGGAGCTACGTAACCTCGAAGAACGGTTTCGGCAGCGGAGGCCGTCCGGTGTTGCGCCCCGGCACTCAAATCGCCAATGACAGCAAGCTCAGCTTCTTCAACCCCGGCAGCCAAGGCGACGCGAGCCATTTTGCTGTCTACGAAGTTGACGCCGAAGGGTACTATGACCCGGTGACCGGAGTGCACAATCCTGATCTGGGATGGGTCAACTTTTGCCAAACCAGTGACGCCGACAGCGGTGTCCTCTATCGCTCCTATTGCAAGGTCGGCGCCACTGGTTTGCGAGAGTTGACCAGCAGTTCGGGCACCTATCGCAACACCGATGGCCAAGAAACCACGTTTCTGGGCGTTCATGATGTCCGGTCCAACAACTACTCCAACTACGCCCTCGCACAGTGGGGATCCCAGTGCATTGTCGGTATCAGCGGCCTGGAAGCCGTGCTCGACCCGAACGCACTGATGCGCGACGACAAGGACAAGGTTCGCAACGAGGCGACAGACCATGGGCCGATGCGGATCACCGTCTGCGAGTATCTTGGCGTTACGAATTGCAACCTTGCCGGTTCAGGCGGCTGGACCCAAGCTGGAGCGGACTTCGCTCTTCAACCCTGCCTTCGGATCCTGCCGGTCTATAGCGACACCGATCTGGACGGGAACAACCCGCCCTTCACCCGGACGGCCTATGGCACGAGCGTCATCAACATTCAGCGCAACCGGGGCACGTCGGGCACATTCCTGTCCATCGGACGCAACAAGGATGGTGACAAGGGTTACATGCCCCGGTTCAAAGCCGTGGTTGACCGCAACGAGTTCAATTTTCGCCGCCAGCATTCGGGATCATTCATCTCGGCATCGACGAGCGGTATCTACGCCCGCAACAACGTGGTCTACCTGCCGAACATCTACCAACGGGCCGGCACGCAAAGAGCCAGGTTCATGCAATTGGTGCAGCCCAAGATCGCCGACTGGACATTCGAGCCAGGGTGGGAGTCCGATCCAACGGTCATCGCGTTCAATACCATTGTGAGTGACCGGCGGGGGACCTACGACCGGGATGTGGACTTGTGCGAGCTGTCCAGCAGTTGGGTCGGTGCCGCACCAACAATAGAGAACAACCTGATTGAGGCCCCGTTGCAGAGTAACCCTGTTTCGACATGGTCGCCCGTCGACCGTGCCGATGTCTTCAAACCTGTGTCCGGTTCGCTCGCGATCGATGCGGTATCGGCGGGCAACGTTCCGGTGCGGGACTTCGGTGGCAATATCAGGCGCCCAACCCTAACAAATATTGGGGCGCACGACGTGTCCAATGCTGTTGCGGGATTGCTGGACGCGCCAATCAACACCGCACCGCCCGTGATTGCCGAATTGTTGAATTACCCGGGGGAATACCACGCCACAAGCCTCGGGTCCTGGTCAAACTGGCCGTGGTTCGACCAGTACATGCAGGAGTATGAGTGGCGCCTGAATGGCACGCCGCTGTTCTATGAGCATCTCCAGTCCACTTGGAACGCAGGTCGCCTGTATTGGACAGCGGATATCGACCCCAACCCACCCACGGACATCGATGTCCAACGCGGCGATACGGCGGCCGGGGTGAATGCACAGGCTTCGGGAAGCATCAGGGATGTGACGGGCTTTGCCAATTATTCTGACGTGATCAACCCTGGCCTTGGCGGGTCGTTTACCGGTCATTTCGTTTGGCGCGCGGTTGCAACGGCGGACAGGATCGGTCCCGTCAGCCTTCCCCACAACAGCACATCGACCGTATCACTGACCGCTTCGTTCGGAACCTGGGACATAACAGGCAATGGGGACGGCACCTTCACGGTGATTCACAGGCCATTCGCGGGCGCTCTGACGCTAGTCGTCACGGCGACCAACCGCTCCGGCCAGCGGGTGTCGGCCGAAAGCGCACCATTGATACTGCCCTAGCCCCTCGCCTTCTCGGAGTTCATCCCCCGTGTATCTCATCTTCATGTAAAGACTTTTTTCATGCCGATCGGGATTGACAACGGCTCTTCGGCTTTGGTTAGGAAATGCGCAAGGACGCCCCAGGCCACGGGCCATGGAGGGTTGTGTTTCCACATTTGCAAGCCGGAATAGACTCTTGGCGCACGAAAATCTCTCAAATGCCATTATCGTCTACGGTTCAGTCCGCTCGGGCACGACCATGTTTCGCCTGATGCTTGGCGGGCATCCCGACCTCTTGGAGATCGGCGAAAAACGCTACATTCTGTGGCATAGCGACATCGGGCAGGACGGCACACTGCGCTTCAACCATCGCGACCTGTTTGTAGACCGCGTTTTTACCAAGAGAGAGTTTACAAGGCGGCCTGACCTGGACGGCCTCGATCTTGTGGACGATATCGTCGCCCAGGCCAAAGAGGAGAATTCCGGCGCGGCGGTGATTACATTCCACGCCGAAATGGGAAAGATCCTGCACATCTTTCCTGACTCCAAATTATTGCATATCGTGCGCGACCCACGGGATGTGGCAGCCTCGGCAATGCGCCTGGGATGGGCCGGAAACGCGTATTTCGCGGCGGATTTTTGGCTTGCAGCCGAGCGCGATCTGGAAACAGCCCGCGCCCTGATAAAGCCTGGCCAGCTGCTGTCGCTGAAATACGAGGACCTCGCCTCTGCACCAGAACAGAAACTGCGCGAAGTGTGTGCTCATCTGGGCCTGGACTTCGACCCCGGACTATTGAGCTATTCCAGCCGCACCACCTACGACAAACCGAACCAGGCAACCATCGAATCCTGGCGCGCGAAACTGTCCGCGGCCGAAGTCGCGTTAGTGGAATTGCGTTGCGGCGCGCTTCTGGAAGAGCGCGGCTATACCCGCGCAACCAAAGATACGGGCCCCGCCTCAAGGGCCAAACAGGCATTCCTGACATGGGACAACCATATCCGGAAGCTGGACAAGGACATGAAGAACTACGGAGTCGTGAATGTGCTGGGCGCCCGCATCAGCAGCAAGTTGGGCCTGTTGTCGGCACGGGACCATTTCACCAACCGGATCAACAGAATAATGAACGAAGGCCTGAAATAGCGTCTCAGCGCTGTCATTCGGATCATTGAGCCGCCCGGACGGAATAGACTCCAGATATCGCGAAAAAATGTGCTGACGTATTACTCGGCCAGTCTGCTTCGACACGATCGACGGCTGGCCATTTTGCATTGGGCGTCCTGACCCTCGGCTCCACCGCCCCTTCTCGCAGGTACTTCTTGATGGCGTTCCGAGTCAGGCCCGTCCTATTGGCGGTTTCTCTGGTCGGCGTTTTGCCAAGGTTGCAAAACGAAATCGTCCTGAAGCTGCAAATCTCTCTGATGCAGTTATCGTGCCCGGTGCCATTCGGTCTGGTACAGCGATGTTCCGGCCTCTGTTGAGCGGACACGCCAAACTTTCGGAGATTGGCGAGAAACGCCAGACTTTGCGGTTTAGCGACGCTCAGCATTTTGGTGAATTTCACCTGAACCACTGCGACCCACTTGCCGTGGGCTCGGCGGGTTCCGGAGTTCTGTCACGCCTCCATTCGTCCGTGGCCATGATGTGCCAGGATCTCTCCCTTCTTTTCAACCAACCCACGCTGTCGCGCTGGAGTTGCGGTCGGGCAGATTGCTTTCGGCTCACTCAAATATCGCCAATCAATAACGCAGGATGATCATCCTTTTGCCCCCAATCAGTCACATTTTAACTCTCTATTAACCATCCAACAGGTCCTGCGACCGGTCCGTCTGAAATCTGAAACTGCTGCCAATCAATCAACGACAACACCACCCTCAAGATCGACCTCCGGAGCGTTGCCAAGGAATGAACGTCGAAATCCGCCCACTCGAGGATGATCACCTCCGTCACCTGTCCACGCGGTTGCGCGACATCGATCTCGTGGAAGTGCGGTCGCTCGCCCCTGAAGGTCCGTTGGACGAACTGCTTGTGTCTGCAGGTCACGCCAGCATCCGGGGCAAGGCAGGTTTCTTCGACGGAGATCTGGTCGCGTGTTGGGCAGCCTTGCCGCACGACGGTTCGGAAACCGAGGTCGCTCCGTGGTTGCTGGCAACAAACGCCATTGATCGCCCCGAAGTACGGCGGGCCTTTTTGCTTCATGGCGCAAAGGAACTCCGCAAGCTTACCGAGGGTTTCGACTATCTTTGGAACTTTGTTCACCGCGAGAACGCCATCGCCCAGCGCTGGCTGCGGTTCTTGGGCTTCGAGTTCCGAGACGCCCGCCAATACGTGCTCGGGGGCGAGAGCTTTGTCCGGTTTGAAATGAGGGCTACCTGATGTGTTTTGCACTTCTCAGCATCTTCAACGACGCCACGAATGATCTGACTTCACCTGTGGTCCCGGACCCGGTCGATCCCGAAGATCCGATCATCACCCCATTGGATCCCGACCCGGATCCGGAGCCCGATCCCGAGCCGGAGCCCGAACCCGAGCCGGAGCCGGAACCCGATCCCGAGCCGGAACCCGAACCCGAGCCGGAGCCCGAACCCGAGCCGGAGCCCGAACCCGATCCCGAGCCGGAACCCGATCCCGAGCCGGAGCCCGATCCCGAGCCGGAGCCAGAGCCCCTAACTTCCGGTACGGGACGCGAAGTTCCGGTCG
>CAYMMT010000071.1:10275-13621 GCA_964391555.1 uncultured Rhodobacterales bacterium
CCCGAGCCGGAGCCAGAGCCCCTAACTTCCGGTACGGGACGCGAAGTTCCGGTCGGTGAGAACATGGAAGTCGCCGCGGGGCGAGTGACGACGATCGATACGACGCTTGAAGACGTTGCCGCGATCAAGATCACTGGTATGCCCGAAGTTGGCAATCTGACGGTCAACCCCGACAATACGTTGGCCCTGGTCCTGACCGGGACGGATTATGATGGCCCACTCTCCTTCAGCTACGAGGCAACCTATTCGGACGGGACAACCGAAGTTTTCGAACAGGATGTTACCGTCAATCCTCTCGAGCAAATGAAGGGATGGGCGACCGGCGAATCCTCTTACATGCTTGAGGTTGATGATGAGGGTGACCTGATCATCGAACATGGCGATGACCATCGCGAAGTCTATGTGTCCGGAGACGATGACGCTCTGTCACGGGCAGATATCGCTGCGCTCCACGGGGTGGACGAGGGCGACATCGATGGCGAATGGCTGATGGACCATCCGGAATATGGCTCGAAGCCCCTGATGGCCCTCGATCAGGAGATGGGCCAGGAGCTTTGGAACACGCTCGCACCCACCGGCGGCTCGAACTGGCTTCTCCTTGAGAACGGTTACGAGTACGACCTGCCGATCCTGCCCGAAAACGCTGGCGGGGAATCGGAGTTGCATCCGCTTTACGTGGGCGGATATGGCACAGGCGCTGCCCCGAAAATAATTGATCAGGTGAGCCAGCAGTTCACGACCGGCAACATCGTCATCGACGGGCTCGAATTTGGTGACCGGGTCTTCATTGCCAACACGAACAACCTGATCCTCAACGAAATCGTCATGGACGGTCATCAGTTGGGCTTTCAGACAACCAGCTCCGCGCGGGAAATGGAGGGTGTGACCCTTCGAAATTCACTTATTCACGACGCTGTTGAAGACGCTCCGGTGGGGGACGCCTGGGGGGATGCCGACCGCATTCAGGGGCTCTTTGCACGAAACGTGGAAGGCCTGGTGATCGAAGGAACGACTTTCGATCACAACGGATGGGGCGATGGCTTCACGCCCGACGGAGATCCCGACTACGGTCAGTCGCCGAGCAAGATGAGCCACAACATCTATCTTCAGTTCAACAACGAAGACATCACCTTCAGGGACAACATTGTCATGCGGGGGGCGTCATTCGGAGCTCAGATTCGCCCGGGTGGCTTCATCGAAGACAATATTTTCATCGACAACAATGCTGCCTTGGGTGCCTTTGGTGGCGAAAAGTTGGCCGATGGGACTTACGACGGCCATTTCTCACTTCTGAACGGCAACGTCGCCACATCCGGGGCCGCAAAGCAAATCGACCAGATCGGAGCGCTGACCTGGGGTCTGCGAGCCAACGGCAACGACTCCCTAATCGACAATATCGTCGTGCACCTGGCAGATCCGAACAATCCCGAAGAGTATGCCGAGAAACACGGCAATGGAGAGGCGATCAAACTCCCCAACGGCGCCTATTACGATGACACGATTGTCTACAACTGGATCGCTCAGAATTTCAGCCAAACCCGTATCGATATCAACGCTGATCGAAACATTGAGGGATTGGACAAGGATCTGCTCGACGACACGACGATCCAGAACTTTACCGCCGCACTCTTGGACAACCCGGAGGCCACAATCGACGATTTGGGCCAGTACCTGCAAAGTCAGGTGGCTGACGGAACCCTGGATCCGGTGGATGCGGACGAAATCAACGACTACTTCAAAGATGCCTTCGGTGTATCCAACGACATGCGCTTCGGCGCTGAAACACTGCGTTTTGTGCCAAACGATCTGGGCGACGGGGTCCGGTGGGACAGTCGCATCAACTGGTCAACCGACGATCTGCCTGGCACCGTTGACGGCGACAGCGTGGATCTGGGCGGCAACGCGGTCACCTTTGCGACGAACACCGTCGAGATTGAGGATATCGATCTTGGCATCAACGGTCACCTTGGCATTTACAGCGGCAAGTTGACCGTAAATGGCACGACCTCCGCAGATGGAGATCAATCCGGAATCAGCATTGATGGCTCCGGCCAGCTTTGGATGAATGGATACGAAGACAGCGATATGCTGGATGTCGACATCGACGGTGGTCGTTTTGCAAATGCCGGAGATGTCTCCGGGCAGGTGGACATCACCGTCGAAGACGGCCAGGCGATCCTTGCCGCGTCCGGCGCCGACATGTCTCTTGGGATGGGAAGTTACCTGACACTGGTCGGAGATGATGCCGACGTCGGCTTTGACGGTAGCGACGGTGGCATCGCGACATTGCAGATCGATGGAGGTCGGATCGACTTCGTCGCGGACGCTGACGGGTTCACTACGCTGAGCGAATTCCGCTCTGGCGCCTTCGGTGACACGACCGATGTCATGTCAGGGATCGACATGGGCGCTGGGACTTTGGGCATCGACGTTACGGCGCTGAACGGGACCGCACTGGAACAGGTGCTTCTCGGTGCTGATCAGATCCTTGGCAGCTTTGACACCATCGAGTTGGTCGGTTTGGCAAACGATCAGGACGCCACCGTCATCTTCGACTACGAATCCGACATTGTAACCTTCCGAATTACCGCCGCCGGCGATGGATCAGGACAAGTCACTACGGAATTCCAGGGCGACATGATGGCTGCCGAAGTTGAATCCGCCGCGCTTTGGGCAGTGTTGACAGAGGGTCAAGGCACGTACTCCGACACGGAAGAGCCCGAGTTCGAAGAGGTTGAGGTGTTTTCCCATATGGTCGCATGAGCCGATCTGGGCACCCCTTGTCCCTCGGCGGGATCTGAATTTGCCGGCATCGTTGGACGGGGTGTCCTTCCTCCAATGACATCATCGATCCCATGACCCAACATCGGATGACGCTGCATGGCGGCGCATCCGCCGTCTGTCCCTGTGCACCCTGTCGACCCTGTGGTTTCGCTTTTACGCGCGTTCTTCGCACCTTGAACGCAATGGTTCGTCTGACTTGGAAATTGCAGTAAGGAGTTCGGACGGCGCGGTTGTTCGGGCCAACGCCTTGCAACCGGCGAACCAGGCAAGAACGGACGGGCCCAAGACCGTCCATCCAAACAGCCCGCATCGATAGGGCGTCGGTTTGTGAATCGAGGCGCTGATTGTCCGTGCTGACGGGGGCATATCCGATACTCAGGCATCACATGATAGAGACCTGCCAAAGCGCAATGGTTTTGCCGGAGGTTCTTGGCCAAGCGATTTTGATCGAAAGGGCTATTGGTCGACGCTATGATGACCGGTGATCTACCGGGACACCGGCACATCGTCGGAAAGCTCGATACGAAAGAGAAACGTCGCCTGAACGACGGCAAGCGCGAAC
>CAYMMT010000072.1:0-13545 GCA_964391555.1 uncultured Rhodobacterales bacterium
CGCCGATCATCACGTAAGGGTTCGACGTGTTGGTGCAGGAGGTGATCGAGGCGATGACGACCTTTCCCGATTCCATGGTGAACTCCTCACCCGCGACCGGAACCTCCTTGCCCATGGGACGCTTGAAGGTCTTTTCCATCTCCTTGGTGAAAGCGGCCTTGGCGTCGGTCAGCGCCACGTAGTCCTGTGGCCGCTTCGGGCCTGAAATCGCGGGCACAATCGTGCCCATGTCGAGTTCCAGCGTATCGGTATAGATCGGATCGTAATCCGGCCCGCGCCAGAACCCGTTCTCCTTGGCATAGGCTTCCACGAGCGCGATCCGGTCCTCATCCCGGCCCGTGTTGCGGAGATAGCGCAGCGTCTCGCCATCGATCGGAAAGAAACCGCAGGTCGCGCCGTATTCGGGCGCCATGTTGGCGATCGTGGCCCGGTCGGCCAGCGGCAGGGCGTCGAGGCCGGGTCCGAAGAATTCGACGAATTTTCCGACGACACCCTTGGCGCGCAGCATCTCCACGACTTTCAGCACAAGGTCGGTGCCGGTGGTGCCTTCGACCATCGCGCCGGTCAGCCTGAAGCCGATGACCTCGGGGATCAGCATGGAAATGGGTTGGCCCAGCATCGCGGCTTCGGCTTCGATCCCGCCGACGCCCCAGCCGAGGACAGCGGCCCCGTTGACCATGGTCGTATGCGAGTCGGTCCCCACAAGGGTATCCGGGTAGGCCACATCTTCACCGGTCTGGTCGGTGTCGGTCCAGACGGTCTGGGCGAGGTATTCGAGGTTCACCTGATGGCAGATGCCGGTGCCCGGGGGCACGACCCGGAAGTTGTCGAATGCGGTCTGGCCCCATTTCAGGAACGTATACCGTTCCATGTTGCGCTCGTATTCCCGATCCACGTTCATCTGGAAGGCGCGGGGATTGCCGAATTCGTCGATCATGACGGAATGGTCGATGACCAGATCGACCGGGTTCAACGGATTGATTTGCTGAGCATTTCCGCCAAGAGCCACAATACCGTCACGCATGGCGGCAAGGTCCACGACGGCCGGTACGCCCGTGAAGTCCTGCATCAACACGCGCGCCGGGCGATAGGCGATTTCGCGGGGGTTCCTGCCCCCGTTGGCCCCCCACGCAGCAAAGGCCGCGATGTCCTCGGTCGTGACCGTTTTGCCGTCCTCGTAGCGGAGCATGTTCTCGAGAACGACTTTCAGCGCGGCGGGAAGCCGCGAGAAGTCCCCGAGGCCGGCAGCTTCGGCGGCTGGGATCGAGTAGTAGGCGATGGTTCTATCGCCCACTTTGAGGGTCTTGCGGGTCTGGGCGCTGTCCTGTCCGACGGTGATGGGCATTGTGTCTCCCTCGCGAGTTGGCTGGGTCTGGACCTTACCTAGGGGGACGCGAATTTCCGATCAAGTCAATTGTATACTATTGCACACAATCTGACCGGACTCTCGAAGTCCGGATTTGCCGCTTCTGTCACAGACTATCGCAAATCCTTGATTGGTGGTTTCGGCGACTCTCGCCTATGCCAATTGGGGGACAACTAGCGTCAAGGATTTGAAGAATGCGCAAAGCGCTCGCGGCAGTCGCCTTCTTGTGGGCAATCGGGTCGGCGGCCCAGGCCCAGGAAAACCCTGTTGTTGTCGAGCTTTTTACGTCTCAGGGCTGCTCATCCTGTCCGCCTGCCGATGCGCTGCTGCGCGACCTGGCCACTCGCGACGACATCATCGCGCTCGCGCTTCACGTGGACTACTGGGACTATATCGGCTGGAAGGACGAATTCGCCTCGCCCGCGCATACCGAACGTCAACGGCGCTATGCCCGGGTGGCCAATGCCCGCGCGATTTACACACCCCAGATGGTGATTGGCGGGACCGACCATGTCGTTGGGACCAAGCCGATGGAGGTGACCGACGCGATCCGGGCACACCAGAGAACCCCGACGGGGTTCTCTGTTCAGCTGCGTCGGTCCGGAGAGACCTTGCGGATCGAAGCGCAGGGCAGCCGTGCGCCCACCGAGCCGCTGGTGATTCAGCTTGTCCGGTACGAACCCGAAGCGACCGTAGACATTCGCCGGGGCGAGAACGCCGGCCGAACTCTGAGCTATTCCAACATCGTGGAAAGTTGGCAGGTGTTGGGTCAATGGGACGACGGCAGCAGCTGGGTCGCGGAAACCCGCGTCCTCGGCCAGCAGCCGATCGTGGTGATCGTGCAAGAGGCCGGTCCGGGCCTGATCGTTGCCGCAGCACAACTGAACTGAGGTTCAGTCCTCCTCGTCCTCCTCGTCCGGGTCCAGCATCACGATTTCCCCCTTGTCGGCGGCGTCACGGATCGCGGTGACAACGGCGGACATTGCGGCCTCTCCATCGGAGGCCTTGACCTTGCCGCGTTCTGCCATCTCGTCCTCAAGGCTTTCCGCCATTCGCTTGGACATGTTGCCGAGGATGAACTCCACCGAGTTGCTTCCCGCCTCACCCATTGCCTTGCCCGCGACAAGCGCGACGACAAGGTCGTTGTTGTCGATCACGCGGAGGACTTTCGGCAGGTCTGTCGGCAGGATGCGCTCGGGAATGTCGGCGAAGGTGAAGATGTTGCGGCGCACTTCTTCGGCGAAGTCGGGGTCGTCCTCGCTGAGACCAAGCAGCAAATCCTCGCGGGTCTGCGTCGACGCGACATTCAGGATAGCGCCCAGCCGTGGCGGTGGATCCGCCGTGAATGCGCTGATCTTCGTCGATACGTAATCTTTGACCAGCGCCGCGCCGATGTTGGCCACGGTCTTCGGCGATACCTTTCCCGTACGAGACACCGCCAGTGCGATTCGACGCGCATCGGGACCATCCAGGGCGGACAGAACGGCCGCGGCCCGGGAACTCGGCAATTTCGAGAGTGTGACCGCGGCCACTTCAGTCGCTTCGCAGCGCATGATCCGCAGAAGGTTTGCTTCCGGCAATTCCACAATCGCGGGCCACGGATCGGACACGGCCCCCCCGATTTCGATCTGCAACCGGGCCATGGCCTCATCGCTGATCTGCCCCTCGAGCGCCGCGAGGGCGGCATCTACCGATCCCGGCGCGGTGATGCCAACCCTTTCCAAAGCTGCCACAAATTCTGAGGCCACGGCGTCAACAGTGCTCTTGTCGACCAGTTTGAGCTGGGCCAGCTCCTTTGTGAGCCGCAGCTGCGACCGCTCGGGTAGACGGTCGAGCGGCAGCCGCCGCCCGCCGGCCAGCAGCATCTGCACAATCATCGCGGCCTTGCGTTCACGCGTTAGTGGCGCCGACCCCTCAGGCGCAAGCGTATCAGGAAGTGACATGGTTCGCCTTCAATCCACCTTTGCCGGGACAATGACCGGAGAGAGGTGAAGAAAGCGCTAAACGATGTGGCCCCGAAAGGTGCTCCCCGTGGGGTCACGGGGTCATCTGAAGGACCTGCGTTGCGCCGTCGCATCGGCTGGGTGAGCCGAACCGGCGGTCAACTGTGGGACGTGCCGGGATGCGTGAAGCGGATCGACATCTCGTGCAACTCGGCAGCAGTTTCGGGCGACAGGGTGCCCAAATCGGACGTCATTGCATGAAGTTCGTCGATCATCATCTTGATTTCATTGATTTCCACATCGCTGAATTCGCGATCGTTTCGGGCAAAACTTGTCACCGAGCGCGAGCCTCCGGCATCGGTCGCGTAGCAAACGCCGTACCCCAGCCCATGCTCTGCCGCCTGAGCAAGTACGCCCGCCGCATCCTTGTCCGCGAGATCAGACCATCTAATGGATCCCGTGTTGTCGAAACCCCAATGGACCGTTGGATCCTGCATGACGAGGCCATTCTTGGAATAGATGTCGATCCACTCGGAAGAATATGTCTGAAACAGGTAATCCGGCGCCGTGTATTTGATATGAAAGGCCAGCGCATAGCCCGCGGGCGATCTTCCTTCAAGATCACGCAGGATTTCCTGAATCCTGACTTGCCGTTCCACGGAGCTCTCTCCACTCGCTTTAAGGTTGCTAGATTGGTCGTGCCACATTTATGATAGCGTGAAATAAGATGGCTCGCTAGCGGTAAGGTGACCGCGGTAGAGGTCTCTGCACGGTAGCGTTGCTCGAGTAAAATGCGCGAATTGATCAACACCGGCCCGGTGGAGGGGCTTGCCACGTCAGGCTACTATCTGGCGTTGCGGGTTGGATTTGCGTTCCCGCTGATCGAAATCAACAACCTCCCCGAGGAGTGGGTCGAGCACTATACGCTGCAGCGCTTCATGCTCTTTGATCCTGTCATTCGATGGGTCTATTCGAACAACGGCGCCATCAGGTGGAGCGAGGTGGACTTGCCTGATCCGCGTAAGATCATGGTACAGGCGGCAAGTTTCGGACTGCGCTACGGCATGGTCGTGTCCTATCTCGACGGGGCGGAGCAGGGGCAGAGGTCCTTCGGTTCCTTCGCGCGCGCCGACCGGGAATTCACGGATGACGAGATTGCGGAACTCGAACAACATGTCGTGACCTGGCACAGGGAGACCGAACCGCCGACCAACCTCACCGCCGCGGAACTCGAAGCGCTGCGGATGGTGCGCTCGGGGATGCGGACCAAGCAGATTGCGTACGAACTGGGGGTGAGCGAAGGCGCGGTCAAACAGCGCTTGCGAAATGCCAAGACAAAACTGAACGCGCAGACCGGAACGGAGGCCGCAACCAAGGCCCAGGGCTTCGGACTTTTGTGACGAAGGTCGAGGGGTCGCCCATTGTTTACGTTGTGGAACTTATCCACAGCGATCTGCGGTTGTGTCGCGAGTTCCTTAACAACCACAAGAATTTGCTGCTAGATGGGGGCCTCAGTAGGAGGACTCACATGCAGAGTATTACATTCAAACTGTCAAACCTTCACGAGTACGGAGCCGCGTTTTTCGACTACCTGGCCCTGAGAAAGACCTTCTTTGTGGATGGCCTGGGGTGGGATATTCCCCACGATGCGACCCACGAGATGGACCAGTATGACAATCCGACGGCGTGGTATTCGCTTGTCTTGCGAGACGGAAAGGTCATCGGGGGCGCGCGATGCCAGCCGACGACGGCCCGCTGGGGTGACCATACCTACATGTTGCGCGACGCCTATCGCGGCCTGCTGGGCGATATCCCGCCGGACGTGATGATCGGCGACGTCGAATCGGACGGCATCTGGGAATGTACCCGGTTGGTCATGTCCGACGCGGTGTCGACGGCGGCAGAGCGTTCGAGGTGCCTGCAACTGATCGTGGATGGCCTCGTGATGGTTGCCGCCGAAAACGGGGCGGACCGGCTCATTTCGCTGTCGCCGCTAAGCCTCGTGAGGGCCTTGCGTCAGTTGGGCTTCGGAGCCGAACGCCTCGGAGAACCGTACAAGAACGAAGGGGATGGTCGCCGTTACGCGGTTCTGGCGATGCCGACGGATATTCGGACGGTGCCCGAACGGCCGTTGCCGGCTGTGACCCATCCGAACCAACCGATGGCCGTCCACGCTCCCGCCGTGGCGTGATGCGCCGCGGCGCACCAACCCGGAGCTAAGACGGCTCGTCCGCTCACACTGGGTGGTGCTAACCCGAACCGGTTCGCCGGAACGGAAAAGGCTATTTTCCAAAGACCCGGGCAAAGATCGTGTCGACATGTTTGGTGTGATAGCCCAGATCGAACTTCTCCTCGATTTCCTCAGGTGACAGCGCGGCGGTGACATCCGTGTCAGCCAGCAGTTCTTCCTTGAAGTCCGTCCGATGCTCCCAGACCTTCAACGCGTTGCGTTGCACGTATGTGTAGGCGTCTTCGCGGCTGACGCCGGCCTGCGTGAGCGCCAGAAGCACCCGCTGGGACATCACGAGACCCGGGAACTTGTTCATGTTTTCGAGCATGTTGTCCGGGAATATCAGCATCTTGTCGATCACCGAGGTCAGCCGCGCGAGGGCGAAATCGAGGGTGATTGTCGCATCCGGTCCAATCATTCGTTCAACCGAACTGTGGGAAATGTCCCGTTCGTGCCAAAGCGCCACGTTCTCCATCGCCGGGATCACTGCCGACCGCACCATGCGCGCCAGCCCGGTCAGGTTTTCGGTCAGAACCGGGTTTTTCTTGTGCGGCATCGCCGACGAGCCCTTCTGTCCCATGGAGAAGAACTCGGCCCCTTCGAGCACTTCGGTCCGCTGCATATGACGGATTTCAACCGCGATGTTTTCGACAGAAGACGCAACAACGCCCAGCGTTGCAAAGAACGCCGCGTGACGGTCGCGTGGAATGACCTGGGTGGAGATCGGCTCCGGCACGAGGCCGAGCTTGTCGCAAACGTGCTCCTCCACGGCCGGGTCGATATTGGCGAATGTCCCGACCGCGCCGGAAATCGCGCCGGTGGCAATCTCGGTCCGGGCCTGGCGCATGCGGGAGAGGTTGCGATCCATCTCCGCGTAAGACCGGGCAAAGGTGAGGCCCATCGTCGTCGGTTCCGCGTGGATGCCGTGAGAACGACCGATGCGAACGGTGTTCCTGTGTTCCATCGCGCGCCGCTTAAGAGCTTCAAGAAGGGCTTCCAAGTCCTTGATAAGTATGTCTGCCGCGCGCGTCAGCTGAACGTTGAAGCAGGTGTCGAGCACGTCGGACGACGTCATGCCCTGATGCACGAAGCGCGCCTCTTCGCTGCCGACATGTTCGGCCAAATGGGTCAGGAAGGCGATGACATCATGTTTGGTCACGGCCTCGATTTCGTCGATCCGGGCCACGTCGAATTCGACGTCCCTGGCGGTCCAGACCGCTTCGGCGTTCTCTCGGGGGATCACGCCCAGATCGGCCATCGCATCGCAGGCATGGGCTTCGATCTCGTACCAGATGCGGAACTTCGTTGCGGGTTCCCAGATCTGAACCATTTCGGGGCGGGAATAGCGGGGGATCATGGGCGGGCCCTTTTTCGTGATTGGCGCGGGGGTCGGCGCTGTCTTAGAGAGGGGGCGGGGGAGGAACAAGGGATGGTGATGGTGCAAAGAGCCTCTGTTTCGGTTTTCGCGGGTGCAATCTGTCTGGCCGGAGCCGCCGAGGCCGAGGTTCTGGACACCGCCGGGATCGTTGCGGCGCTGACGGGCCGGACGCTGGTCTACGACGGTGGCGCGGTGCAGGAGTTTCGCGCCTCGGGTCGGACGCTCTACGATGCCGGGCAGCCGTCCTGGGGCTACTGGGAAGCCCGGGGAGACGAGTATTGCAGCGTCTGGCCGCCCGGCGGCGTCTGGGAGTGCTATGGCGTCGAGCGCGACGGCGAGACGATAGTCTTTGTCGGGCGTGCGGGCGACCGGACGGCGGGCCGATATGCCGACACGGATTGAGGAATTCGAGGGGCGATGGCTCCTGACCAAGGAAATCACCGATCGACGCGGACCCGAGGCGCGATTCGAGGGGGACGCGCGGATCGAAGAGGGGCCGACCGCTTGGGCCTATGTCGAGACAGGCACGCTCACGCTCGGGGCGGGCGAGGGGATCTTCGCCGAGCGCCGCTATTCCTGGACGGCGTCGACGGCGGGGATCGAGGTTGCCTTTGACGATGGCCGCCCGTTTCACGTACTGCCCCTGACCGGGGGCGACGCCCTGCATGACTGCCCGCCCGACACCTATCGCGTTCGGTATGACTTCGGTGGCTGGCCGCTGCACTGGACCGCCACCTGGCATGTGACCGGTCCGCGCAAGGACTATGATATGGTCTGTCGCTACCAGCGTTGACGGGAAAGCCTTGTCGTCCCGGGGACCATGAGGCAAAAGCCTTGGCAACTGACACTGTGAGGGACTGATATGGCAACCACGTTCAACGACAAGGCGCTGGTCGAGGCGCTTGGACCCGACAGCGGCACCGCGCTCCGCATCAAACAGGTGGTTCTGGTGATCCTCGGGATTGCCGCGATGACGCTGGCTGCCAAGACCGCCATTCCGATGTGGCCGTCACCGGTGCCGATCACGCTGGGCACCTTTGCCGTGCTTACCATCGGCACGGCCTATGGTCCCCGGCTCGGCCTGGCGACGATCCTTGGCTACATGATTATCGGTGCACTCG
Organism: uncultured Rhodobacterales bacterium; assembly: GCA_964391555.1. GTDB lineage: Bacteria > Pseudomonadota > Alphaproteobacteria > Rhodobacterales > Rhodobacteraceae > JAMWZF01. The sequence continues at coordinate 8,039 of CAYMMT010000072.1, forward strand.
GATTTGACGTCTTTGCGTCGTCCTCGGCCGAGCGAAACGGCATCGAATACATGATGGGCGGCACGGGCGGTTACCTCGTGGGTTACGTACTCGCCACGCTGGCGCTCGGCTATGCCGCACGCATGGGCTGGGACCGCAAGGTTCTTGGCATGGTCGCAGCGCTTCTCGTCGGCAACGCCCTGATCTACGTGCCGGGCGTCCTGTGGCTGCACCAGTTCACTTCGGGATGGGCCCAGACGATGGACTGGGGGTTCACGCCCTACCTGATCGGTGACGCGATGAAGCTTGCGCTGGCCGCGCTGCTGATCCCCGCCGTCTGGAAGCTGGTCGGCAGCGCACGCGGCTGACGGCATTTCGATACCTCACAGGGCCGCGCTCGGGGTTGGGCGCGGCCCTTTTGCATTTCCGGACCCCCGGCGCGTTCAGTCGATCAGGACGGTTTCGATCTTGTTCTCCCGCTCCAACGTGCGGTGAACCGGGCATTTGTCGGCAATTTCCAGAAGTTTCTGCCGTTGATCGGCATCCAGTGCGCCGGTCAGATGTATCTTGCGGGTGAACTGGTCAACCTTGCCCGCCGCCTGTTCCGCCTCCTGCGCATGGACCTTGTCATGCGTGACGTCGACACTGATCGCCTCAAGGGGCCAGCCCTTGCGCCGGGCATACATCCGGATCGTCATCGAGGTGCAGGCCCCCAGCCCGGCAGACACCAGACCATAGGGAGACAGCCCCTTGTTCGTGCCGCCATAGGAGATCGGTTCATCAGCCACGAGGTGGTGGTGCGGCCCATGCTGAATGTCCTGCAAGAAACCGGAGGGATCCGCTTCGATGACCCGGACCACGCCTTCGGGCGCACCCGGGGGCGGGGCCGGGGGGGAGAGATCCAGATAGCGCCCGGCCCATGCGGAGATCACCTCCGCCGCGTACTCCGCGTCCTCGGGGGTGGTCAGCAGGTGATCGGCACTGTCGAGGGTCACAAAGCTCTTGGGATGTTTGGCCGCGGTAAAGATCGATGCGGCGTTGTCGATTGAGACGTAGCTGTCTCTGGGGGCGTGCAGCACCAGAAGCGCCGATTTCAGCGCGCCGATTGCCGGCGCCAGCGCCTCGGCGGCAACGTCATCGACGAACTGCTGTCCGATACGAAGTTTCTGGCCGCCCAGAACGACTTCCGCGATGCCATTCTCCGATATCTCGCCAAGGGCGTCCGCAAAGTTGTGGGTCACATGGCCCGGATCGAAGGGCGCACCGATCGTCACGACGCCCTTGATATTCTCCATCATCGGGGCGGCCTTGAGCACCGCGGCCCCGCCGAGCGAATGGCCGATCAGGAGGGACGGGGCCATGCCCCGGTCCGTCAGAGCGCCACAGGCCGAGATCAGGTCGCCCACATTGGTCGAAAAGGTGGTGTTGCCGAATTCGCCGGCCGAGTGTCCGAGACCGGTGAAATCGAACCGCAGAACCGCAATCCCCATGGCTGCCAGCCGGGCCGAAATGCGGCGCGCGGCGGGGATGTCCTTTCCGCAGGTGAAGCAATGCGCGAATAGCGCAGTTGCCAGATGGGGGCCATCCGGCAGGTCGAGCCGGGCGGCAAGCTGCCCCCCGTCGTGTCCGGAGAATGTGAAGCGGTCAGTGGGCATCGTTCGGATCTTCTCGCTGCATGAGGTCTGCACAAGCGTGGGAGGGACAGGCCGCAATTGGAAGGGGTATGTCAGCCGCGTCACACGGAGGTGAAGAATGGTGCGTGTTGCATTGCGGATATTGGCCGTCGCCATGGCCCTGGGGCTGCTGGCGGGATTTGCGGGGGGCGTTCATCCGTTGGGTGACAGCTTCGCCGTGTTGCGCCTGCCTCTCGCGCTCGGGCTGGCGCTGGTTCTCTTGGGGGTGGGAGGACGGTTGTGGAGCCGCGGGCTGCTCATCCTCGCTGCGCTGTTGCCTGCCGTCGGTGTCTGGGCGGGCAATTCCGCGACATCTGCGCCATCGCCCCATGACCGCGTCCTTTACCAGCAGAACCTGCTGTGGAATCGCCGGGACGACGCGGCATGGCTCGCCAATGTCGCCGCGACCCAGCCGGATTTCGTCACCCTTCAGGAGGTCTCGTCCCGCAACGCAACCTTGCTTGAGGCGCTGCGCACCGACTACCCGCACCAGGCCCTTTGCCCGTTTGCCAATGTCGTGGGGGGTGTCGCGGTCTTGTCCCGCTGGCCCGGGGGCGATGGCGGCATCGTCTGCGCCAAAGGTCTCGCGGCGATGGAGGTCTCCACGCCGCAGGGTGACCTCTGGCTCGTGTCGATCCACCTCCACTGGCCATGGCCGTTTGATCAGGCGGATCAGGTGGACGAACTTGTCGAGGTTCTTGCAGGTCTCGACGGTCCGGTCATCATTGGCGGAGATTTCAACGCCGTGCGCTGGTCCAATGCGATCCGCCGGATCGCCGCTGCCAGCGAGGCCAGGGTTGCCGGCCCTCAGGGCGCAACCTTTCGTTTGCCGTACCTCGGCGTGCCCATAGGGATTGACCACGTTCTGTCGTCATCGCTGTCTGCGGGCGAGGTCATCCCGGTGGCGCCCCTTGGCTCCGACCACAACGGGGTCGTGGCCTATCTCAGATACGATGATCTTTAGCCGTCCGCGGCCTATTCGCCCATCAGCGCCGGATCGAAGGGATATGTCGTGAGGTTCTCGAAACCGTCTTCGGTAATCAGAACCTGATCTTCGAGCTTGATCGAGAAGTCTCCGCCCTCGGCCCCGACCAGAGCCTCGACGCAGAGCATCATTCCGGGCTCCAGCGGATAGTCGAACGCGCCCTCGACCAGATGGTCGGGATAGGCCACATGGGGCCATTCATCGCATAGGCCGACGCCGTGCATGATGCAGGAGTATTTCTGCTTCTGGAACTCGGGCCGCAGTACGTGGGTGTTGCGCGTCAGCTCATTGATCATCACGCCGGGTCTGAGCATTTCCATGTTGGTCATGATGTGCTCGACCGAATGCTTCATCGCGTCGACCATGTCCGGCCGTGGCTTCTGGTCGCCGATCCACCATGTTCGAGAGATGTCGGTGCACAGGCCATAAGCCCCGACAAGGTCGGTATCGAAGGCGAGAATTTCATTGTTCTGCGCCTCCCGCGGGCCGCATTCCTGAAACCACGGGTTGGTGCGGGGGCCGGTGGCGAGGAGGCGTGTCTCGATCCATTCTCCGCCTCGCTTGATGTTCTCGGCATGCAGGACCGCCCAGATGTCGTCTTCGCTGACCCCCCCCTTTGGGATTTCGGTTCGGGCAAAGTCCTCCATCGCGTACATCGCCCCCTCGCAGGCATGAATGGCGCAGCGCATCGCCGTGATCTCGTCCGGACCCTTGATGGCGCGGGCCTTTTCGGTCAGCTCTTCGCCTTCCTCGATGGTCAGGCCCTTGGCCTCGAGCGCTTTCGCGCCATGAAGCATGATCTTGTCGACGGCGAGGCGCGTTTCCCCCGGGGCGTGGTCGCGCAAGAGGTCCACCACCTCGTCCGCGAAGGATGACGCGGCAGCCGCCGCCTTGTCACCGCAGGTGAAGTAGAACATCGAGGCCCCGGGACGCCGTTCTTTCACCAGCGGGTTGAATTCGCTCAGGAAGGGCGAGTTCTTGTAGTCCCAGATCACCATGTGGCCGTCCGCGCAGACCAGCACGGCGCGGAACGGGTTGTGAGCGTTCCAGAGTTGCATGTTGGTCGAGTCGGTCGCGTAGCGGATGTTCAGCGGGTCGAACATGAGAACGCCTGCATAGCCACGCTCGGTGATCCGGTCGACGATACGGCGCCAGCGGAAATGGCGCATGGCGTCAAGGTCCGGAAGCGCAAGGCCGGCGGCCTCCCATTCGCGGTAGGCAAGCAGGGTGGGTCCGATCTCGACCCGGTCGGCATCGTTGGGACTACCATCGCCAAGGCGGCTGCCCCTCGTGGGGTCGATCTTGCGGGTGTCGCGGTAATGCGTGTTCATGGACTGCCTCCGATTTAGGCAAGCGTCCCGCCGATGACAGGCGCTGTCCGATCCGTTTGCGACCTCGGGCTGTCGCGTTGAGGAAAGTGAAGTGTGGTGAACTTCGATGTCGGGCGAAGGCCGCCAAGGCTTTCGAGAGGATCATTTCGGACAACCGGACCGAACCAGCGTGCCCGGATGAGTGCCGCGATCCCTCGAAAGGCTGCGGGCCCGGAGATGAGACGCCCCCGGCGGAACCTGAACAGAGGTTACCGGAGCACGGGCGCGCAAGTGGCCTTCAGCTTCTCTGACAATTCCCGTCGCAGGGAAACCCGTTCGTCTCCGGTCAGGAACGCGCCCAGTTCGACCTCCCGGCCGTTGCCTTTGAGGGTGAGGTAGTATTCCACCGGGCCGCCGTTGGGATGTAGCGACACTTGCACCCAATGGGGGTTCGCTTCCCAGCTTTGGCGGGGTCCGCGGGGGTTGTGCCGGTCCAGAGTGATGTGATCGTCCCAGAGCCGCAGCTCTTCCACGACCTCTCCGTCCTTGAAGGATCGGTTGAGGGCCATCCAGACCCCAGCCACTGTCAGAACGAAGAACGGCAGAAGGCCCCAGAGGATTGGAGAGCCCATGACGACGATCAGCGGCAGCGCGATCAACGTGGCCGTGATCCCGAGAAACCACGCCATGCCGCGCCGGGGAAGGGACCTGTAGGGCCAGAGGTGCAGTTCCGCCATGGGTGCGTCGGGACCATTTGGCCGGGTCCATTCATAGGGCATCAGATCGCTCCGGGCTCGTTTCAGTTCCCGTCCTGAGGAGCCCCCCGGATGACCGGCGCACCTCATCCGGGCTGGGCGGGCCTCACGAAGGCATCGCGAGGGGCTTTTGGCAGATACTTCAACGAAATCGGCCCCGGACGTGTTGGTTCCGGGGCCGAGTGAGTGTTTGCGGTGTCCTGGCCCGGTCTAGTGGGCGTGGCCCTTGTCCCACTCCTCGCGCTTGGGCAACGTCTCGAACGTGTGTTCGGGCGGCGGCGAAGGCAGGGTCCATTCGAGCGTATCGGCCCATTCGTTCCACGGGTTCGGCTCTGTCGCGTTCTTGGGTGACAGCAGCGTGCGGAACAGGATCACGATGAAGAACACGAAGGACGCGAAGGCAATGAATGCACCGATGGAACTGACATAATTCCACGTGGCAAAGGCCTCGGGGTAGTCGATGTAGCGGCGTGGCATGCCCTGACGTCCCAGGAAGTGCTGAGGGAAGAAGGTCAGGTTCGCGCCGACGAACATCGTCCAGAAGTGCAGCTTTCCGGCCCATTCCGGCATCATGCGGCCCGACATTTTAGGCAGGTAGAAGTAGATGCCCGCAAAGATGCCGAACACTGCGCCGAGGCTCATCACATAGTGGAAGTGAGCCACCACATAGTAGGTATCATGGTAGACCCGGTCGACACCCGCCTGCGACAGCACGATGCCCGTCACGCCCCCCACGGTGAAGAGGAACAGGAAGCCGAAGGCCCAGAGCATGGGTGTCTTGAACGCGACGGAGCCGCCCCACATG
>CAYMMT010000073.1:0-13528 GCA_964391555.1 uncultured Rhodobacterales bacterium
TCGGCAATGTTGATCCGGACGATGTTCACACCAGAGTTGTAACTGTCCAGCGTCGACTGCGTGAGGTCGAGCAGGCGTGCGCCGATCGCCTCACGATCGCGGTTGAGATTAGCGAGTTCAGACTGCGCAACGATCTCCCGCATGGCGGACTCCGCCACAACCGTGATTGTCTCTTCCGGGTCCGCGAGGTTGAACAGGAACTGGTCGGGCCGGGTGATGTTCCAGACAACCTGGAAGTCGATGTCGACGATGTTTTCGTCCCCGGTCAGCATCAGTCCGGTGTCTGCCTGAAGGCTGGCACGGGTGATGCGGTCGGCGGCTAGAGTGGTCGGGATCGGCTCCTCACCGATTTCGATCACCTGTTCGCGGGTCACTTGGACGATCTCGTAGGTCACGAGCGGCCAGGGTGCAAAGTTGAGACCCGGTTCACCGACGCAGGGCTCCAGGCACTCCCCGAGGAAGAGTTCAACAGAGCGTTCTTCGGGCCGGACCGTGTAAAAGCTGGAGAACGCCCAGAGCGCCACGAGAACCAGCACACCGATTCCCACCGTCCCCCGGGTAATCTGCGGACCACCGCCGCCGCCGCTGCCCGAACCGTTGGGCCGACCACCGCCGTCCCCGCCGCCCATCAGAACGCGGAGCCGTTCCCGGCCCTTGTTCATCAATTCGTCGATTTCGGGGATCTGGGGGCTGTCGCCTCCCGGCCGGCGCGGGCCGCCGTTGCGGTCATCGTCGTCGCCGCCTCCGCCGCCATTGCCTCTGTTACCGCCGCCCCCCCAGGGGCCACCGTTATTGCCTGCCATGTGGATTGGTTCCCTTATGGTCTGACCGACTATCGGCCTCTCGTCTGATCGTCTCGTTCGCTATAGGTAAAATTGGTCGGCGGCGCCGCGAAATCAAGCCGTCCGAATCGCATCTCGCATTGTCACAAGTTCTTCGGACATGGTCGGGTGCACCGCGGTGACCCGGTCAAAGTCCTCTTTCGTGGCGCCCATCTTTATCGCGACCCCGGCGAGTTGGATCATCTCGCCTGCGTTCGGCGCGACGATATGGCACCCGAGGACCTTCCGGGACTCCCGGCTGACAATGAGCTTCATGAGGACCCTGTCGCTGGAGCCGGCAAATGAGGACTGCATCGGTCGGAAAGACGTGCAGTAGACCTCGATCGGCTCCTGGTCGCGCGCGTCTTCCTCGCTCAGGCCAATGGTGCCCATCTCGGGCTGGGTAAAGATCGCCGACGGGATGAGATCGTGATCCACCGTTGTCGGATTGTCGTGGAACGCGGTCTGGACGAAGGCCATCGCTTCACGGATCGCAACCGGCGTGAGTTCCACACGTTTGGTCACGTCCCCGATGGCGAAGATGTGATCGACGTTCGTGCGGGAGTACGCATCGACCGTGATCTCCCCGCGACGGCCGAGCGACACGCCAGCCTTGTCGAGACCAAGGCCATTGGTATTGGGATCGCGGCCGGTCGCGAAGAGCACGCGATCGAAGACGCGTTCATCACCGTTGGTGGCCTTGACCCAGACAGGACCCTTTTCGCCATGCGCTTCCGGCAGCAGGTCGTCGGCGATACGGGCCGTCCCGCCGATGTCGGCGTCGGCCATCTGCGACGCCGGGGCCATGGAAACGATATTCGTCCCGGTGTGGAGGTTCACACCCTTTTCCTTCATCGCGTCGGCGATCAGGCCCCGGGCTTCGTCATCGAACCCGCGCAGGATCTGCGCGCCGCGATAGTATTGTGTGACCTCAACCCCCAGACCGTTGAGAATACAGGCGAATTCACAGGCGATATAGCCGCCGCCGATGATCAGGATCGATTTGGGCATATCCTCCATCAGGAAGAGATCGTCGGACACAAACCCCATCTCGGCATTTGTGAGGACCGGGCGCACCGGATGTCCGCCCGTCGCTATCAGGATCGTCTTGGCGGTGACCTTTCTGCCGGCGATCTCGAGGGTATGGGGGTCTTCGAAAACCGCGCGTCCATCGAAGATTTCCACGCCGGATCCATCAAGGAGGCGACGGTAGACGCTCTCCAGCCGATCCAACTCCTTGTGCAGCTTTCCGCGAAAGGCATCCCAGTTGAACTCACTGTCCTGCACATCCCATCCATAAGCGCGGGCCTGATCGAATGCCTCGCGATACTCGGACGCGAAAACCATGAGTTTCTTCGGCACGCAGCCGCGTATCACGCAGGTTCCGCCCATGCGGCTTTCCTCGGCGAGTGCGACCGTCGCCCCGGTGGCCGCAGCCTGCCGGGCCGCGCGCACGCCCCCGGACCCGCCACCAATGACAAAGAGGTCGTAGTCGTAGGGGGTCATCGAAAGCTCCGGGCAAGGTCGCGCCCGGGTATTCCACAAGTCAAAGCGGATTGCCAGCGGGGCCGAAACGGGCGAAAGCGGACGATCTGGACGCACCTGTCAGCGACGGGTTGCGCCCTGCGTCCATCAAGGATCGGCAGGATCAATCACCGATGTCGGTGAACAGATTTTCTGTCTCGACGAACTCGATCCGGCTCTCTTCGACTGTGCCGTCGTTGATGTCGCGCACTTCGACCCGGCCATCACCGTAGCCGATGACCACCGCATCGCAGATATCGATAAAGAGACCGTTCTCCACGACTCCGGGGATCTGGTTCAAGACGAGGCTCAGCTGCCTCGCGTTGCCGATACGGTTCAGGTGCAGATCAAGGATGAAATTGCCCTCGTCCGTCACAAACGGCACATCGCCATTGAGCCGGAGCGATGCCGTTCGCCCGAGAACGTCCATTCCGATCAGCGTCTCTTCGACGAGCGTCTTGGTCGTTTGCCAGCCAAACGGGATCACCTCGATCGGAAGCGGAAAGGCCCCCAGCGTTTCCACCTGCTTCGACACGTCGGCGATCACGACCATCTGATCGGAAGCCGTCGCGACGATTTTTTCCTGCAAGAGCGCGCCGCCACCGCCTTTGATCAGGTTGAGATTGCCATCGTATTCGTCGGCTCCGTCAATGGTCACGTCGAGCCACTTGGCCTCATCGAGGCCGATCACATCGATCCCGACCTCGCGGGCGAGTTCTGCGGTCCGTGTCGAAGTCGGAACGCCCGTGATCCTGAGGCCATCCGCCACCATCTCGCCGAGGCAACGCACCAGCCACGCGGCTGTCGACCCCGTGCCAAGGCCCACGCGCATGCCATCCTCGACATAGTCGGTGGCGCGTTTCGCGGCGGCGAACTTGGCTTTGTCGATGGGAGAGAGTTCGGACATGGCACGGAGGTCCCTGATTGCAGATTTCGGTCGCTTATAGGGCCGGCTGTGACGATGCGCGAGGCCCGTTGCGGGAAATGGAGGATGAATTGCCGTTTTTGGTGCTTCCGAAATGTGGCAACGGCATTATCTGTGCGCCCAGAAGGGAGCCAGCCCATGTTTCTCAGCGTCTTCGATATGTTCAAGGTGGGCGTGGGCCCGTCTTCTTCGCATACCATGGGACCGATGGTGGCCGCCGGCCGGTTCCTCGATCACTTGCGGGCCCAGCCTTTCAAGGTGTCGGGTCTGCGCGCGTCGCTCCATGGCTCTCTCGCCTTTACGGGCGTGGGTCACGCCACCGACAGGGCGACCATCCTCGGCCTTGCCGGGTTTCTGCCGGACACCTACGACAGCGAAAAGGCCGAGGCGGAGCTAAACCGCATCCGGGACGAAAAGACCGTGTCACCCCGCGGACTTGGACCGCTTCATTTCGACCCCGAGGCCGATTTGATCTTCGACTACGGCCCTGCCCTGCCCGGCCATGCCAACGGGATGATCCTGCGGGCGCGGGATGCACAGGGGGACGAAGTCGTCCAGGTGACTTACTACTCGATCGGCGGCGGGTTTGTCCTGACCGAGGCAGAATTGAATGCCGGCGAAGACACCGACAACGGCCCGCCTGTCCCCTATCCGTTCCATTCGGCGGCGGAGATGCTCGACATGGCCGCCATGTCAGGCCTCTCGATTTCCGAGATGAAACGCGCAAATGAACTGAGCCGGATGCCCAGTTCCGATCTCGACACCGGCTTGGCGCGGATATGGGAGGTTATGGCGAACTGCATCGACCGCGGCCTTGCGACAGAGGGAGTCCTGCCCGGCGGCTTGAGCGTCAAGCGCCGGGCCATGGGCATCCAAGAAAAACTTCTGGCCGAAAGGGGCCGCAATCTCACGGCCCCGCATGTCATCAACGACTGGATGTCCACATATGCCATGGCGGTGAACGAGGAAAACGCTGCTGGCGGTCAGGTCGTCACGGCACCGACAAATGGCGCCGCGGGCGTGGTGCCCGCCGTCATACGATACTGGCTCGATCATGTGCCGGAGGCCAGTCGCGCCCGCATTCCCGATTTCCTGCTGACCGCCGCTGCCATCGGCGGGCTCATCAAGTACAATGCATCCATTTCCGGGGCCGAGGCGGGGTGCCAGGCCGAGGTCGGATCGGCGTCCGCCATGGCGGCCGCCGGGCTTTGCGCGGTCATAGGCGGCACGCCCGAGCAGGTGGAAAACGCCGCAGAAATCGCGCTGGAGCACCATCTTGGCATGACCTGCGACCCGGTGCGCGGTCTGGTGCAGGTGCCCTGTATCGAGCGCAATGGTCTTGGGGCCATCAAAGCGGTAAGCGCCGCGTCCTTGTCCCTGCGGGGTGACGGGAGCCATTTCGTGCCCCTCGACGCCGCGATCGAGACGATGCGGCAAACCGGCGCTGACATGAGCGCGAAATACAAGGAAACCGCGCTGGGTGGCCTTGCTGTGAATATTCCCAATTGTTGACCTATCGCGGGTGCAACAAGACCTGATCCACGCGCGGGATCAGAGGCCGACGCGGCACGAACCGGGACGCTCGCGCGTCAAACTCCGAGGATTTGGGTTGCCGGCGGTTTAGTTGTCGCTGGGGATCAGCGGCGCGTCGTCGGTTTCAACCGGCCCGGGCGGAAGCAGGCTCTCGCCGTCGATTGCAGGCGTGCTGCCCAGATCCTCGCTCGCCGACGACGCTGGCGCGGTGCCGATCCGGTCGAGAACCGAGGTGCCACCGGATTCGCCCGCCGCGATGATCGTCAGCGCCAGAGCGGCAATCATGAAGCCCGTGCCAAGGATCCACGTTACCCTCGACAGAGCCGACGCGGCCGCCCGACCCGTCGTCAAGCCGCCTCCACCGCCGCCCATGCCCAGACCGCCCCCTTCCGAGCGCTGCAACAGCACCACGCCAATCAGCCCGAGAGCGAGCAGGAGCAGAACAATCAGGATTACGGTCGACATCAGATAAGCCTTCGGCTGGAGGATTTGGCGTATCTAGAAGCTCTGCCCAGTGGCCGCAACCCCGAGTGCACCAGTTGTCGGTTGCGCCTGACCGCACCACCAATAAGCTCAGCGGCACTCAACAGGAGGCCTTGATCATTCTGGACACCAGAAGCGATTTCGCGGACGCGTTTGCAGCCGATGGGTTTGCGCTCATCCGCAATGCGATTTCCGCGAAACAGGCCCGCGAAATTGTCGCGTCGCCGTGGCGCAAGGGGATACCGGCGCGACCGTACTGGAGCAAGGCAGGCTGGATCGAGAACCCGCTCTATGCCGGGATCATTCGGTCCGAGAAGCTGTTGCGACACCTTAGAGACGTCCTTGGCGAGGATATCATTCTCTGGGGTGTTCAGTATCTCGAACGTGAGCCCGGACACACGCACGCCTGGCATCTTGACGTCGAAAGCAAGTCACCCGAAGGCGGATTCGCCGCGGTTTGGATCGGGCTCGGGAACATAACCGAGGCCTCCACGCTCAACCTCATTCGCGGCAGCCATTTGACGTCGGATGGCATCGCCGAGGACTTGGCCGAACGTAGCCTGAGGCGCACCGACCTGACGGCAGAGACGATGCTCTCTCTGGCCCGAAACCACGATCCGAGCGCAGCGTTGGTTGTCCCGCAAATTGGTATCGGTGACGCGATCGTGTTTGATGGGCGGATATGGCACGGCAGTTCGAACCGCATGGCACAGGGCACCCGAACTGCCCTGTTGCTCCAATTTGCGCGCGCGGACAGGCCGGTCAGATGCTACGACCTGTCAGATCCGGACGCGCCGAAACTCCTCGCTCAGCGACCACCGGTCGGTCTGGTTGCCGGAACCGCCCGCGATGGCCTGAATCCGGTTCTGCCTCTGCCGCCCGTCGGGGAAGACTGGGTGCCTCTCATGTCGCCGATCTGGCTGAATTCCCGTCCGGACGGCAAGGTGTTCCACCCCAGTCACCTGTTTCGGATGAAAACCCGGAATGTCGACATGAGCTGTCACTATTCCACCTTGGCGCCCGGCCACAGCCCCCACCGACTGCACACCCACTCGGACGAAGAGGTGCTGATCGTCATCAACGGCGAGGCCACCGCTCTGATCGGGCGCGACGCGAAGGACCCAAACCCGCGCGAAGAAACTCTGGAAGAGGGCCAGTTTGTCTTCTACGCCGCCGGGCAGGCACACACGATCGAGAACCGGTCCGAGGCCGATGTCACGTATCTCATGTTCCGCTGGTCAGACGACCGGTCCCGGTTTTCGCCCATACGCGTTCGACGTCGCCTCCAGCGGGCGAAACGGCTGCCGACAAGGGTCTTTGACCCGCGTTCGGTCATGGCCGAATGGTCAAAACCGAAGTTCAAGGCAAACCGCCTGTTTCACCAGCCGACGGGCTGGACACGGTACCTCCACGGTCATGTCTCGCGGGTCCGGTCGGGCGGCGGGTACGGCGCCCATCGGGATGCCCACGACGTAGCCATCGTGATGTTCGAAGGGTCCGTGGAGATCGAAGGCCGGACAGTTTCCGCCCCGGGTGTCGCGTGGCTCCCGGCGGGCTGCCTGCACGGCCTGAGAAACCCCACCAACAGCCGCGCCGTCTACCTTGTCTTCGAGTTTCACAACGCGCTGGCCTGAGACGAAGCCCTGCCCTATACACGCGCGGGTTTGACGGCGGAAAGGGACCGGGCAGATGGCCAACGTTGTAGTCGTGGGCGCCCAGTGGGGCGACGAAGGCAAAGGCAAACTTGTCGACTGGCTCAGCGAACGCGCCGACGTGATCTGCCGGTTTCAGGGCGGGCACAATGCGGGCCATACGCTGGTCATCGACGGTGAGGTCTTCAAGCTTCACGCGCTGCCGTCGGGTGTCGTTCGGGGTGGCAAGTTGTCGATCATCGGGAACGGTGTCGTGCTCGACCCATGGCACCTGCGCGAAGAAATCGCGACAATCCGTGCCCAGGGCGTCGAGATCAGCCCCGAAACACTGATGATCGCCGAAAACACACCCCTTATCCTGCCGATCCACGGCGAACTCGACCGCGCCCGCGAAAGTCAGAACACGGTGGCCAAGATCGGGACCACCGGGCGGGGCATCGGACCGGCATACGAGGACAAGGTAGGACGCCGCGTCGTGCGGGTTGCCGACCTTGCCGACCCTGCGACGCTGGCAAAGCGGGTCGATCGGGCGTTGGTTCATCACAATGCGCTACGTGCTGGTTTGGGACTGCCCGAGGTCGATCGCGACGGTCTCGTCGCGGCACTGGAAGAGATCGCCCCTGACATCCTGCCCTTCGCCGCCCCGGTCTGGAAGGTCCTGAACGAAAAGCGGAAATCCGGAAAACGCATTCTGTTCGAGGGCGCCCAAGGGGCCCTGTTGGATATTGATTTCGGCACCTATCCCTTCGTAACCTCGTCGAATGTGATCGCCGGTCAGGCCGCGACGGGAACCGGCATGGGGCCCGGGGCCATTGATTTCACGCTGGGCATCGTGAAAGCCTACACGACCCGTGTGGGCGAAGGTCCGTTCCCGACAGAGCTCGAGGATGCCGACGGCCAGCGCCTTGGCGAGCGCGGCCACGAATTTGGCACCACCACGGGCCGCAAACGCCGTTGTGGCTGGTTTGACGCCTGTCTTGTCCGCCAGACCTGCGCGATTTCGGGCATCAACGGGATCGCTCTGACAAAACTCGATGTTCTGGACGGGTTCGAGGAATTGAAGATCTGTGTCGGATACGAACTCGACGGGCAGCGCCTCGACTACCTGCCGACGGCGGCCGAGGCACAGGCGGCCTGCGTTCCGGTCTACGAAACCATGGCCGGCTGGTCCGAGACCACGGAAGGTGCGCGGTCCTGGGCCGACCTGCCCGCCGGCGCGATCAAATACGTTCGCCGGGTCGAGGAATTGATCGGCTGCCCGGTCGCGCTACTGTCCACATCGCCGGAACGCGAGGACACCATTCTGGTGACCGATCCGTTTGCGGACTAACGCAGGGACACCCCATGGCACTTAGCTACAAAGCACGCAAACGCTGGTCGCTGTTCATTCTGCTGATCTGGATGCCGGCTTTCGTCGTGCTTGCGGTATTGGTCATCGACTGGCTCTGGCCCGACCCGCTGAACCGCCCCCCGGTTCTGGCGGAGCTGGCAATCTATGTCGGGCTCGGGCTTTTGTGTTTCCTGCCATTTCGAAAGATCTTTCTCGGCATCGGCCGGCCGGACCCCGAGGACCACGACTGAGACTCAGCGTCCCGGCAGCTCTCCGCGTGTTTCGCCGGCTCCTTCCCACGCATCGATAGCGGCGATTGCCTCGTCAGCCGTCTCGACAAACCGGAACAGGTCGAGGTCCTCCGCCGAGATGGTTCCGGCATCCGACAGCGCCTCCCAATTGATGATCCGTTCCCAGAAATCCCGACCGAACAGCAGGAAAGGCACGCGTGCCATGCGCCCGGTCTGGATCAGGGTCAGGCTTTCGAACAACTCATCCAGCGTCCCGAACCCGCCCGGAAACACGCAGATCGCCTTGGCCCGCATGAGAAAGTGCATCTTGCGGATCGCGAAGTAGTGGAAGTTGAAGCAAAGTTCGGGAGTGACGAAGGCGTTCGGCGCTTGCTCGTGCGGCAGGACGATATTGAGCCCGATTGACACCCCGCCCGCCTCCTGCGCCCCGCGATTGCCCGCTTCCATCACGCCGGGGCCGCCGCCGGTGACGATGACGTCCTCGGTTCCTCCGTGGGTCAGCGCCCGTTCGGTGATCTTTCGGGCGAACAAGCGGGCTTGGTCGTAGTATTCCGACAGGTCGGCCAGGGTCTGCGTCCGGGCTTCACCCCTCTTTGACGGCTCCGGAATGCGCGCACCGCCAAATAGCACAATGGTCGAATTCACCCCGGCTTCGTTCATCAGGAGTTCGGGCTTCAGAAGCTCGAGTTGCAGTCGCACGGGCCGCAGGTCGTCCCGGCATAGAAACTCTTCGTCCGCAAAGGCGAGCGTGTAGGCCGGTGCCCGGGTCTGGGGCGTGTCCGGGACATGATCGGCCGTGTCCCGATCCTGTCGGGAATAGCGGAAGGGATGGTTTCGGTCGTCTTTCATGGTCGCGCGGCCCTTGTCCTCAAAGTTCCTCTAGGCCTACATCGGGGTGGGGAGCGTGACCAGTCGTTGGTTGCGGGGGACGGAGCGGCCGCATGAAGGGCATCAGGCGATTTCTCGATGCAACGGCGGGACGATGGATTCGTCACTTCTTCTTTATCTTGCTTCGCAGCTACTACGCTCTTTTCTACAACATCTCCTGCGCCGACAAGGCGCGGATGCAGAACCTGCCGGGTGCCTTGGTGCTCTGCACGCATGTCAGTCGCCACGACGGGCCGATGATCTCGGCGCTGCTCTACTCCACCCGCCGGGTTCGGCCAGCCGTGCACTATGATGAGTACTACAGCTATGTGCAGTGGTTTCCCTTGATGGTGGCGGGCGCGATCCCGATGTCTTCGCCCAAATCCTGGCCGGCGGCGCGCCGGAAGGCGCAAAAGGAAAATGCGTTGGGAATCATGCGCCGGGTGATCGAACGCGGGAACATGGTCCTGCTGTTCCCGGCGGGACGGATCAAGCAGCAAGCCCAAGAGGTCATCGAGCCACATTTCAGCGGCGCCTACGACACTCTCAAGGCAATGGGAGACATTCCGGTCGTCATCCTGAGGATCAGGGGCATGAGCAAGTACGAGCCACAGGTGCACGACCAGTTCTGGTCCTTCATTGGCCGCGCAAAAGGGCGCAGACATGTGCTGGTCGAGATTGAGGTGCTGGAAAACGGACTGAGCACGGAAACCGATCTGGCTTCATTCAACGCCGATCTGGAGAGACGGTTCAACGCAGGCTGACCCGCGAATCTTTCATTCGGAAATGCAAAACGGGCACCCGATGAACTCACCGGGCGCCCGTCGATGTAGCGTCGTTGAGGCTCAGCCTCGCGCGGCGCGTGGCGCCTCGAGGAACCGGCTGTCCTCTGCAAGGTGGAACCGGCCCGCGCGGACCTTGGTAAAGCGGCCCTGGCGCAGGAGAGTGCCGAACGCGCGCAGTTCATCCTCGCGGTTGGCTTGCTCTGCGGTGCGTGCGGCCCGAACCTTGCGCATGACCTGCGGGCGCGAGAAGGCCTCAACCCCATCAACGGACAGCGTATGGGCCGCGGCGGCCTCAACCAGATCCGTCAAGGAAAACGCGCCCCGCTGTTCCGCCCAGCTGGAAAACGCACCTTCTGCCTGCTGCACGTTCGGTGCCTCGCGGGAAACCCGGCGCGGCCGCACGGGGGAGCTGTCGCTCTTGGCGGGTGCCTCTTCGGCAGGTGCATCGATGCGCTGGGAGGCAACGAGCTTGAGCGGCGCCGGGCGCGGACGCTCGGTCCGGCCGCGATCCCCGACCGGCCGGGTCGGGCGGGAGGGATGCCCCGGACGGACAACTTCGTCGAGATCCTCACGAAAGGCATTTTCGTCGCCGCCGGCGGTATCATCTTCCTCACCCAGCTGCCGGGCGGCCTCCTTGGCGGCAACCGCTGCCTTGAGGTGCGAAATGGCTTCGCGGCGACCCCGGTTTTCCGGCTCGTTCATCTTGGCGTCGGCTTCGGACATCAGCCGCGCAACGGCGGTATCGGCATCCGTGGCCTCGGTGAGCCTGTCACGGCCCGTACGATCGGAAGCTTCTGCCGACTCCGGCTCGTCATCGGCGATATCGGCAAAGGCATTCTCGGGCTCATCGTCGTCGATCAGCTCGTCGTCGCCCTGCGTGCCGGCCTCGGTGATCGACTTCCATTCCTCGACCTTGGTCTCGGCGGCCCTGACCGTGCCCGCAATCTCTTCGGCGTCGGACGAACTTTCTTCCTCTTCCGTCGGAACGGCCTCGGATATCCCATCCTCGTCAGCCATTTCGCCGGCCTCGGCTTCGACCATGGCGAGTTCTTCCAGCAAATCGTCGTCGAGGTCGGTGGTCAGATCAACCGCCTCCCCGTCGATGCTGTCATCATATTCCTCGGCGCCGTCGAGAGCAGCCAGTCCGCCATATCCGCTGTCCCCAGAAACCCCGGGCGCGTCATCCGTCCCGTCGACGGTTTCGTCGTCTTCGGTTGCAGCCGCGTCCTGGCTCAAGCGCACGACACGAGCCCGAACCGGGTCCGCCGCATCCGCCGCAACCTCGGGAACCCGGTCCTCGTCCGAGGCATCGTCGGCGTCTGCCGAACGGTCGTCCTCTGCGACCAAGCGGCCGAGAGCACCCAGATCGAGCGGGGCATCGGCAGGCTCAGCATCCGCGAGCACCGTTTCCGTTCCGGACTCTTCTGCCATGGCAGCCTCGACGTCCTCGTCGGCGGCCACCAGGGCGCCGCCCTGTCCCACAACCGCGCGAATCCGCTGAAGCTTTGCAGCAACGCTATCGGGGTCGGGTTCGGCAGTTGCCTGATCGGCGGCGTCTTCCTCTGCGGCGTCTTCCGGATCCGAGGCAGCGAGCAGGTCTTCCGCCGCATCCGCAGCGTCGGTGACCTCGGACCCGGTTTCGGCGTCGGCCTCTGCCATGGTCTCGGCAGAGGGCTCGACAGCAGCATCGGGTGTGTCTTCGGCGGCCTCTTCGGCCTCGGCGGCGCCGTCGGCGGTTGCCTCGACAGAGGTACCGTCCGCCGCATCGGCGACGTCCTCGTCAGCTACGTCGTCCGACTGAGCATCGTCATCGCCACCAGCCTGATCTGGGGCAGCGTCGACAGCCTGGGGCTGCGGGGTGTCCCCGGTGTCGGTCGTGGCCACGCCGGTGTCTGGCGCGACTTCCACGGCATCGGTCGTGGCTTCGGCCGTCTCACCGGAGCTGGACGCTGCTGGCTCTTCGCCAACCGGATCGATCGATTCTACGGGTGTTGCGGCGGGTGTTGCGGCCGGAGCGGGGGCGGTAAGCGCCTGCGCCGCACGGAGCACGATGCCCTGATCGCTGGTCCGCGCCTCGACCCGGCGTTCAATTTCACGCTCCGCTATCCGTGACAGCATCTCCGGGTCCGGTGTCGGAGGTTCGGCCCCGAAGTAGCGGTCATCCGCGGCGAGGTCGCGGAAATACTCCGCAATCGCCTTCATGGTGCCAAAGGAATCCTCGAACCCTTCGAGGGTACAGGAAAACGTCCCGTAAGAGACGGTAAGAATCTTGTTCTGCTCGGCCATTTCAGCTCTCGCTCTCTGCCATGCCCACCAAGGGCCTGTTTACCATGGATTGAAGCGAAATCCGGAACAGACCGGGGCATTTTCCGGTATTATTTCCGGGCAACTTTGAGGCATGTTTCCGGGATTGTCGCAAATCGAGGCAGATCGACATGATTGTTTCCTCAAAATCCCCGATAACGCTTGTTGGTGGTGCCGGGTGTCGCACGGACCTGCTTTCCACATCGTTAAGCCTCGCGCCCCGGCTTGTGGCGGCGGATGCCGGGGCAGATGTCGCCTTGGCATCGGGGCATAGGCCCGAGGCGGTCATCGGCGATCTCGATTCACTGTCGACCGGTGCAGCCGAGACCTTGGCCGACCGGCTGCACCGGATCGACGAGCAGGACAGCACCGATTTCGACAAGGCATTGCGCTCCATCGCGGCGCCACTCGTGATCGCCGTCGGTTTCACCGGAGGGCGGCTCGATCACGAATTGGCCGCGATGAGTGCGCTGATCGCCTATCCAAACCGGCCCTGCATCGTCCTTGGACCCGAGACTCTGGCGTTTCACTGCCCCCCCGAGTTGGTCCTGAACATGGAGGCCGGTTCATTGGTATCGCTGTTTCCCATGCGGGACGTGACGGTCGGCATGACCGGGCTGCGCTGGACTTTTGACGCGGTCGCCCTGGCTGCCGGCGCGCGGATCGGAACCTCCAACGAAGCGGTCGGCGGGGAGGTGCGGATCCGGACCTCGGGCGCGGGACTGCTTGTCATCTTGCGGTCGTCGGAACTGGAGCTGGCCGCGGCGGCTCTCATGCGGGGACCTGGCTAAGCGCGCGCTCCCGGAACACGATGGCAAGGCCCGCGGCAATCGTGACGAAGATTCCCAGCGCGGCGAGACCGTTTGGCAAATCCGAGAAAATCAGCCAGCCGATCACGGTGGACACCGGTATTTCGAGGTACTGCATCGGTGCCAGCGTGGCCGAGGGGGCAAACCGCAACGCCCAGGTCATCATGAGATGTGCGACCGTGCCCAGCAGGCCCAGCGCGGCGAGAAAGAGCCAAGCGGTCCCTTTGGGGCGCACCCAACTCAG
>CAYMMT010000074.1:0-6806 GCA_964391555.1 uncultured Rhodobacterales bacterium
CGCAGGTACCAAGGGCGATCGCGAGGCCAAGCTTGCGCTCGGTGGTTGCGGGCAGTTGGGTCATGCGGCCTCCTCCACGAATGCGGCGAGATCGGTTGAGAAACGATCGGGGTCTTCGAGAAACGGCGCGTGGCCGAGGCCCTCGTAGGGCAGATACCGCCCCTTCGGCATCAGCTCCGCCGCGCATTGCCCCGTCGCGGGCGACACCACCACATCCTTGGTGCCGTGGATCACCAGCCCCGGGCAGTCCATCGCGGCATAGACATCGCGGAAATCGAGATCCGCCGCAAAAAGCGCCCGGCGCACATGGGCGGGGCAGAGCATGTTCGCGCCGACCAGCGCCGCGAAGGTGTCGCGCGGCAGGGGATCGGTGGTGCAGGCAGAGACAAAGGCGATCGTCGCGGCAAGCCGCCGCGGCACGTCCTCGGTATAGAGGTCGCGGTTCAGTCCAGGGCTGGCGGAGCCCACCATCCAGTCCTCCCGCGCCGCGCCGATGGCGACAATCCCGCCGGCCAAGACGACACCGCCAAGGTGCCCGGACCCCTGATCGGCGAGATACGCCGCGACAACCCGCGACCCGTAGGACCATCCGACCAGAACGGGCCGGGTCAGCTTGAAGTGGGCGATGACAGCGGCGACGTCCCCGGCCCATGTCTCCACGCTTGTGTAGGCCGCGGTGGCTTCGGGCTTGTCCGAGGCGCCATGCCCGCGCAAGTCCATGGCGACACAGTGAAAATCCGCCGCCATGCGGGCCATCACCGGCCCCCAGCACTCATATTGCTGCGCCCAGCCGTGGATGAACAGAACCGGCGGCCCGTCGGGATTTCCCATGGACATGGCCGCAATACGGGTGCCGTCCGCGCTGTCGATCATCTCGGCGGTCATGCCGCGCCCTCGGTGGCGGGCAGGGTGGTGACCGGCTCCCGCGCGGACGGGTCCCACGTGGCCACGAACCAGATGAAGGACCCGACCGTGACGGCCAGAAACGCCAGGATCAGGATCAGAGTGCGCGTCATGACCCGACCTTCCATCGCAGGGCGGCGGGCGCCTGCGGGACAGGGCTCTTGAGTTCCCCGAAGGACGGCAGCGCCTCGGCCGGGGGCCGGGCCACCTTCTCGATCCGGACCCGCAGGTCGAACCATGCCGCCTGACCCGTGATCGGATCGGAGTTCGAATAGCGCAGACCGTCGTCCTGCTCCGGCAAGAGTTCCGAAATCAGGTGGTTCAGCAGGAACCCCTTCGTGGCCTCCGGCGCGTCCGCATCCAGCGCCCAGGCGCCCTTGCGTTTGCCGATCGCGTTCCATGTCCAGACGGTTTTCGGGTTCAGCGCCGCCATATGCGCCACCGGAACGGTGATTTCCCCGTGCGGAGACGACAGCCGCGCCCAGTCGCCGTCCCCGAACCCGTGACCCTCCCAGACATCGGTCGGGACATAAAGCGGGTTCACCCCGTGGATCTGCCGCAACCACGCGTTCTGCGAACCCCAGGAGTGGTACATGGCCATGGGCCGCTGCGTCAGCGCGTGCAGCGGGAAGGCGTCGGTATCGGTCAGGCTGTCGCCAAAGGGCGGGTACCAGATGGGCAGCGGGCTGAACAATTCCGTGACCCGGTCGCGCAGGTGATCGGGGGGCTGCACCCGGCCATGGCCCTCGGCGGCAAGCTGGAACCGGCGCATGGGTTCGGACCACAGCTCGAAAATGTAGGGTTGCGGGCTGTCGTAGAACGACATCTGCACCGCCCAGTCCTGATAGGCCGCGTTCCACGGCTTGAAGAATTTCGCCGCCTCGGGCACCTCTGCCGTCCAGAACCCGCCGTTGGCGATGTAGCTGTCGATCTGCCCGCCATTGGGCGTGCCCCGGCCTTCGGTCAGGCCGGTCTCGCTCAGCCGCCACCCGGCCAGCGGGCCGACACCGGGCCGGCGCTGGTGGTTGGTGATGTAGTCGGCGTAGTCGGCATAGGCCTGATTGCCGTCCTCATCGACGAACGCGGGCAGCCCCAGCCGGGCGCCCAGATCGCACAGCACCGACTGGAAGCCCCGCACTTCGCGGTCGGGCTCCACCACCGGCCAGCGGATCGCATCGGCGGCCAGATCGGGTTCGCAGATCGGACGGTCGAGCAGCGAGATGCAGTCGTGCCGCTCCAGATAGGTCGTGTCCGGCAGGATCAGGTCCGCATAGGCCACCATTTCCGACGCATAGGCATCCGAATAGATGATCCTCGGGATCACGTAGTTTCCGTCGGCATCCGTGTCGGTGAGCATGGCCATGGTCTGGGCCGTGTTCATCGACGAATTCCACGCCATGTTGGCCATGTAGAGCATCAGCGTGTCGATCCTGTAGGGATCGCCCGCATGGGCATTGGCGATGACCATGTGCATCAGCCCGTGGGCCGACATCGGGTTGTCCCACGAAAACGCCTTGTCGATGCGCTTGGCATTGCCCGCCTCGTCCAGCAGCAGGTCCTCGGGCCCGTGCACAAAGCCGAGGTGCGGCCCGTCGAGAGGCTGGCCGGGCCGGTGGCCGGCATGGGGTTTCGGATGCGCCGACACGGGCTTCGGATAGGGCGGCTTGAACCGCATGCCGCCCGGTGTCTCGACCGCGCCCAGCAGGATTTGCAGCGTGTGGATCGCGCGGGCGGTCTGGAAGCCGTTGGAATGGGCGGAAATGCCCCGCATCCCGTGCATCGACACCGGTCGGCCCACCATCTTGTCGTGGCGATGGCCCCGGAAATCCGTCCACGGCTCGTCGATCTCGATCGCTTCGTCAAAGGCGACGCGGGCCAGGTCCGCCGCCAGTGACCGGATGCGATCCGCGGAAATGCCGGTGGCCCCGGCCACGGCCTCCGGCGCGTAATCGGGCTGCACGAAATGCTCCGCCATGTGGTGGAACACCGACCGGTGGGACACCCCGGCCTGCCGGATCTGGCCCCTCAGGTCCGGCTCGACGCCCGCGCCGTTCCACGGCGCAAGCTCCCCGGTGCGCCGGTCGATGACCTGCGGGCGGCCCTCGTCGTCGCGCAGCGCCAGCCCGTGCTCCGGGCTCTTGGCATCGCCGTTCAGGATGACCGGGGCATTGGTGAACCGCGCGAGGTAGTCGAGGTCGATCCGCCCCGCCCGCATCAACTCATAGATCAGCGCCATCACGAACAGGCCATCGGTCCCCGGCGTGATGCCGAACCAATCGTCCGCGACCGCGTTGTAGCCGCTGCGGATCGGATTGATGCCGATGACCTTCGCGCCCCGCGCCTTGATCTCGCCGATGCCCATCTTGATCGGGTTGCTGTCGTGGTCCTCGGCGACACCGAAGATCAGGAACATCTTGGTGCGCTCCCAGTCCGGAGAGCCGAACTCCCAGAACGCCCCGCCCATCGTGTAGATGCCACCGGCGGCCATGTTGACCGAGCAGAAGCCGCCGTGCGCGGCATAGTTCGGCGTGCCGAAACTCTGGGCCCAGAAACTCGTGAAACTCTGGCTCTGGTCGCGCCCTGTGAAGAACGCGAGCTTCTCGGGCTCGGTCTCGCGCAGCGGCGCCAGCCACTCCGTGGCGATGGTCAGCGCCTCGTCCCAGCCGATCTCTTCGAAGTCGCCCGACCCGCGCGGCCCCACCCGCTTCATCGGTGCCCGCAACCGGGACGGCGCATTGTGCTGCATGATGCCCGCCGAACCCTTGGCACAGAGCAC
This sequence comes from uncultured Rhodobacterales bacterium, assembly GCA_964391555.1. Taxonomy (GTDB): domain Bacteria; phylum Pseudomonadota; class Alphaproteobacteria; order Rhodobacterales; family Rhodobacteraceae; genus JAMWZF01. The sequence goes on from CAYMMT010000074.1 coordinate 3,680, forward strand.
GCCCCGGTTCACCGGATGGTCGCGGTTGCCTTCGATATAGGCGACTTTCCCGTCCTTCATGTGCACGTTGATCCCGCACCGGCAGGCGCACATGTAGCAGGTGGTCTTGCGGATTTCGTCCGACACCTCGGGGCTCAGATTCAAGCTGGGTTGCGTCATCCTGTTTCCGGTGTCCCCCCTGCGTGTAAGCGCTTACATCGGTCCTTCTGCACCGATTATCCCCCGGCGGCAAGGAGTCTGAGCGCATCCCGGGCAATCTGGCGCTCCTCCTCGGCGGGCACGACATGAACCGGCAGACCGCCGAAGAATGACAGCGCCTCCATGATCCGGTCGCGGATCGCCGCGGCATTCTCCCCGATGCCGCCGGTAAAGGCCACCGCGTCGACGCCGCCCATGGCGACGATGGCGCTGCCGGCGTGGCGGGCGGCCCAGTGGCAGAAGTGGTCGACGGCAAAGCGGGCCTCGGCATCGTCCCTGTCCAGCAGGACCGCCATGTCGTTGGTGCCGCCCAGCGCCTTGAGCCCGCTTTCGCGGTTCAGAACCCGGCTGGCGGCGTCGATGCCGATTTCCTCGGCAAGCCGCAACACCGCCATCCCGTCGATCGCCCCGGTGCGCGTGCCCATGGTCAGCCCGTCGAGCGGTGAATAGCCCATGGAGGTCGCCACGGATTGTCCGTTCCGGATCGCGCAGACCGACGCGCCGTTTCCGAGGTGAAAGGCCAGCAGCCGCTCCGGCAGGTCCGCGCCGAACCCTTCGACCATGCCGGCGTAACTCAACCCGTGAAATCCGTAGCGCCGAAGGCCCCTGTCCCGCCAGTCCCCTGGCAGCGCGTAGGCCGTCGCGACCTCGGCATTGGTGGCGTGGAACCCGGTATCGAAGCTCGCGAATTGCGCCAGGTGCGGGGCTTTCCGCGCCAGCGCACGGACCGCCTCCAGATTGTGCGGGTTGTGCAGCGGAGCAAGCGGAATGCAGGCCGCGATCTCGGCCTGGACCTCGACGGTGAGCCGGGCGGGGGCCGTCAGCCGGGACCCGCCGTGAACCACCCGGTGCCCCGCCGCCGTCAGCCGGTGCAGCGGATATCCCGCCTTGTCGAGCGCCGTCATCACGATATCGAGCGCGCCCGCATGGTCCAAGGTCTCCACCTCTTCCATGCGATCGCCCAGCCGCAGCCGGCCCCGGCCACCGATGCCGGTCACATCCGCCGACAGCAGCGACGCCAGGTCCGCGTCGAACAACTCTGTCTTGATCGACGACGACCCCGCATTGATGACAAGGATCATGCCGCCGGCCCCGTCCACGAAGCGGCCACCGCGCCCAGCGCCGCGGAGGCGAGCCGCGCCGCGGCGCCCTGACTGCGGGAGGTCAGCAGGATCGGCACTTTCGCGCCCAGAACAATGCCACCCGCGCAGCACCCCATGCCCAGCACCATGAGTTTGAACAGCGCGTTGCCGGCGGTGATGTTCGGCGTCACGACAATGTCCGCGTCCCCGGACACGGGGCTTTCATAGGCCTTCACGGCGGCGGCCTTCGCCGACCAGATCAGGTCGAGCGCCATCGGCCCGGACACATCCGCCATCGGCAGCGCCGTCTTGGCCCATGCCGCGATCTCGACCGATTCGAGGGTGTTCGGCAGCGACGGGATCGGGTCCTCCGTCGCGCCCAGCAGCGCCGCGCGCGGGCGCTCCACACCTAGATGCAACGCCAGATTGACGGCCAGCGTCAGGCAGGCCTGGCGGGTCTCGATGCTGGGGTCGACGTTCAGCGCGGCATCGGTCAGCAGCAGCGCCCGGTCGTGGCCCGGCGCGGTGATGTGGAAAATGTGCCCGCAACGCGCCCCCGCGTCGCGCAGCCCGGCAGCACTGGGCAACAGCCCCTTGAGAAAGGTCGAGGTATGGACCTGCCCCTTCATGATCATGTTCGCCTGCCCGGTCCGGGCGAGCTCTGCCGCCACGGGGCTCGCCGTCTCCCGCGGCGCGTGGATCAGCCGCAATTGCGAGATGTCATAGTCAAGCGCGGCCGCCGCGCGCCGGATCTTGTCACTATCGCCAATCAGGATGGGGTCGGCCAGACCGGCCTCGGCGGCGTCGCGAATCCCCTGCAGCGGATTCTCGGCCCCCGCATTCACCAGGGCCACGCGCGGGGTCGGCAACGCCTGCGCGCGGGCCAGCAACGCTTTCGGCACCTCCGGCGCAGCGGGGTGGAGAAAGGGAAAAGGCTCTGACATGCACGCGCTCCTCGGACACCTGACGGGTGGCTCGCATTCATCACAAGATCACAGGCGAGCGAAAGGGGCAAAGGCCCAGTTTCGGGTCGGCGACCGCGCCAATCGGAGCGGGATCAGTCCAGCTCCGCCGCCGGGATCATCGGAAAGAACACGCCGCCGGACCGCAGCCCGAACCAATCGCCCTCCACCTCGCCCAGATCCACCAGCCGGTAGAACGACTTCCGGTCGATCAGCGCCCAGAGATTGCGGCGGATCAGGACATAGGGCGACGGCTCCCCGCTCTCGCCGGCGCGCTCCACCCGAATCGGATGGTCCGGCCCCGCGACCGCGGTATCGCCGACATTGGTCTCGAACCGCAGCCCGTCGCCGGTGCGGTCGAAATCCACCGCGACGAAGGGCGCGTCGTCCACCGTGATCCCGACCTTCTCGACCGGGGTCACGAGAAAGTAGTCGTCCCCGTCCTTGCGGAGAATCGTCGAAAACAGCCGCACCATCTCGGCCCGCTGAATGGGCGACCCGAGGTAAGACCACGTCCCGTCCCGCGCGATCCGGATATCGAGGTCGCCGCAAAACGGCGGGTCCCAGCTCTCGACCGGCGGCAAGCCGCGCGTTTTTGCGGCACGCGCGGTGCTGGCGAGGCTTTCTGCGGTCGGGGTCACGATCTTTTGTCCGGGCATTGTTTTTGCCATTGGGGTCGATTGGGATATCTGATCTTCTGAGACCCGACGATAGCGCGTGACAGGAGGAATGCCATGAGTGATGACGCCGAATTGGTGGGCCGGATCGAAGCCCTTGGTCAGCGGCTCGGGCAGGCCCGCGACAGCATCGCGCGGCGCTTCATCGGTCAGGACCGGGTTGTGGACCTGACGCTGGTGTCGCTGGTGTCGGGGGGCCACGCGCTGC
>CAYMMT010000074.1:6827-13527 GCA_964391555.1 uncultured Rhodobacterales bacterium
GCTGAGCAAGACCCGCCTCGTCGACACGCTCTCGACCGTCATGGGCCTCGAAGGCAACCGGATCCAGTTCACCCCGGACCTGATGCCCGCCGACATCCTCGGCTCCGAAGTGCTGGAAACCTCGGCGGACGGCAGCCGCGCGTTCCGCTTCGTGCAGGGTCCGATCTTCTGCCAGTTGCTGATGGCCGATGAGATCAACCGCGCCTCGCCCCGGACGCAATCCGCGCTGCTTCAGGCCATGCAGGAACGGGAAGTCACGGTCGCCGGGGCGCATCACACGCTCGGACAACCGTTCCACGTGCTCGCGACGCAGAACCCGATCGAGCAGGAAGGCACCTACCCGCTGCCCGAGGCGCAGCTTGACCGGTTCCTGGTCCAGATCGACGTCCCCTACCCCGACCGCGATACCGAGCGCGATATCCTTCTCACCACGACAGGCGTCGAGGACGCACAATCCGAACAGGTGTTTACCGCCGAAGAGCTGATCGAGGCGCAGGTGCTTTTGCGCCGCATGCCGGTCGGGGAGGCGATCGTCGAGATGATCCTCGACCTCGTGCGCGCCTGCCGGCCGGAGGACCCGCTTGCCCCCGATACGGTCCGGAACTCCGTCGCCTGGGGCCCCGGACCGCGGGCCGCGCAGGCCCTGATGCTCACGGTGCGGGCCGAGGCGCTGATCGACGGTCGACTGGCGCCCAATGCAGAGGACGTGCGCCGCATGGCCGGGCCGGTCCTGTCGCACCGCATGGCGCTGTCCTTCGCGGCGCGCGCCCGGGGCGAAAGCCTGGCCCGCGTGATCGAAGAGGTCACCGCCCGCGCCACCCGGATCGAGGCCGCTGCGTGACGACCCCGTCCCCCCTGACCGGAGCGGAGCTGCGCCGCGCCGCCCACGACCTCGCCGCGCCCTTCCCGCCGCTGTTGGCCGAGGCCGAACACCTCGCGTCCACGGTCATCCTGGGGGAGCACGGGCGGCGACGCGCCGGTCTGGGCGACACGTTCTGGCAATTCCGCCCGGCGGAGGCCCATGACGAGGTGCGCGACATCGACTGGCGGCGCTCCGCCATGTCCGACAGCCAGTTCGTGCGCCAGAAGGAATGGCAGGTGGCGCAGACGGTGATCTTCTGGGTCGATCGCGCCGCGTCCATGGGGTTCGCCTCCGAAAAAGGCGGTGTGACCAAACATCACCGGGCCGCCGTGATCGCCGTGGCGCTGGCCTCGCTGCTGATCCGCGCGGGCGAACGGGTCGGCATGACAGCGCCGGACCTGCCCGTCGGATCCGCCCGTGGCCACCTCAGCCGCATGGCCGGGCTTCTGTCGGGTCTCGACCCCGTCGATTACGGCGCGCCCCGGGACACCGGCATGGCCTCCCACGGCCGCGCGGTGTTCGTCTCCGACTTTCTCGGCGACCTCGCGCCGGTGGAAGAGGCCATCGCACGCGCCGCCGACCGCGACGTGAGGGGCGTGATCCTGCAGGTCCTCGACCCGGCGGAAGAGGCGTTCCCCTATGACGGTCGCACGATTTTCGAAAGCATGGGCGGCGGTCTGGTGCACGAGACCCTCAAGGCCGGCGACCTGAAAGAGCGTTACCTCGACCGTCTCGCCAGCCGCAAGGACCGGCTCGGCGCACTGGCGCGCGAGGCCGGGTGGCAGTTCGCCACGCACCACACCGCCGAAAGTGCGGCGATGGTGTTGCTGTGGGCCTATCAGGCACTGGAGCGGCGTCACTGATGTTTGCCATCGGTCCCATAGGATTCGCCGCCCCATGGCTGTTGCTCGGTCTGCTGATCCTGCCGATCCTCTGGATCCTGCTGCGCGCCGTGCCCCCCGCGCCGATCCGGCGCCGGTTTCCCGGCGTCGCGCTTCTGCTCGGCCTCACCGACGACGAGAACCAGACCGACCGGACGCCGTGGTGGCTTCTGCTCCTCCGGCTCCTCGCGGTCGCGGCGGTCATCATCGGTTTCGCGGGTCCGGTGCTGAACCCCGACGACGACACGCCGGGCACCGGCCCGCTGCTGATCCTCGCCGACGGCACCTGGGCCGACGCCCGGGACTGGGAACGGCGCATGGACCGCGTGTCCGCGCTGGTGAACGAAGCGGGGCGCGCGGGCCGGACCGTGGCCATTGCCACGCTGACGGACCTCCCCGCCGGGGGGCCGGTGTTCCTGTCGGCCGAGGCCGCCGCGACCCGCCTGCCGGGCCTCCGCCCGGCCGCCTTCGCCCCCGGGGACAGCGCGCTGACGGACTGGCTGCAGACGGTGGAGGCGCGGTTCGACACGTTCTGGCTCTCCGATGGTCTCGACCGGGACAGCCGCGCCGACATGCTGGCCCTGCTGGAAGATCGCGGCGACGTGCGTGTTTTCGAAAGCCCGCGCCCGATCCTCGGCCTGCGTCCGCCCCGGTTTCAGGACGGTGCGATCCAGATCACCGGCCTGCGCGCGGCCGCCACCGGGCCGGCAGAGCTCTCCATCGCCGCCATCGGCCCCGATCCCGCCGGGGTCGAACGGCAACTCGCCGCCGGCGGGATTGCCTTCGGGGCCGGTGACACCGAAGCCACGCTGAGCCTCGCCCTGCCCCCGGAATTGCGCAACCGCCTGACACGGTTCGAGATTTCCGGCATTCGCTCTGCCGGGGCCGTGACCCTGGCCGACGATGCCCTGCGCCGTCGGGAAATTGCCCTGATCGGGGGCGATGCGAACCGGGAGGGGCTGGAGCTGCTCTCGCCCCTGCATTACCTGCGCGAGGCGCTGGAGCCGAACGCCGACCTGATTTCGGGCACGCTGGCGGACGCGATCCCGGCCAATCCGGACGTCATCATCCTTGCCGACGTGGCCCAGCTGACCGCCACGGAGGCGCTCGACACGCTCGACTGGGTCGAAAGCGGTGGCCTCCTTGTCCGCTTTGCCGGTCCGCGCCTTGCCGGGTCGGACGTGTCGCGCACCGAAGAGGACCCGCTCCTGCCGGTGCGGTTGCGCGCCGGGGGCCGCAGCGTCGGCGGCGCCATGAGCTGGGGCGAACCGAAGGCGCTGGCCCCCTTCGCGGAAAGCTCGCCATTCTTCGGCCTGCCGGTGCCCGGCGACGTCACCGTCACGGCGCAGGTCATGGCCCAGCCCGACCCGACGCTGGCCGACCGGGTCATCGCGCAACTGTCGGACGGCACGCCTTTCGTGACCCGCAAACCCGTCGGCGACGGACAGGTGGTGCTGTTCCACGTGACCGCCAATGCCGAATGGTCCTCGGTGCCGCTCTCGGGCCTTTTCGTGCAGATGCTGGAACGTCTTGCGGTGTCGTCGCGCACCGAACTGCCGCCCATCGAGGCGATGGAAGGCACGATCTGGTCGCCCCAGTCGGTGCTGACCGCTTTCGGCGCGGTCGAACCCGCCGGAACCTTGCCGGGCGTGCCGGGCGAGGATCTGGTCTCCGACGCTCCGAATGCGCAGGTGCTGCCGGGGCTCTATACCGGCGAAAACCGGCAGATCGCCGTCAACGTCCTTGGCGCCGACGCGACGCTGGCGGCGACGGACTGGCCCGACAGGATCCCCGTCGAGGGCCTTCAGGTCACCCGCGAAACCGGGCTGAAAGGCTGGCTTCTGGGCCTCGCCCTCCTGCTTCTGGCCGTGGACGCGGTGGCCTCTCTGGCGCTGTCGGGCCGCCTGCGCGGGCCGAGATCCGGGGTCACGGCGGCTCTTGTCGCCGTTGCCCTGGTGCTGGCCGCCGCGCCCTCGGGCCTCCGCGCGCAGGACGCCGGCATGACCGATGACTTTGCCGTCCGGGCGACCGCCGAGGTCGTGCTCGCCCATGTCCTGACCGGCAACGCTCAGGTGGACCAGATGGCCTCGCGCGGGCTGCACGGCCTGTCGGACGTGCTCTTCCGGCGCACGGCGATCGAGCCGGCGGCCCCCATCGGCATCGACCTGGAGCGTGACGAACTGGCCTTCTTTCCAATCCTCTACTGGCCGGTGACGCCGGATCAGCCGCTGCCCAGCGCCGACGCCTATGCCAAGCTCAACCGCTACCTGCGCACGGGCGGCATGATCGTCTTTGACACCCGCGACGCGAATATCGCCGCCTTCGGCTCGTCCAGCCCCGAGGGCCGCATGCTGCAGGCCCTCGCCCGGCCGCTCGACATTCCGGCGCTGGAGCCCTTGCCCCCGGACCACGTGCTCACCCGGTCCTTCTACCTCCTGCAGGACTTCCCGGGGCGGTATCCCAGCCGCGACGTCTGGGTCGAAGCCGCGCCGCCCGATGCGGTGCAGCTCGAAGGCATGCCCTTCCGCAACCTCAACGACGGCGTGACACCGGTCGTGATCGGCGGCAACGACTGGGCCTCCGCCTGGGCCATCGACGAAAGCGGCCAGTGGATGGTCCCGGTGGGCCGCGGCATGGCGGGCGAGCGCCAGCGGGAACTGGCCTACCGCTTCGGCGTGAACCTCGTGATGCATGTGCTGACCGGGAACTACAAATCGGACCAGGTGCATGTGCCGGCCCTTCTCGATCGGTTGGGGCAATAGATGACCGGTGAAATGATCCTCGACCCGCTTCTGCCGATGCCGCTTCTCTGGGCGGCGGTGGCGCTGTCGGTGCTCGTCGTGGGGCTGGCCATCTGGCGCGGGCTGGCGGGCTGGTGGCTCCGGGCGCTGGCGGGCATGGCGCTGATCGCCGCGATCGCAAACCCCTCCCTGCAGCGGGAGGACCGCGCCGACCTGAGCGACATCGTGATCGCCGTCGTCGACGAAAGTGCCAGCCAGCGGATCGCGACCCGGCCCGACCAGACGGAGGCCGCGCTGGCCAATCTGCAGGCCGAAGTCGCGGACCGGCAGAACACCGACCTTCGCGTCGTCCGCGTGGGCGATGCCGAGGGCGACGGCGGCACCCGGCTCATGACCGCGCTGAGCGAGGCCATGGCCGAAGAGCCGCTGGACCGCATCGCCGGCGTGGTGCTGCTCACCGATGGTCAGGTGCATGACCTCGACGCCGCCCCGCGCGCGGTCCCGGCGCCGGTCCATGTGCTGCAGACGGGCGAGCCCGGCGACTGGGACCGGCGCCTGATCGTCCGCAACGCGCCCGCGTTCGCGATCCTCGGCGAACCGGTGCTTCTGACCCTGCGGATCGAGGACCAGGGCGCCGCGCCCGAGGGCAACGGTCAGGTGCCGCTGCAGATTTCCATCGATGGCGGTCCGCCGATGTCCTTCACGCTGCCCATCGGCGAGGACCTCGACCTGCCCGTCACCCTGCCCCACGGCGGCATGAACGTGCTGCAATTCGCGATCCCGGAGGCCGAAGGCGAGCTGACCGATCGCAACAACGCCGCCGTCATCCAGATCAACGGCGTGCGGGACCGGTTGCGCGTGCTGCTCGTGTCGGGAGAGCCCCATGCCGGGGAACGGACATGGCGCAACCTGCTGAAATCCGACGCCAGCGTCGACCTCGTGCATTTCACGATCCTGCGCCCGCCCGAGAAACAGGACGGGGTGCCGGTGGACGAATTGTCGCTGATCGCCTTCCCGACGCGGGAACTGTTCCTCGAAAAGATCGATGAATTCGACCTGATCATCTTCGACCGCTACAAGCGGCGCGGGATTCTGCCGGGGCTCTACCTCGACAACATCCGGTCCTATATCGAGGCCGGCGGCGCGGTGCTGATCGCCGCCGGACCGGATTATGCCGGGGCCGACAGCCTCTACCGCTCGCCGCTGGGCGATGCCCTGCCCGCCGCGCCCACCGCGCGGGTGTACGAACGGGCCTTCGTGCCGCGCCTGACAGATCTGGGCGAACGGCACCCGGTGACCGAAGGGCTGCCCCTGCTGGCCCCCACGCCCCCGGCCGAGGACGGCACACCGGGATGGGGCCGCTGGTTCCGCCAGATCGAAGTGACGCCGACCCGGGCCGAGGCGGCGGTGGTCATGTCCGGGATCGATGACAGCCCGCTTCTGGTGCTGGACCGTGTGGGCGAGGGGCGCGTGGCGCTCCTGGCTTCCGATCAGGTGTGGCTCTGGAACCGGGGATACGAAGGCGGCGGGCCGCAGCTGGAGCTTCTGCGCCGGCTCGCCCACTGGATGATGAAAGAACCCGAACTCGAGGAAGAGAGCCTGTGGGTGGAACCCTCCGGCCAGACCATGCGGATCATCCGCCGGACCCTGTCGGATGAGGTGGGCGAAGTCACGGTGACCCACCCCGACGGGACCGAAACGCTGGTGCCGCTGGAACAGGTGACCCCCGGCAGGTTCGAAGCGACGTGGGAGGGGCCGGAGGTTGGCCTCTACCGTCTCTCCGACGGGGACGAGGAGGCGGTGATCGCCCTGGGCCCGGCGGCTCCGAGAGAATTCGAACAGACGATCGCCGGGTCCGACGCGCTGCGGCCCATGGTGGAGGCGACGCGCGGCTCCGTGACGGCGATATCCGATGGCGCGGTCGACATCCGGTCCGTGCGGCCCGGACGACCGGCGGCCGGGCGCGGCTGGATCGGCATCACCCCGCGAGAGGCCTACCGAACCGCCGACGTGACCGTGTCCCCGATCCTGCCGGCCTGGGCCTTCCTGCTGCTGTCGGCGGCGCTGGTCATCGGCGCCTGGCTCAGGGAAGGCCGGCGCTAGGGCCGGATCCGGTCGGGTCTGGTCGGGGGCGGCAGGTCCGCACCCCTTGCCGATACCGCCCCCCTTTCTTCGGCTTGCAAATATCCCGGGGGGTCCGGGGGGCTGGCCCCCCG
>CAYMMT010000075.1:0-13277 GCA_964391555.1 uncultured Rhodobacterales bacterium
AGCCGACCGCGGCTTTCGGTCGTCAGTCCGAAGACACCTGTTCCGGCGTCCGGCCCTGGCGTCAGAAGATGCCCGCCAAGCCAATGCGCAATGATCGGATTCAATCCGTAGACCGGCAGCGCGGTGACCAGAGCGGTGATGCGCCTGCCCTCGATCCCGGTACTGAGGAATGCAATCGCAAGAATCGCGATCCCCGCGAATGGCAGAACGATCTGGCCCAGTGACAAAAGGAACGTCCAGACGCCCTGGCCCCGCTGAGTGACGGTGCGGACCCGCGCTTCGAGCCAGCGCATCCAGCGCCGGCCGCGAAGGAGCAGAACCACTGCAACCGCGGTCAGGACCAGCGCAACAGGGAGGTTCCCGACGACCTGTTGCCGTTGGCCCGGCGACGAAAGTGCCGTTTCCAGTTCCCCCCGGGTCGCCCGCAGTCCCGCGGTCCAATTGTCCCAGGCAATCGTCCACGTGGCCGGATTGAGCGGCGTCGCGCTCCGTTCGAGAAACTGTGCCGCCTGCCTGTCGCGGATAATCGCGTCGACCTCCGCGACCAGCCCGTCGGCCAGGGCATAGGCGGCCCCGGCGCGCGCCGCGGGTGCGGTCAGGCTTGCGAGCGTTTCGGTGAGACTGGCACGTAGCTCGGCCAGATCCGCCGCCTCCGTCGCCTCCCCCGTTGGCGCGTCGCCCAAAGCGGCAAGTTGCGCTTTGACCGTTTCGACCCGGCGCGAGTTGGCGGATTGTTCGGCCTGAAAAATCTCTCGCCAGGAAACCAGTTCGGCACGCAGGTCCTCGAGAATAGGTGTTGATGCGCGTGCGGCCTCAACCGCTGCCACCGCTCTGCCGGAAAGCGACAGCCATTCCGGGTCAACTGCCGTCCCCGCGTCCGCGGCAGCAACTTCCCCGGCGGGGCCGCTGACCTGCCCAACGCAGACAGTCGCCCAAAGGCCGATGAGCAGCGCCGCAAGGAAAGACCGGATCATAGTTCCTCAAACACGCCTGGAATCGACCGCGGCGCGCTGTCCAGCCATTCGGGAACCGGAAGCCCCTTCGCGGCCAGGAATTCGGGATTGTAGAGTTTTGACTGGTAGCGGGTCCCGAAGTCACAAAGGATCGTGACGACGGTGTGGCCCGGCCCGAGTTCCCTCGCCAGCGCCATCGCGCCGACGATGTTGACCCCGGTGGAGCCGCCCATGCAGAGTCCCTCGTCCCTGAGCAGGTCGAAAACGACCGGAAGCGCCTCGGCATCCGGCACGCGACGGACGAAGTCGGGGGTAAAGCCCTCCAGATTCGCGGTCACGCGGCCCTGCCCGATCCCTTCGGTGATCGAGTTTCCGGGGTTCTCATCACCGGTATAGATCTTGTACATCCCGGCGCCTTCCGGATCGGCGAGACCAATTTTCACCCCTTTCGGTTGCAGGGCCTCTGCCACGCCCGCGAGCGTTCCGCCGGAACCAACGGCACAGATGAAGCCGTCGACCTTGCCGTCCGTCTGTTCCCAGATCTCGGGGCCCGTGGTTTCCACATGGGCCTGCCGGTTCGCCACGTTGTCGAACTGGTTCGCCCAGATCGCGCCATTGGGTTCGGTCTTGGCCAGCTGCGCCGCAAGGCGGCCGGAGTATTTCACGTAATTGTTCGGGTTCTTGTAGGGCACCGCCGGGACCTGAACGAGTTCCGCCCCGGCAAGACGCAGCATGTCCTTTTTTTCCTCGGACTGGGTTTCGGGGATCACGATGACGGTCTTGAACCCCAGCGAGGCGCCGACCAGCGCCAGCCCGATGCCGGTGTTGCCAGCGGTTCCCTCGACGATCGTGCCGCCGGGGCGAAGCTGGCCCCGGGCCACGGCATCCCGGATGATATAGAGCGCGGCGCGGTCCTTGACGGACTGACCGGGGTTCAGGAATTCGGCCTTGCCGAGGATCGTGCAGCCCGTCTCTTCGGAGGCGCGGCGCAGCCTGATCAGGGGGGTATTGCCAATGGCATCGGCGAGGTCGGCACGGATGGTCATGAAGTTCGATCCCTTGGGTCTGACCTACAGGTCTATGGCGCGATATGCGGGGGCGCAAGCAGGGCGTCGCCGGGGGTGGGATTTGCGGTCGATCCGGGGCCTTTGGATCACCGTTGGCCAATCTTGGGCGAAAACCTCCGATCATCCGCCAATCCGCTACCGTTTGCTGGAGCGGTCTTCGGTCCATGACACCAGCGTTCAGCCAGACCGCAGCGCCCGGCGCTCCCGGTCCAGCCAGAGCAGCATCATCGCCAGGGGCGCAACATTCACCTCACCGCTTTCAACCAGCGCCATGGCGACATCAAAGCCGATCACATGGGACCGAATGTCCTCATCCTCATCCGCGTGTCCGCCGATTCGTCCGGTCTCGAAGTCCAGATCGCAGAGCCCCAGAAAGCAATGGAAATGGTCGGTCGAGTAGCCCGGAGAGGCATACACCGCCGTCATCGGCCTGATGTCCGAAATCTCCAGTCCGGCCTCCTCCTCAGCCTCGCGTCGCGCGGTCTCTGCAGGGTCTTCGCCGGCATCGACCATCCCGGCAATCGGCTCGAGAACAAGCGCACATGGATCACCACGCATGGACGGGCCATAGCGAAACTGCTCGATCAACAGGACGAGGTCGCGAACCGGATCATACGGCAGGACAAGCGCCGCATCGAAGCCGACAAATGCCTCGCGTTCCACAGGGTGACTGCGGGATCCGTCGAACCGCGTGTGCCGCGCGACCAGCGGCTGCAACCGGAAAAAGCCGTCATAACCGCCGTCCTTCGTTTGGATTTCGGGGTCCGCCGCCCCCGGGTCACTTCGGAGATCATGCGGCGCGACCCGGTCCGCCGCCAACAACCGCGACCACGCGCGCGCCCGGATGAAGGCGAAGTTGCGGGCAACCCATGTCGCGTCGCGGCGCCCCATGTAGGACATCACTTCCGCCGCAGCCTCGACTGTGAGGCGGCCCAGGCGATCCGCCCAATCGGCGAGGTCCCACGGCTCACCGGCTTGCCAAAGTCCCGCGTCCGGCCAGTAGACCTCTGCAATAGCGGTTCCCGTCCCGGTCTCTACTTCGACCGATCGGGTCCCGTAGCCGAACCCGCCTTCGTAGAAATCAAGCCGCGCCAGGTCGTTGGCGGTTGCGTCGCGCAGCAGCAGCCCGTCGGCCCCGCTCCCGTCCCCGAGGATCAGGGGAAAGCTCTGCCCGGCGGCCCAGACAACGCGGTGCCCCGGCAGATGCGCCGGAACCAAATCTGGCGTGTCGTGGCCCAGCACCAATTCCAGCAACGGCAGGTGCCGCAGCGTTCCATAGAGAAACAGATCGGGCATCAGTCCATGCGCCGGCTGACCGCCTCTGTGATGAACCCGGCCACGACCCCGCCAATCAGAAGCGTCCCCCAGACCTCGACTGTCGAGAGCATGGTGCCGTATTCGATCATCAACTCGAAGACCGCCACAACGGCTTCGGGCGCACTGTCGTAGCGCTTTTCAAAGCTGTTGCGGATCATCTCGCCGACGGATTGGAAGAATAGCGCAACCACCAGAACCGCGACACCGGCCGTCAAACCATTGCCAATCGCTCCGTGGATGGTCCCCGTGGCCCGCGCGCCAAGGAACTTCCAACCGACAAGCAAACCGAAGGCGGCATTGACTTCGGAAAACCGGCCCACGTCCCGTTCGAACGGAAAAAGGGGTTTGATCAATTCGGACACGTACCACGCCAGTCCGGCCAGAAGGATGGCACCGGTCATTCGTGCAAAAGTCGGCATGTCACTGCTCCCTCGCCAAGGGTCGCAGCCCGGGCCGGCCGTTCTGCCCCACCGGCCCCTTGGTAGGGCGCTCAGGCGGGCCGTGTCACCGTGATCTGCGTCACGTCGCATACTCGGCCATGAAAAGCCGCCGCGCAAGACGTGAGGTAAAAGTTCCACATGCGCCGGAACCTGTCGTCAAAGCCCATCCGGGCAACCTCATCCCAGCGATCGTTGAACGTGTCGTGCCAGCGGCGCAAAGTTTGGGAGTAGCTCTCCGCGAATTCGATGGAACCCGCAATCGACAGACCGGCCCGATCAATTTCCGAGCGGAGTACCGATGGCGCCGGGAGCATCCCTCCGGGAAAGATATATTTCTGAATAAAATCAACGCTCTTACGGTAAACCTCCCACCGCCGGTCCGCCACGGTGATGATTTGCAGCGTGGCGTTGCGGCCGGGCTTCAGGCGCTCGCGCACGGTGTCGAAATAGACCGGCCAGTATTTCTCGCCCACGGCCTCGAACATCTCGATCGAGGCAATCCCGTCATAGGCCCCCCGCTCATCGCGGTAATCCTGCAACTTGAACTTCACCCGATCAGAAAGTCCTGCTTTTTCAATACGATCCACGGCAAAGTTGAACTGTTCCTGACTGATGGTGAGCCCCGTGACCTTCAGGCCACGCTCCTTGGCGGCGTATTCCGCGAACCCGCCCCAACCACAGCCGATCTCGAGCACGTGGTCTCCGGGCTGGGCCCCCATCTGGTCCACCATGGAGGCGTATTTCGCCGTTTGCGCCGCCTCGAGGCTCTCCTGCCCGGTCTCGAACAGGGCCGAGGAATAGGTCATCGTATCATCGAGCCAAAGCCCGTAGAAATCGTTGCCCAAGTCGTAATGCGCGGCGATGTTCTTCTTTGCCTGCGCCTTGGTGTTGCGGCGGAGCCAATGACGCAGACGTTCGTACAGTCGCACCAGCACCTGCCCCGGATAGCCGTCGTAAACCGCATCGTTGCCTTCGTGGAAAAGGTCCATCAGCGCCTGCAGATCGGGTGTCGACCAGCCGCCCTCCAGATAGGCGTCACAAAACCCCAGATCGCCCTCGCGCACGAGACGCGCGAAGACATCGTCGTCGTGGATATGAAGCTCAGCGACATGCCCCGGCCTCGAGCCTTCGGCCCGAAATCGTCGGCCATCCGGCAGCACGATGTCGAGCCGCCCCTGACCCAATCCGGAAAGCACCCGAAACGCTGTGGTGAAGTACCGCGGCAGATCATACTGGCCGCGCGTGCTGGTCAGGATCATATTTTCACTCCCCCGGCGGCACTCCCGCCGCCTTATTCGAGATAATAATACGCCGCAAGCGCTTGTCACGGATTAGTTTTTCGCCGGTGACGCTGGGGCAATTACCTGCCTCAGAAGTCCCGCGCCGCGTATGCGGCCAGAGCGCGCGCCCGTCCGTTTGCCGCGCTCACAATCGGAGCGGGATACGTCATCGACGGAGACAACCCCCAGCTTTGCGGGGTTGCATCGAAGTAGCCGAGCGCCGTCTGTGGCGGTCGCGCCTGCCCCTCCGCGATCCAGGCCCGCCGGTAGCGCCCGGCCTTGTCGAATTTCTCGGCCTGGGTCTCCGGGTTGAAGACGCGGAAGTAAGGCGTCGCGTCGGGGCCGGAGCCCGCAGACCACTGCCAGCCCATGGCGTTCGAGGCCGGGTCCCAGTCCACAAGACAATCGGCAAACCAGTCGAGCCCGATTTTCCAATGGGTCAACAGGTGTTTGGTGAGATAGGACGCGACCAGCATCCGGCCGCGGTTGTGCATCCGTCCGGTGACATACATCTCTCGCATCGCCGCGTCGACGGCCTCGATCCCGGTCCGCCCCCGTTTCCAGGCAATGGCCTCCGCGCTGTCACCGTTTTCGGACCAAGGGAACCTGTCCCAGGATTCGCGCCAGTTGCCGGAGGTGAGGCGCGGTGTGTGAAACGCAAGATGGTAGGCAAAGTCACGCCAGACCACTTCCTTGAGAAAGGTCTCTGCCCCGGTCTTGTCGTCCTCGATGGCGCGCCGCCCGGCATGCCATAGCGCCGCCGGAGAGATCTCGCCCCACGCGAGGTTTTCCGACAGGCCGGAACAGGCATCGTGGTCCAGGAGATTTCGCCCCTCCGCATAGGCATCAACTTTCTCGGAGATGAACCGGCCCAGCCGGTCCCGCGCCGCTGCCTCGCCTACGCGCAGATACGGGCGGACGACATCGGCCCCACGGCGCATGTCCGCATCCATTCGCCAATGCTCAAGCGGTTCACCGGTTGGCCAGACGTCCGGGGCCGGCAGGCGTCCGGGCGCGGGCAAAGGCAGGGCCACGTCCCGGTTCCGGACCGCCTTCCAGAACGGGGTATAGACCCGGTAGGGCCCGCCCTGCCCGGTCTCGACAGACGGGGGCTCAAAGAGGACATGACCGGGATACGACCGTGCCTCTATCCCTCTCTCCTTGAGAGCCGATTTCACCTTGGTGTCGCGCGCCACGCTCTCGGCTTCATAAAGCCGGGTCCAGGCCACGGTCGTGGCTCCGGTTTCGGCTACCAGAGCCTTCAGCACTTCCAGCGCCGTACCGCGCCGCAGGATCAGCCGGCTGCCGGCCGCCTCCAGATCCGCCGAGAGGGACTGCAAAGACAGCCCGAGGCGAAACCGCGGTGCCGCCCCGTAGCCTGCGGCCAGGGGATCGAGAATGAAGACGGGAATGATGGGCCGTCCGGATCGGGCCAGCGCATCGAGGGCGGGGTGATCGGCAAGCCGCAGGTCGCGGCGGAACCACAGGATCGCGGGAGAGGTTTTAGCCATGCCCCCGGACCTAGTTCCGGGTGACCAAGATCAACCCCACCGCGACGTCCGCCGCCCGGAAACCCCTGTCAGAGGTCAAATCCGGTCTCGTCCGGATCAGCCGTTCACGTCCACGACAACGCGGCCCCGGACCTGTCCCTTGAGAATATCCGCCCCGAGGGCCGGCAGGTCCGACAACGTCGCGGGCATCACCATCGCCTGCAACTTCTCCATCGGAAGGTCCGTTGCGATCCGCTTCCAGGCCGCAAGCCGCGCCTCGAAGGGCTGCATCACGCTGTCGATCCCCAAGAGATTCACACCGCGCAGCAGAAACGGGATCACGGTTGCCGGCAATCCGGCCCCGCCGGCCAGCCCCACCGCCGCGACGGAGGCGCCATATTGCATCTGTCCAAGGACCCTCGCCAGCATCGCGCCGCCAACCGCGTCGACGCATCCGCCCCAGGTCTCGGCTTCCAGCGGCCGCTTGACGGTTTCATTGATCTCGTCCCGCGCAACGATCCGCGTCGCGCCGAGCCCGGTCAGGTAGTCCGCCGTCTCCGGCCGCCCCGTGACGCCGGCAACCTCGTGGCCAAGCGCGGCAAGGATCGCCGTGGCGACCGAACCGACACCACCGGCCGCACCGGTGACCAGAACCGGTCCGTCCTTGATCCCGTGCGATTCCAACGCCATGACAGCCAGCATTGCGGTGAACCCGGCCGTGCCCACGGCCATGGCGTCGCGGGTCGACAAGCCCTCGGGCAGCGGCACGAGCCAATCGGCTTTCACGCGCGCCTTCTGCGCATATCCGCCCCAATGGACCTCCCCCACACGCCACCCTGTCAGGACGACCTTGTCTCCCGGGCTATAGCGGTCATCATCGGAGGCTTCGACGGTTCCGGCAAAATCGATCCCCGGCACATGCGGATAGTTGCGAACCAGCCCGCCGCCGGGGCCAATGCACAGACCGTCCTTGTAGTTCACCGTCGAATACTCGACCGCGACGGTCACATTGCCTTCGGGCAGTTGATCCTCGGTGATCTGCTGAACGGCGGCGGACGTCTTTCCGCTGTCTTCGTCCTTTTCCACGACCAATGCGTTGAACATGTGATATCTCCTTCTTGTCAGGCTCTTATCCGCCAGACCTCAAGCTACGTTTACAAGTCGCCGGAGGCCGTTCGGCGCGGCCAAATCCGGTTTCGCCGCAGGTGGCGCAGCGATATTCCTGCAGCGTTCGCGCGCTCTCCGGATCGATCCGGTGCCAATCGCACTGTGGCTTGGCCGCGCGCGGGGGGCCACCGGCCATGCGCTGACGCCGGGCCCAGATCACGAAGATCACGGCGGCGATGGCTATGGCGATTGTCAGGGGCATGCCCGCTCCTTCAGATCCAGAACACTTCCTGCACGACCGCCGGAAACACACCTGTCTGCGTGACGACATCAAGGTCCTGTGCCTTGCCCCAATGGGTCATGCGCACCATGCCTATGGCGACGTTGGTCTCGAAATCGGGGGACCAGGCGACCGAGGTGACCTGACCGACCTGCATCTCGCCGTCCATGAGGGGCCAGACCCGGTCACAGGGCGGCAGGTCGCCCTCGATCCGGATCGCGCGGATCTGCTTGACCGGGCCTTCGACAGCGACGCGGAGCAGCGCATCCCGGCCCACGCAGCCAATCGCCGTCTGCGTGCTGCAGAACCGGCCAAGGCCGCATTCGTGGGGCGTGTTTTCGCGGGTCATGTCGTTGCCGTAGCTCAGTAGTCCCCCCTCGATCCGTTCGATGAGATTGGGGCAACCGGCATGGACGTCCATGGATTTGCCCGCCTCCATCAAGGCGTTCCAGAGCGGCATGCCGTGTTGGCTGCCTTCGACGTAGACCTCGAACCCGCCCTGCTTCGAATATCCGGACCGGGCCACGAGCATCTGGGTGCCCCGGAAATCGAAATAGCCGTAGCGGAAGAACCGCAGGTCACGCACGCCGTCGCCAAAGACCGCGGCCGCGAGGTCGTCGGCCAATGGCCCCTGGATTGCAAGCGGTGACACATCGGGCTCATCGACCAGCACATCAAGTCGGAATCCATAGGCCAACCCCTTGACCCACATCAGCAAATCACTGTCGGCGATGGAGATCCACCAGCGGTTATCCGACAGTTTCAGCGCAACAGGGTCATTGAGCATGCCGCCGGTCTCATCGACGATGGGGACGTAAAAGCACTGGCCCGGCAACATGCCACGCAAGTCCCGGGGTGTGAGCATCTGCATCAGCCGCCCGGCATCCGGCCCGCGAAGTTCCACCTGTCGTTCGACCGAAACGTCCCAGACCTGCACGGCCGATTTCAGGTGCCGGTAATCCTCTTCCACCGAGCGGAACACCGTCGGCAGGAGCATGTGGTTATAGACCGTGTAGGCCTTGGCCCCCGCGGCCTCGACACCATCGGAAAACGGCGTCCGACGCAGGCGACGGGAGGGAGAGATCAGCGCCATTCTGGAACGTCCTCGGGCAAGAGCTGCAAGTCGGTATCGTCGGGCTTTGCACCAGCCGCGGTCAACATCGCGTGGACTTGGCCCCGGTGGTGTGTCTGGTGGTTGAAAAGCTGGGTGATGCACAGCGCCCGGGGTCTCGACAGGTCCTTGCCCAGAAACCCGGAATGCCAGGTCAGATCACCCTCCATGTCCGCCGGCACGACCGACCAGGCCCAACTCGCGATCCGCGCATCGAGCCTTGGCCGCTCGGCCCACAGGAACGTCCAGTCGAATGTCTCGAAAGCCTCCGTGCCGCTGACATCGGGGCCCGGTCCGCCGTCAAACCGCGCGATCCAGATCAGATCGCCCCAGACCAGATGCGCGAGGGTCTTGCGGATACTGCCCCAGAACGCGCCCCGATCCTCCTCCCGCTCGGCATCGGAAAGACCGCCTGCGGCCTGGTACAGAGAATGGTTCTGCCACGCGTTGTAGCGGGCCATCATCTGGCACCATTCCGGAGTTATCATATCCGCCCGGGGCCTCCCCAATGGACCGGGATGATATCCCCCGACTTGCCTTCGAAGTCCCAGACGCGGCCATAGTCCCGCACCTTGGATTTCAGCCCGATCGCCGGGTAGATGACAGGACCCATCCAATACTGAGTGTTCTGCATTGAGACCGGTACATCCGGGTCTTTGCCGGGGATCATCTCGATCTCACCCTGAATCTTGCGACCAACGATAATGCGGCGGCGTCGACCATCTTTCTCGATGATCACCTTCTCGCGTTCGGCCCCGAGGATCTCGGAGACGAGGAAGTTGAATACACCGGTGTTACCGCCCGCGGCCCCAGAGAGTATTTGCAGGATTCCGTTGTAGGCCTTGCCGCTGGCGGCCTCATCAACATAGGCCGCTACCTTCCAGTTACCCTCAGCCATCCGACCCGGGATATCGATCAAGAGCGCGACATTCAGCCCGCCCAGGCTCTCGCCCTCGAAGTGACCCTCTTCGATCTGCAGGGCGAACCATGTCTGGCAGTAACCATAGGTTGGCGGATGCTTGCCCAGCGAGATGCCGCAAGGACAAACCACTTCGCAAGAGCAGTTCATGAACAGCTCGCCTTTGATCTCCCATTCGGTGGGATTCATCCGGCGTCGGCGCGGATTCTCGATCCGGCTGTCTATGCGTTGCGAGATCGGCAGGCGATCCGCGTCGGGTCGTTTTCTCGGCGGCATGTCCAGTCTCCCTTAAAGCAAGAATGCGGCGATCCCGGCCGCGATGAGTGCAAATCCAATGGGCCTGTGCACATAGTGGCCGATCTGGGGCAGTTTCTCGAGCACCATGATGAATGTCGCAAGGCCCATCCAAAGCAGGTTCATCATGCCGCCGACAAAACCCAGCGCCATGTAGCCCCAGCAGCAGCCGACGCAATAGACCCCGAGGCCAAGCCCCATGCGGGCGCCGCCACCAAACCCGGTTTGCCAGTGCCCGAGGAAATAGCCCATGGGCGAGTGGCAAACGCCGTGGCAAACCTCTTTGGTGCGCGTGAACTGGAACAGGCCCACGACGATCAGCAGGGCCGCGCCGAAGCCCGCGATCGCAGGCCGACCCAACATGTCGATGATCCCGCCGAACAGCAGCGCCAACTGCGCGCCCGCAATCAGTGCCGCAAAGCCGACCCAAACCGCAAAGTAGCCCAGGACCACGCCGACCCACCCGGCACGGGTTCCGTCCGCACTGACCATGAGTTGCTCGTAGGTCTGAAGCGTGGGCACCAGCGTCGGGAGCATCATCGCCGTCATCATCGCCGCCCACATCAGGAAGAGTGGCGCAAATTGGGCCATGGGCATGGCTGCGGCCATGCGCGGGTTCATCCGGGCCATGCCCTCGGCCATGTCGTTTGCACGCCCAAACACGTCAAGCCCCATTCCTGTGGCCATCAGGTAGAGCCAAACCCAGGCGGCGAGTATCGCCGCGAAGAAGCCAAGCCAGGCGGTGGAGCGCATGATGGGCGACAAGTTGGACTCTCCCAGTTCTAACTTGAAAATCTGAATGTCAGACTTTTAAATGTCTGACAAATGAAAATCGACCCCAAAAGCACGGCCGACCTGTCGGCCCAGATCGCCAAGGCGATCCGCGATGCGATTGTCTCGGGCGACCTTGTTGTCGACGATCGCCTGCCATCGGAGGCCGAACTGGCCGAAGAGTTCAACGTGTCCCGGCCAACGGTCCGCGAGGCTTTGAAACGGCTGGCGGCGCAATCCCTGATCCGGACCCAGCGCGGGGCCTTTGGCGGCGCCTTTGTCAAACACCTCCGGTTTGAGGATGCATATCCCCAGCAGATCACCACTTCGACGCTGCTCTTGTCGATGAATTCCGTGAGTTTCGACGTGGCCTGCGAAGCCCGGTTTGCCATGGAGCGCGCCTGTGCTCCGATGTCCGCCGTGCGCCGGACACCGGATCACCTCGCCACGATGCGGGCGGAGGCGCACCGACAAAGCCAGCCGGGACTGACCGACGAGGCCTTTTGCGCCTCCGATGTGGCGTTTCATCGGGCCTTGGTCGATGCGGCAGGCAACCCGGTGCTGTCGTGGCAATTGGCGGGTGCGGTGGAAGGCATGCAGCCCTTGATGAACATGATCACGTTCACCGCCCGGTCGCGCGAAACGATCGTATCGCTGCACACGGCCATCGCGGACGCGGCCGAGGCAAGGGATGCGGACAAGGTCGAAGACCTCCTGACCGAACTGGAGATCTACACCAAGGCACTTGCAGCCGACGTCATGGCCGCGAGGCAATCGGAAAGGCCCTGAGCCGCTTGTGACCCGGCCAACCGGGGAACTCCGCGATCCGACAAAGGCAAGCGCGATGCGCGGCAACTGTGATCCGACAGGGCGGGAATGCCCGTAGAATTGTCAAAGCGATTGAAAGAGGGCCGAACCATGGACATCATCAACCCGGTCCTCGCGTTGATTTCAATTGTGCTCGGCCTCTTCGGGTGGCTGGCGCCCCGCTACACCATGGCGGTTCTGGACCTGGAACCCGGGCCGTCCCTCATGGGTCATTCCGAGATCCGGGCCTCTGCCGGGGCGCTCTTTGTCGGGCTTGGCATCGGGGCGATTATTCTTGGCTCACCAACGGGTTACGCCATGGTTGGCTTCGCCTGGGGTGGCGCGGCTGTCGGGCGGTTGACCTCACTCATCCTGGACAGTCAGACCCCGAAGAAATGGGGTTTCTTCGTCGTCGAGGCGGGTGTGGCGGCCGTCGCCCTTGGCCTCAACCTTTAGTCACATCACGATTGAATTCACGACGCGCAGGCCCTAGGTTTCAAATTGTCCTTCGGGACTATGGACATAAACGCGCTCGTAATAAGCGGATCGGACCCGGGGGCGGTACCCGGCGGCTCCACCAAAATCCTTCGTTTGGGGATCATGGGGCCGAAATAGGATCGACGGACGTCTAAAGGGGTTTGCTTTTGCTCGGCTGGAAGCCACCGTTATCGGCGCACATAAGCTAGTTGCAAATGACAACAAAGCTCCGGCAATGGCTCTGGCTGCTTAAGCAGTTCGAGTCGCCGAAATTAAGCCCTTGCGCCTAGCCGCGTAAGGCGGGGTTCGCAGGCACCTGGCAACAGAAGCCTGCACTTTCCCGGCAAAACACCCCATTAGGCTTGCATCGGACAGCCGATCTTCGAATGATTGCAGCATGTTCCACCGTGCTCTTGCGCTCTTTCTTGGGCTCGCCAGCCCTGCCATGGCCTGCGATACCGCGCTGATCCTGATGGTGGACGTGTCCAATTCCATCGATGTGGGCGAATACCGGTTGCAGACCGACGGGATGGCCGATGCCCTGATCGATCCCGAAGTGGTGGAAGCGCTGGTTCAGGGCCAGGTCGCGCTCAGCGTGATCCAGTGGTCCGGCGCGGACAAGCAGGCGGTTTCGATCCCCTGGACCCAGATCCGCACCCGGGAAGACGCGGTGGACCTATCGGTTCGGGCCCGTATCATGCCGCGGGCCTTCAGATTGTCAGACACCGCCCCGGGCGAGGCTTTGGCTTTTTCACTCAGCTATTTCAACGCGGCGCCCGCGTGTGGTCGACGGGTCATCGATGTCTCGGGCGACGGCACAGCCAACGCCGGTCGCGACGTGCGACAGGTGCGGGCCGCCGCAGAGCGGCAGGGGGTCACGATCAACGGGATTGCAATCGAGGGCCTCGGCGTTGCGATCACAAGCTATTATTCGCGCGCGATCATCACCCGGGACGGCTTTGTT
>CAYMMT010000076.1:0-13206 GCA_964391555.1 uncultured Rhodobacterales bacterium
TACATGGCATGTTTGAAGAAGCTCCAGAACCACGCCGAGAAGAACATCACCTCGGACATGATGAAGAGGATGAAGCCGTAGCGCAGGCCGATGCGGACGACCGGCGTGTGGTCGCCGGCGTGGTTCTCTGCCACCGTCTCCGACCACCAGCCGTACATCGTGTAGAGCACGGCGGCGAATCCGGCGAAGAACATCCAGGGCCCGCTGTCCTTCATCCAGAGCACCGCGCCAAACAGCATGAAGAAGGCCGCCACGGCGCCAATGAGCGGCCAGATAGAGGGGTTCAGGATGTGATAATCGTGGTCTTTTTCATGAGCCATGGTGATTGTCCCTCAAGGCCTTCTCTTACTCTGTGGTCTCTGCCGCTAGTGCGGCTTGTTCGGTATTATCGGGCAGGTCGATCTCGTAAAACGTGTAGCCCAGCGTAATCGTGTGCACGTATTGCCCCTCGCGGTCATCCACGATGTCGGGATGCACGAAAAAGCTGACCGGCATCTGAACGGTTTCACCGGGCTGAAGCACTTGCTCTTCGAAACAGAAGCAGTCGATCTTGTCAAAGAAGCCACCCGCTTCGTACGGCGTCACGTTATAACTGGCTGACCCCGCAACAACCCGATCCGTCGGGTTATGGGCCTCGTAGAACGCGAGCGCCGTTTCACCGATGCGGACAACCATCTCGCGCTCCACCGGTTTGAATGTCCACGGCATGTCGCGTTCGAGGCTCGCATCGAACCGGATCGTGATTGTCTGGTCGAGGATCTCGTGCTCGGCCGAACTCGCAACGTTGGTCGCTCCGCCGAAGCCGGTGACGCGACAGAACCAATCGTAGAATGGCACAGACGCCCATGCCAAACTCCCCATGAACAGAACCACCGCCGTGGTCTGCGCGGCCGTCCGCGCGGGGCCGGCCGGAATGCGGCTGAACGGGTTCATTCGGTCACCCCTTCCTCGCCCGCGTCGTCCGCTGCGGCGGGGCGCATGGCCTCCATCACGTCGGGTTCGATCTGGGGCCTCACGACGTGGTCGAACCGCTCGAACTGGGCGATGTTGTCCAGATTCATGACCTTCACCACGGTCAGGCCAAAGACGACCCCCACAACGCCAATCAGGACCACCAGCATCCCGGTGTTCCGGCCACGGCGGCGCGCATGCAGTTCGTGTTCCACCTTCAATGTCATGACAAGGCTTCCATCAGAGGGGATGCTTCGATCAGGAGGGCGCCAAAGTGCAGGAAAAGGTACCAAAGCGACAGCTTGAAGACGCGCTTTTCGACGGCATGGTTGTCGGCATCGCTGTCCGCATCCGTGCGACGCCAGATGTCCCATGATCCTTTTAGGAACAGACCGTTCAGCACAAGGGACGTTGCAAGGTACAACGGCCCGCCGATCGAGGTGAAGCCGATCGCCAGGGCTACCGGGACAAGGACAAGAGTGTACCCAAGAATATGGGCGCGGGTCGACTTGCGGCCATGGGTCTCGGTCAGCATCGGGATCTTGGCGTCGCCGTAATCGGTCTTCACGAACAGCGCCAATGCCCAGAAATGCGGGGGCGTCCACATGAAGATCAGGCCGAACATCAGCCAGGCCTCGCTGCTTATCGATCCTGTCGCGCTGACCCACCCCAAAAGAGGGGGAAAGGCCCCGGCCGCGCCACCGATGACGATGTTCTGGGGCGTCGAGCGCTTCAGCCACATCGAGTATACAACGGCGTAGAAGAAGATTGTGAAAGCAAGGATGCCCGCGGCGAACCAGCCCGCGGCGAGGCCCAGAAACACCACCGAGAAACCCGACAGGGCCAGGCCCATACTCAGCGCCTCTTGCGGGGTGACCTTGCCGGCTGGAATGGGCCGTTTCCGCGTGCGCCTCATGACGGCGTCGATATCAGCGTCCCACCACATGTTGAGCGCCCCGGAAGCTCCGGCCCCGATCGCGATGCACAGGATGGAGACGAAGGCGACGAAAGGATGCGGGTTCACCGGCGCAACAACCAATCCCACAAGTGCCGTGAACACCACCAGCGACATAACCCGCGGCTTCAGAAGCGCGATGTAGTCGCCGAACGCAGCCTCGCCTTCGAGGGGGCTGTTCGTCACATCCTGGCTCTGGGCACTCAGATCGCTCATGTCCGTCCGGTCAGGTCCTTTACGGGTCAAACGGGCCACTTATGGCCCGCCCTCATGTTTCACTTCGCCGCGTCAGCCTCAGACCGGGTGCTCTTCCTTGGCCCAGGCAAGCCAGCGATCGTATTCTTCCTGGCTGACGACCTTCACGGTGATCGGCATGAAGGCATGGTCCTTTCCACAAAGCTCGGAACACTGACCGAAGTAGATACCCTCCCGTTCTGCCGCGAACCAGAGTTGTGCGAGGCGGCCCGGCACCGCATCCTGCTTGACCCCGAAGGCCGGCATCGCCCAGGAGTGGATCACGTCCGCTCCGGTCACCGTCATCACCACCGTGGCGCCCACCGGCACGACGACCGATGTATCCGTGGCCAGCGCAAAAGCTTCGGGCGGGTAGCCGGCATCGGCCAATTCGGCGATGGTTTCGTCGTTTAGGTTCGCGCCCTGCCCGATCATGAAGCTCTCGAAATAGACTTCATCGTCGGTGTATTCGTAGCCCCAGTACCACTGGTAGCCCGTAACCTTGATGTTCACGTCCGCTTCGGGAATGGTCTGCTGCTTGAACAGCACGGGCAGCGAGAAGGCACCTATGAACACCAGGATGACGATCGGAATGACGGTCCAGGCGACCTCGAGCGGTGAGTTATGCGTAAAGCGCGCCGGCGTCGGGTTCGCCCGTTCGTTGTAGCGCAGGATCACGTAGGCCAGGAGCCCCATAACGAAGAGTGAGATGGCGGTGATGATCACCAGAAGCATCCCATCGAGCCATTGCACGTCCCGGGCCAGGACGGTTGCCGCAGGCTGAAAACCGATGCCTCCGGCAACCGGTGCGCCGACAATCTGCAGTTCCTGTTCCACACCGTCCATTGACTGGGCGATGGCGGATTGCCCGCCGACGATCGCTGCTGCAACGGTTGTCAAAAAAGCTTTGATGCGCATCGTGTTCCCTGTTCGACCCATGATGAGGTTCCGGCGCCGCCGGATTCCCGTTGTATTTGGCGGTTCGTGTCCCATATCCTGCCTCAGCACTCAAGCACCTGTCTTGCGTCAAACTGACCCGACTTTTTAATCATGCCAAAGAAGGACCGCGCGCCCGTGACCGCTGCTCCGTTTCGCCCCTTTGACACCGCGCTCGACAAGGACAGGGCGTTATCGCTCTTGCGGGAGGCAACGGCAGGGGCCGATGACGGAGAACTCTTCCTGGAGAGGCGCCGGTCCGAAGTCCTGAGTTTTGATGACAGGCGCGTGAAAACCGCCAGCTACGACGCAACCGAAGGCTTTGGTCTTCGGGCCGTTCGCGGGGAAACCGCTGGCTATGCCCATTCCACGACGATTGACGAACATGCGCTCAAACGCGCCGTGGCCACCGCCCGTCTGGCCGTTGGGGATGGCGGCGGAATAATGGCCCCCCCGCCACCGGGCACGAACCGAGTGCTCTATTCCGACGAAAATCCGATGGAGGCGGCTGAGTTTCCTGCGAAAATCGACCTTCTGGCCGAGATCGACGCCTTCGCACGCGGGTTGGACGAGCGGGTTGTTCAGGTCTCGGTCACGATTGCGGCCTCTCATCAGGAGGTCGCGATCCTGCGCCCCGAAGGCGGCCTCGTGACCGATGTCCGCCCCATGGCGCGGCTGAACGCCTCCGTCATCGTCGAGGAGAATGGTCGTCGCGAATCCGGCGGCATGGGCGGCGGGGGCCGGATGAGCCTGTCCGGCCTCATGGACCCCGGACACTGGCAGCCGGTCGTCCGGGAGGCGTTGCGCGTCGCGTTGGTGAACCTCGATGCCGAACCCGCGCCAGCAGGGGTGATGGACGTCGTTCTGGGACCCGGCTGGCCGGGCATTCTGCTGCATGAGGCCGTCGGGCACGGACTGGAAGGCGACTTCAACCGCAAGGGCTCATCGGCATTTGCCGGTCTTATGGGGAAACAAGTGGCCGCAGCGGGCGTGACCGTTCTTGACGACGGGACGATTCCCGATCGGCGCGGATCGCTGACCGTTGACGACGAAGGAACACCGTCTGGCAAGAATGTCCTGATCGATGACGGTGTGCTCGTGGGGTACATGCAGGATCGCCAGAACGCGCGACTGATGGGCGTGGCGGCCACCGGCAATGGACGACGCGAGAGCTTTGCCCATATTCCCATGCCACGGATGACCAATACCTACATGCTCGGTGGTGACGCATCTCCCGAAAGCCTTGTGGCCGACCTGAGCGACGGGATCTATGCCGTGGGCTTTGGCGGTGGGCAGGTGGATATCACCAATGGAAAGTTCGTCTTCAGTTGCACCGAAGCGTATCGGGTCAAGGACGGCAAGGTCGGCGCTCCAGTGAAAGGCGCGACGCTCATCGGAGACGGCGCGACGGCTCTCAAACATATTCGCGGGATCGGCAACGACTTCAGCCTCGATCCCGGCATGGGCAATTGCGGGAAAGCGGGCCAATGGGTGCCTGTAGGTGTCGGACAGCCGTCGTTGTTGATCGGAGGCCTGACGGTGGGCGGCGCCGCCGCGTGAACGCGCCCGACGCGTTCGCAGGTGCGGCTGAGGTGTATTTGGCCGTTCCGGAACATGGTCCGCGTCTGTCTGTCATGAGTTAAGACCACCACGCGCTTATTCCCCCCATAAATAGCGGGATTCTCGGTCGACTCGTCAAACCCATTCGGAATTTGTCCCGGATATTCGCAGTCGGTCGAAGTTGGGGGGACCAATATCGACAATTCGCTCTTTCAATATTTCGGTGCGTTTTCGGTAGCTTGCTGACCGAGAGACCGGTAGGCCGGACATTCATCGCCGCCAACAGGTTCGCAATCCGACATCATTCACCATTCATTAACTCTTCTCGAAGATTGTGAATTGTGTAGCAGGCGAGGTTCGGATGGCCGGGGACCATTTTTCTTCCACTCACCCCCCACTCCCACCCACCACGGAAGACGACCGGTTCAACAGACTTCGTCTGCTACGCTCCCGACGTGTCGGAATTTCCACCTTCAATCGACTGATCGCAGAACATGGCTCGGCCGAACGCGCGCTGGAGGCACTGCCCGATGTCGCGGAGGCTGCCGGAGTGTCGGGCTATCGGATTTGCCCCGAAGGCGTTGTGGAAGCGGAATTCACCGCGGCGCGGCGCGCGGGCGCGCGGCTCCTTGTTCAGGGCGAGGCGCCCTATCCCGTTGTGTTGTGCGACTTGCCCGATGCACCTCCTCTTCTCTGGGCAATCGGCGATGCCGAATTGCCGGAGCGACCCCGGATCGCGCTTGTCGGGGCGCGCAATGCATCATCTGTGGGAACCCGCATGGCCCGAAGGCTTGCGCTCGGACTGGGTGAAGCAGGATTTGTGGTGGTATCTGGCCTCGCCCGTGGCGTGGATGGTGCGGCCCATCGCGCCGCGATGGATTTCGGGACGATCGCCGTCCTCGGCGGAGGAGTCGACGTTTGCTATCCAGCCGAAAACGCGGAAATCTTCGACCGCATCGGTCAGACGGGGCTGCGTCTGTCCGAACAGGCCATGGGCTTGCAGCCACAGGCGCGGCACTTCCCGGCCCGCAACCGGATCATTTCCGGACTTTCACAGGCCGTCGTCGTCGTCGAAGCCGCGTCAAGATCCGGAAGCCTGATCACCGCCCGAACCGCGCTCGATCAGGGGCGGGAGGTTCTGGCCGTGCCCGGGTCTCCGCTCGACGGACGAGCGGCGGGCTGCAACATGCTGATCCGTGATGGCGCGACGCTTGTTCGGGATGCGGACGACATCATCGAGGCCCTCTCCGCCCCTGTCCCCCATGTGCAACACGACCCCGTGCCGGAAATTGCCGACCTGCCCGCACCACCGTCGCGCAGCCTTGCCGACGCGGCCTCGCTGCATTCCCAGATCCTCGACCGATTGGGGCCTGTTCCGGTTACGGAAGATCAATTATTGCGCGACTTGTCCGTCTCCGCGAATGACGCGTCACCTGTCCTTGTCGAGCTTGAGTTGGATGGTGAAATCCGTCGCGATCCCGGAGGTTTGCTGGCGCGGATCAACTAGCGGGTCAGGCCGGTCCGACCTACCCTGCGTGCTCGAGCGGGGCCATTCTGTTGAACCAATCGATGTCACGCACCGTGATGGTGCCCGAAATCAGCACCCCGGCGATGACCGCCCAGATCGCGACAGCCCAGAGCGTCGTGATTCTGGCCTTTCGCTTGATCTGAGGGTCCGTGGGGGCACTTTCGGGCGTCCCCGGGACAACCTCCCCGACGTCGCCCTGCGTCGTCAGGCGCAGGGGAAGAACGACGAAGAAGACCATGAACCAGATTACCGCGAACAGGACGATTCCCGATGTGACACCCAAGGTTCAGACCTCCTCGAGTTCGATGAGGCACCCGTTGAAGTCCTTGGGATGCAGAAACAGGACCGGCTTTCCGTGGGCGCCTATCTTGGGCTCACCGCCGCCCAGAACGCGGGCACCTTCGGCTTGCAGCTTCTCAGATGCGGCGCGGATGTCGTCCACCTCGTAGCAGATGTGGTGGATGCCGCCGGCCGGGTTCTTCTCCAGAAAACCGGCGATCGGAGAGCTGTCACCAAGCGGATAGAGCAGTTCGACCTTGGTATTCGGAAGCTCGATAAAGACAACCGTAACACCGTGGTCGGGCTCATCCTGCGGCTTGCCCACGTTGGCTCCGAGGACTCCCGCATATTGCGCGGAAGCAGCCTCGAGGTCCGGCACCGCGATTGCGACATGGTTCAAGCGACCGATCATCGGGTCTTTCCTTGGCGTTGGGATTTCGGGCGAGGTTATGCCCCGGCTTTGGTCCCGCTCTCAAGGCCCCGCGCGCAAATGTCTCGCTGATCCATTGTCCTTAACCCGCGCTTAACCAACCCTGGTGTTTGCTGAGGACAAGGCGGCGGATCGAAGCCGTTTGGAGATCAGCCATGGATTCGCTCGAAGACCTCATGATAACCCGGTCGCCAACGGCGGAACGGCCGCTATTGGGCCTGACCGTCCTTGCTGTTGAAGACAGTCGCTTTGCCTGCGAGGCGCTTCGATTGATGTGTCAGAAATCCGGCGCTCGGATCAGGCGGGCCGATACCCTGCACCACGCCCGTCGCCATATGAGGACCTATCGTCCCGATGTCCTGATTGTCGATCTGGGCCTGCCGGACGGCCATGGCGCGGACCTTATTTCGGACATCGCCGCGCAGGCCGTCCGCCCGGAGGTCATTCTCGGGACCAGCGGGGACCCGGACGGTGCCCGACAGGCACTTGGCGCAGGTGCCGACGGCTTTCTCGAAAAGCCGGTTACGACCCTAGGCGAATTTCAATCCACGATACTCAGCCATTTGCCGTGGGAGCGTCAGCCGCGCGGTCCCCGATCCATCGATGGCGATGTCATCGAACCCGACGAACTCGCGCTGAAGGACGACCTGGCCCACGCCGCGGCGATTCTGTCCGACTTCGGAGACGAGGAAATCGACTATGTGACCCAGTTCCTCGGCGGGATAGCGCGAACAACCGCAGATACGGGATTGGGAATCGTCGTCGACGCAATTGCGGTCAGGCGCGCCGAAAATTTGTCAGCGAACGCAGAGATTTCCGCCCTGAGAGCCGCGCTTGAGGTGCGGCTCAGCAATTCCCATCTGATCTGACCAATTTCCTCGCAGAAACCGGCGACCGAAAAAAATGCTTGCCGAAACCGGTTTCGGACACAACGCTTGTGTCAGGGAGGATGCAGAATGCGTGCGAACATGCGCCGCTCTGGGGCCGGTGGGCCATCAAAGCGAATCACGATTTCCGACATGTCCGATGCCTTGGGATTGACCAAGAGCACGGTGTCGCGTGCGCTCAATGACTACCCCGATATCTCGCCCTCCACCCGATCCCGGGTTCGCGCCATGGCCGAACGCATGGGTTACCGGCCCCTGTCGCACGCGCAGGCGATCAAGACCGGGCGCACCCGGTCTCTGGGGCTGGTCATCCAACTCGCCGACCACGACGCCCATCGACCGTTCCTCGCGGAGTTCCTGGCCGGGATCAGCGAGGGAGCCAGTCAGCAGAGCTGGAGCCTCACGGTGGCCAGTTCACGCAGCGAGGCCGATACACTGGCGGTGATGCGCGGCCTGATCGTCGACCGGAAGGCCGACGGGTTCATCCTGCCGCGCACGGAAGTCGAGGACGCGCGGGTCATTCTTCTGAGGGACCTTGATGTCCCGTTCGTGATGTTCGGCAGAACAAAGGACGATCGGGACTGCGCGTGGTTTGATATTCTGGGCGAAGAGGCCATGGCCCGCGCCGTGCATCGGCTCGCCGACATGGGGCATCGTCGCATCGGGTTCGTGAACGGCGGACGCCGCTATTTCTACAGCACGCTGCGCCGGCAGGGTTTCGAGGCTGCCATGGCGGAACGCGGGCTGGAGCCGGTCGGCCTTGTCGAAGACGCCGTCACCGCAGCGGACGGGCTCAAGGCGACGCGGGATTTCCGGCGCGCCGATCCGGCCCCGACCGCGCTGGTCTTTGCTGTCGAGGCTGCAGCGATGGGGGCCTACGCCTATGCCCGCGAGGCAGGGCTTACCATTGGGCGCGATCTCTCTGTCATTTCCTATGACGGCCTCAGTGAGGGCGCGGTCGCGGATCCGCCGCTGACCACGTTCGAGGTCGACTTCAAGGACGCCGGCGCCCGCCTGAGCGACCTTCTAATCCGTCGGATCCGCGGCGACGCCCCCGAGTTGCTCCGCGAATGCATCCCGGCCGAACTGCGACCGGGCTTGTCGGACGGACCGCCACGTTAGCAATCAAGACCACCAACAAACCACTGGGAGAGAAGAAAAAATGAAACATATGACACTTCGTCACCTCGGCACTGCCGCGACGGCGCTGGCGCTTTCCGCCGTATCCGTCGCAGCCCAGGACATTCGGTTTTGGACAACCGAAGAACAGCCTGATCGATTGGCCAAGCAGCAGGAGATGGCAGCCGCATTCGAGGAAATGACCGGCAATTCTGTTGAGGTCATCCCCGTTTCGGAGAGCGACCTCGGCACCCGGGCCACCGCCGCCTTTGCCGCCGGCGACCTTCCCGACGTGATCTACCACACGCTTCAGTTCGCGTTGCCGTGGTATGAAGCCGGCATTCTGGACGCGGAAGCTGCGACCGAGGTCGTTGAAGCACTTGGCACGGACACCTTTGCCGAGGGCCCGCTTGCAATGGCGGCGGTCGAGGAAGGCTATGCCTCGGTTCCCGTGGACGGCTGGACCCAGATGCTGGTCTACCGCGCGGACCTCTTTGCGGATGCGGGCCTTGAGCCGCCAACCTCCTACGCCAACGTACTCGCGGCCATCGAGGCGTTGCACAATCCGCCCGAGATGTACGGGTTCGTGGCGGCGACGAAGGTCGACGAGAACTTCATGTCGCAGGTTCTGGAGCATGTGTTCCTTGCCAACGGCGTCAGCCCGGTCGGCCCGGACGGATTTCAGCCTCTTGATGAGGCGGCAACCACCGAGGTTCTCGACTTCTACAAGGCGATCGCCGAGGCCTCTCCTCCGGGCGAGCTCTACTGGGACCAGTCCCGCACGCTCTATTTCTCCGGAAACGCCGCCATGATCATCTGGTCGCCGTTCATCCTCGATGAACTCGCGGGTCTGCGCGACAGTGCGCCGCCGACCATCAACGATGATCCCACTTCGCCTGAACTGGCGTCCAAGACCGGGATCGTGACCAACTTCTCCGGCCCGTCGAACCCCGATGGTGCGGCATGGGGCGACGTGCGCTACTTCGGTATTACCGCGGACGCGGACACCGATGTCGCGCAGGAGTTCGTCCAGTTCTCCATGGATCAGGGTTACACGCAGACACTGTCAATCGCGCCGGAAGGCAAGTTCCCGGTGCGCCGTGGCAACGCCGAGAATCCGACAGCCTTCACCGAGGCCTGGGCAACCCTGCCTGTCGGCGTGGACCGCAAGGCTCCGCTCGGAGAACTCTACGATGCCTCGATGATCGAGGAAATCGTGGGAGGTCTGGATGTGGCCCAGCGCTGGGGCGTTGCGGAGGGGCAACTGGCGTTGGCGTCCAAGATGATCAACTCCCAGGCCATCAACCGCATCGTCCGGCAATACATCGACGGCGATATCGATGCCGCTGCTGCGGTTGCCGCGATGAACGCAGAACTGGGCGCGATCGAGTAATCGACCCGGCTTTCGCGCCCCGGCACTGTTCCGGGGCGCCCTTTCTCTCCTTGAACGGGAACCCCTGCGGGGGCTCCCGGCAGGGGACAGGTGAAATCTGTCCAACCGAAAGGTATCGCAATGAGCAACGCCACACCTCCGACCGGGACAGGTCCTCTGGGCAAACGCGAAGCGCGCCTCGCCTGGGGTTTGCTGTTCCCCACCGTTTTCGCGGTCTCCCTGGTCGTGATCCTGCCGCTACTCGCGATCTTCTGGATCAGTGTGAAACCGGTGGGGCTTGCGGATCTTCGACCGGTGGCGCCTGTCGTACGTGAAGATGTGCGCGCTGCCGGCGATCCGGAAATGCGTATTCGATACCGCGTGGCGAACCGGTCCCAGGACACGGTGATCGAGTCCGTCGTCCTGACTGACATTTTCCCTGCCGGAGTGACACCCGGACCACTTCCCGAGCAGTGTGAATTGAGCGGCCCGGCATTGACCTGTGCGCTGGGAACCCTGGACACCGGCGCCCGTCTGACGCTGGAGATCCCGATCTCGGTTGACGGTGATCTGGATGCCGCCGAAGACGCCATAGAAGACGACACCGAAGCTCGGATCACCGGAAGCGCTGACAACATCCTGACCAATTTCGAATTTACCTTTGAAAACTTCGCCCGGGTGTTTGATGGCAGCGAATTCTGGACCGTGCTTTGGGCAACCATCTTCTACACGTTGTTCGGCACCATCGGAGCCATCATCCTCGGGCTGTTTTCCGCGATGCTGCTCAACAAATCCTTCCGCGGGCAAGGTATCCTCCGTGGCCTTTACCTGTTCCCGTATGTCGCGCCGATCATTGCCGTCGCATTTGCCTGGATCATTCTGTTTGATCCGTTCTCGGGCTCGGCCAACGCGCTGTTCGTGCAGATGGGGCTCCTTGACGAGCCGGTGAACTTCTTTGGCCAGCGGCCCTACGCGCTGATGATGGTCACCGTGTTCGCGATGTGGAGCTATTTCCCGCTTTGCTTTCTCTTCATTCTGGCCCGGCTCCAGTCCATCGACGGGGACATGTACGAGGCGGCCGACATGGACGGGGCCTCACCGTTCCAGCAGTTCTGGTGGCTGTCGATCCCGCAGTTGCTGGGAATCCTGAGCGTCCTGTTCCTTCTGCGTTTCATTTGGACTTTCAACAAGTTCGACGACATCTTCCTGCTGACCGGTGGTTCGGCCGGGACCCGCACCCTGACCGTCAATGTCTATGAGCAGGCCTTCGCGGTTTCGAACATCGGTGCCGGAGCGGCTGTCGCCGTGGTGATCTTTGGCTGTCTTCTCATCTTTGCGGCGTTCTTCTTCCGCTTCATCAGCCGGGAGGAAGGGCTATGAGCTGGCTTCGGTTTGGATACGTCGCTGCGCCGCTTCTGGGCGCGCTCTGGACGTTCGTCATCGCCGTCACCGTTGCGGTGGTGATGAGTTTCGCCACTGGCGAGCCGTTCCGGCCCGTCCTCCTGCTGTCGTTGCTCTGGGGCGGGTTGCTGGGACTTGGCGTACTTGCCGGTCGGTTGCCCGCCCTTGGCCTCGCTCTTGGGCTGGTCTTGCTCGGGGCCGTCAATATCGGACCGCTGACCGCGGAAGGGGGCGAGGTCGCCAACCTCATCGGGCATGTCTCGGTCGCTGTCTTCGCGGCGACCGGACTGCTCAAGATACTGGCGCCGATCCCGACCATGGGCCCTCTCACGCGGCACGAATTCGAGGCCGCGGCGATCCGGTTCTTCACCGGTTTCGGCTACATCTTCTTCACCGCCATCGTGATGATCCCGTTCTACGTGATGGTGATGACCAGCCTGAAGAACCAGGCTGAACTGATGGCCAATCCGCTCGATTTCACCATCGACTTCTCGAAGGGCTGGGACCTTTTCCGCAGCTACAAAGAGCTGATGGTGGACTTCAACTTCGGGCGCTACCTCTGGACCTCCTTCTATGTGTCGGTCCTCACCGTAATTCTGACGCTGCTTTTCGCGGTTCCGGGGGCCTATGCGATCGCGCGACTGCGGTTCAGGGGGCGGGCGGCCTTGGGGCGGTCCATCCTGCTCATCTACATGGTGCCCATGATCGTCCTTGCCCTGCCGATCTACATCGCGTTCTCGGTCACGGGGCTGCGAAACTCGATCCTCGGTATCGTCATGATCTACCCGGTCACGACCATTCCGGTGGCACTCTATATGCTGCAGGGGTATTTCCGGGGCCTCCCGGCAGAGGTCGAGGAAGCCGGGCTCATGGATGGGCTGAACCGGTTGCAGGTGATCTGGAAGATTACCTTGCCACTGAGCCTCCCTGCGCTGGCGTCGGTTGCGCTCTACGTTTTCATGATCGCCTGGAATGAATTCCTGCTGGCGTTCATGCTGCTCGACGACCCGTCGAAATTCACGCTCACCCGGGGAATTGCCAGCCTCAATTCCTCTGAAATCCCGCGCCAACACCTGATGGCCGGCTCGGTGATCGCAACAGTGCCAATCATGGTTCTGTTCCTCGGATTGGAGAAATTCATGACCAAAGGTTTGACAGCGGGATCGGTCAAGGGATGAAGGACATGGCGACTGACGACCTCGATGATCGCGCACGGGCGATCCTGATTGGCAATGATCGCGGGGGCTACACCCTGCCGACTGCGGGCCTGTACCCCTACCAGTGGAACTGGGACAGCGTCTTTGCCGCGTGGGGGTTTTCGACCTTCGATATCGACCGCGCCTGGGGCGAGGTAGAGATGCTGTTTTCGGCGCAGTGGGACGACGGGATGGTTCCCCATATCGTGTTCCACAAGGCCGATCCGGGTTATTTCCCGGGGCCTGACGTCTGGGATACCGGAGAGAGAACCCCGGCGACATCGGGTATCAGCCAACCCCCTGTGGCGGCCACTCTGGTGCGCAAGATTTGGGAAACAGATGAGGCCACGGGCCGCGC
>CAYMMT010000077.1:0-12989 GCA_964391555.1 uncultured Rhodobacterales bacterium
GGATGGCACGCGCATCGTCGACAAACGGCTGCACAATTTTGAATTGCTCGGCCTTTTTGCCCGGCTTTTTCCGAATGGCCGCGTGCTCCACACGATGCGGGATCCGTTGGACAATTGCGTGTCGATCTACATGCAGAATTTCCGCAAGACCCACGCCTACGCCTGGAAACAGGAGGATCTGGGGCGCTACTACCTCGAATACCGTCGGCTCATGGCGCACTGGAAGCGGGAATTGCCATTGCCGTTTCTGGATGTCGTCTACGAAGAGACGGTGGCGGACACCGAAGCGATGGCGCGCCGCGTCGTCGAGTTCGCGGGGCTCGATTGGGACGACGCCTGCCTGTCGTTCCAGAACACCGAAAACCGCAGCAGGACCCTGTCGCAATGGCAGGTGCGTCAGCCGGTCTACACGACCTCGGTGCAGCGGTGGCGCCGGTATGACGGCCGCATCGGCCCTTTGAAGGCCGCATTGGCGGGGCTTTATCCGGCCGGGTCATTGGACTAGGGGCCCAAGACATCTGACACATTTGATTTCCGGCGCCGCGACCGGGCACAGTGGTCCGACCGGTTGGGTGTGGGAGAGTGAGTTTGACGACGTTCGAATCCGCCTTGTCCAACCGGATCGCCTCCTGAAAAGGCCCTTCCGCGCTGACAGACCTCCTGGGGCAGGGTGATTCCGACGGCTCTGAAGCTCCGATGCCCAATCGGTCGAGTCCCTTGTTCTGCCACCATTTCGTCGCGTCTCTGCCATTTTCTGGCAGCAATATGGCGGAATTGTATGTGCGAAAGGTCGTGTGATGTCCCTGACCGACAAGCAGATTGGCCCTGGCGATGAGCCCACGGCGGAGACCGACATTTCGGTCGTGCGCTCCCTCGCAAAAATCGTGAGACTGGTCGCGCTGCCGTTCGTCGGCCTTCTCTCCCCGCGCGCGGCGTATCGGATGATTGTCCGTCCGCCGGCAGGCAGTCTCCGGACCCCGGCAAACGAAGCCTACTTCGAAACCGTCCGCTTTCCGCCCGATGTCGACCAATCCGAAATCGACGACGTGATCGCCGGCCTCGAGGCGCTGATCGAGGAAGATGCCTGGGACGAAATCTCGGCCCAGATCGCTGAATGGGAGGCATCCGGCGCCCGGCCCGGTGCAAGCGAACTGCGCTGGTCGGACATGGCGCTCGATGTCATCCGCCAAATGCTCTCCGACAGGATGTGCGACCGGAATACCGGCAACCTCGGGGCATCCTATGAGATTCCTGGATCCGCGCTGGCCCGTGTTGAAGAGGCCGCCAACGCAAACCCGTCCGATCCCGTTCTGACCGCGGTTCTGGCCCAACTCCATCTGGACCGTGGCGGGCAGGTACCTGCCGAGCCGATGTTCGAGGACCATGACGGGACAATCCAGCACAGGCTTCCCCGCAATGTCGAAATCGCGCAGAACCTGCTGACCCGGTTCGACCTGCGCGACGTTCGGTCCCCGACCGTGTCGCGTGTTTCGTTTCAGCTACTTGCCGCGATGAACGTCGGGATGCCGGAAATGCGGGACGCCTATCTGGCGTGGTCCGATCTCGACGTGACCAATCCGCTGCCGCACCGCGCAATGGCGCGCGCCGCCATGACCACCACTCCCGACGGATGGGCGACGCTCGAGAAAGAGGCTCTGGCCGCCGCCAACCGGACCGGGCCGGTGATCGGGCCGGAAGCCTACGCACACTTCTATCTGCATGCGCTGGAGCAGGATGAGAAGGCCGTAGTTCGCATGGATCTGACCCGGCTGGAGGAGGCGCTGGACAGTCTCGTCGCGCGTCAAACCACTCCCTCCGAGGCGGCGCTGACCATCGCCATTCAGTTGACCGAGGCGTCCGATGTGGGGGTGGTCATGATCTGGCAAGAGGTGCTGAAGCACGCGGTTTTGCGGAAAAAGAGCCAATTGCGGCAGATCGCGCGGCGGCTGGTGCAGCGCTGGGTGACGCACTTGCCGACGGAACCGCATTCGCAATTGGACCGCAAGGCCCTCGATACCATCAGCACCCTGTTCCAGAAAGAGCTTCAGGATGGCCAGTCGATCCAGTTTTCTGAGGCGGGCCTGCGTCTGTTGACGGTTGAAGAGGCCGCCGAGATGGACCGCGCCGCCGAAGAGGCGGCAATGGCGGCCGAGCCGGCCTAGCTGAGCAGTTCGACGTAATTGCAGGCCTCGGCAAGCCCCGGAACCGCCTCGGGCGGCACGACTTCGAAAGGGATCGAGAACAGCACGGTTCCGTCCGCGCCGTAGGTGGTCAGCGTCCAGCGTCCCAGCGCCAGTTCGTATTCGTAGTCGAACTGGTAAAAGGTGATACCGGGCGCATTGCCGGGGATCACCGTGCGAAAGCTCTGTTCGCGCGCGCCGCTCTCCGGCAGGGGCGGATGGGAAACGACCATGGTCACGCCACCAATGCCGTCGGGGTCCACCGCTTGGGCGGACACTCCAAACCCCACACCGAGCGCCGCGGGGACACGGCGCGAGTTGCTCAGGAACGGAGGGCGGTCTTCGACCACGTGTTTGATGCCCGAAACCGTTCCGGGGGCGTCGTCCACACGATCGGGCGCCACGGCACAGATGATCCCGGCCTCGAACCCCAGAACGGCCGGGTCGGTGTAGTCGGGGGGCAGGCCCTGGGCTCCGGCGATGTGGCCCAGCGGGCTGATGAGCAGCAGGGTCAGGGCGGCGACCCGGACCCTCATCCGATTGCCACGGCCTTCACATCGTCGTCGATGAAGGGCACGTATTGGCCGAAGTTCTCGGCGAACATCTGCACAAGCTTCCGGGCCTGCACGTCGAACGCCTCCGGATCCGCCCAGGTTGCCCGCGCGTTCAGCAGCGCGTCGTCGACACCGTCACAAGTGGTCGGGAATTCGAACCCGAAATGCGGATCCTTCTCGAAGGGGTTCTCCACCAGCGTGCCGTCCAGAGCCGCCGCCAGCAGCGCCCGCGTCGCCTTGATCGGCATCCGGTGCCCGACGCCATAGGCGCCGCCGGTCCAGCCTGTGTTCACCAGCCAGCATGTCGCCCCGTGAGACGCGATCTTGCGGCGCAGGAGGTTCCCATAGACTTCGGGCCGGCGCGGCATGAACGGCGCCCCGAAACAGGTCGAGAATGTGGGTTCGGGCTCGGTCACGCCGCGCTCGGTTCCCGCGACCTTCGAGGTGAAGCCCGACAGGAAGTGATACATCGCCTGCGCCGGGGTCAGCCGCGCAATCGGCGGTAGAACTCCAAAAGCGTCGCAGGTCAGCATGATGATATTCTTGGGGTGCCCGCCCAGCCCGCTCTCGCTGGCATTCGGGATGTAATGGAGCGGATAGGCGCAGCGCGTGTTGGGCGTCAGGCTGTCGTCCGTGAAGTCGATTTCCTTGGTCTCCGGATCGTAGACCATGTTCTCGATCACCGTGTGCGGCATGGAGCAGGTTGCATAGATCTCCGGCTCGGCCTCTTCGGAGAGGTTGATCGTCTTGGCGTAACAGCCGCCTTCGAAGTTGAAGATGCCCCGATCCGACCAGCCATGTTCATCGTCGCCGATCAGCACCCGGCTCGGGTCCGCCGAAAGCGTGGTCTTGCCTGTGCCTGACAGGCCAAAGAAGACGGCCGTATCAACCGGGTTCCCGATGGCGTGGTTGGCCGAGCAATGCATGGCCATCACGTCTTTCGCGGGCAGGAGGTAGTTCAGAAGGGTGAAGACCGATTTCTTGTTCTCGCCCGCGTACGCCGTGCCGGCGATGATGATAATCTTGCGATCGAAACTCATCGCGATGACCGTCTCCGATCGGCAATCATGACGCTCGGGGTCCGCCGAGAACGACGGGCAGTTGATGACCGTCCATTCGGGCGCGAATGTCTCCAGTTCCGCCCGTTCCGGGCGCCGCAACATGTGCCGGATGAAGAGGCCGTGCCAGAAGAGTTCCGTCACCACCCGTACGTCCAGCCGGTGCTCTGGATCGGCACCACCGAACAGGTCCTGCACCGAGTATTCCTTGCCCTTCATGTGCTCCAGAACGTCCGCGTAGAGATTTTCGAACCCTTGCTGGGACATCTCGGCGTTGTTTTCCCACCAGATCGTGTCTTGGGTGAGATGGGACATCACCACATGTTTGTCCTTGGGAGACCGCCCGGTGAATTTTCCGGTGGTCACGAGGATCGTGCCACCCTTGCCCTCAACGCCTTCACCGCGGGCGATGGATTGCGCCTGAAGGTCCGGGTCGTCGAGGTTGTAGTAGATCGCACCCAGCCCCGTGATGCCTTGATCTTCCAGCTTCATCGACGGGTTGACCTGACCGTGGTCCATTGGCGTGCTCCTCTGACGCAAAATGCCCTGCAATCAGGGCCCCAAGCGACCCTTAGCACGCGTTTTCGAAAGGGGAACAGGCTCCGGTCACGGAGTTAGCGCAACCATCCTCATGTTAGCGCAACCCCGATTCAACAATCGGTGACGGTTAGGATTTAGGTCATCATTTTCGCCACATTCTGGCCACGCCGAAGCCTGCGATTCGCAAGAGGGGATTGATTCGCGCTCTCAAACCGGGGACAACCTGCGAAAAACACAGGCAACAAACATACCTTTGAGAGCAGGAAAGGGTACAACTTCATGTCAAAGATCGCCCTTGTGGACGACGACAGGAACATTCTGACGTCCGTTTCCATGACGCTCGAGGCCGAAGGCTTCGAGGTCGAAACCTACAACGATGGCCAGTCGGCGCTGGATGCCTTCAACAAGGCAATGCCGGACATGGCCGTACTGGATATCAAGATGCCGCGCATGGACGGGATGGACCTGCTGCAGCGGCTGCGCCAGAAAACTTCGATGCCCGTCATCTTTCTCACCTCCAAGGATGACGAGATCGATGAGGTTCTCGGCCTTCGCATGGGGGCCGACGACTACGTGAAGAAACCGTTCTCGCAACGGCTTCTGGTGGAACGCATCCGCGCGCTCCTGCGTCGTCAGGATGCCGTGTCGGGCGATGCCGTCGATCCGGTGGAAGAGGCCAAGGTCATGACCCGCGGGTCCCTCACCATGGACCCTCTGCGCCATGCGGTGACCTGGAAAGGTCGCGATGTGTCGCTCACAGTGACCGAATTCCTGCTTCTTCAGGCGCTGGCCCAACGCCCCGGTTTCGTCAAGTCCCGCGACCAACTCATGGACGTGGCCTATGACGATCAGGTCTACGTCGACGACCGCACCATCGACAGCCACATCAAGCGTCTGCGCAAGAAAATGCGGATGGTCGATGACGAGTTCTCGGCGATCGAAACGCTCTATGGCATCGGATATCGCTACAACGAAGAGTAAGGCCTTTGACGGCTGAGCCAAGGATAGACGTCCGTGATCTGAATTCGGTGCGCCGCGCGGCCACCGAGGCTGACGTTGTTCTGGGTGATGATTGGGTTGTTCCGGGCGATGCGACGGACCGGGCCTTGCAGGAACAGCGGCGCAATCGGGGGCTCTTGAGCCTGCGCAGCTCGCCCCTGGCCCGCAAGATCATCACATTCAACCTGATCGCCCTGATCGTTCTCGTGGCCGGTCTGTTGTACCTCAGCCCGTCCCGCGACAGCCTGGCGTTTCAGCGGGCCAACGGTCTGGTCAGCGAGGCTGAGCTGATCGCGGACACATTCGAGGCGCAACTCCCGGCCACGGCGCCGGTCAACCTGATTACCGGCGACGGAGTCGACGCGACCGAGACCCTGGAGGGCCTCGACCTGCGCGGCGGCGCGCAGATATTCGTGTTCGGCCCGGACGGCACGCTCGTGGCCTCGGCCCGGCCCGAGAGTTCGGCCAGTCTCCCGGATTTCCTGCCCGACCTGTCGCGCCCGATCATCTCTGACAGCCTCGCATGGCTTTGGGAAACCGTCGTGGGTTCTCTGGCGCTGGGCGTCACGCGCGAGGCCTTTGTTCTTGAAGATGCATTGGTGGACATGCTCCCCCAGAGCCTCGCGGGGCAGACCGTGGTTGAAACTCTGGTCAACGACGACAGGCAGTCGCTCTTTGCCGTGGCCACGCCGATCCAACAAAACGGCCGGGCCGTCGGGATCATCGCCCTCGCCAGCGCGGCCGGGGAGATTGACGCGCTGGTCGACCAACAGCGCGAGTTGGTCTTGCAGATGTTCATCCTCGGCGTTGTCGTGTCGGTCGGGCTCGGCCTCATCCTTGCCTCGACCATCGCCAACCCGCTGGCCGAATTGGCCGATGCAGCCGAATTCGGACGCAAGAAGAACGCACGGAAAATGTCACCTTCGCGCATTCGCATCCCGGATCTGACAGCGAGGCCCGATGAAATCGGTCGCCTGTCCGGTGCCCTTCGTGGCATGGTCGCGGCGCTCTACGACCGGATCGAAGGCAATGAACAATTCGCCGCGGACGTCGCGCACGAAATCAAGAACCCGCTTGCCTCGCTCCGGTCCGCCGTTGGCACCATGCGGATCGCCAAACGGGACGATCAACGCGAAAGGCTCCTCAAGGTCATCGAACATGACGTTGACCGTCTCGACCGTTTGGTCAGCGATATCTCCAACGCCTCGCGCCTCGACAGTGAACTGGTGCGGGACGAGGAAGAGCCATTCGACCTCCTGAATCTGCTCGGCAGTCTCTGTGAGCACCTTGGCCGGGAGGCCAGCACCAAGGGGATCGAGTTCATCGTGGATCTTCCCGAGGAGCCGATCACCGTCATGGGGCTGGAGGGGCGCTTGGCCCAGGTCTTCGTGAACCTGATCAGCAACGCGATTTCGTTCTGCGAAGACGGCGACGCCATCCGCGTCTGGGCGCGCAAGCGGGACAATCGTGTGCTCGCGGTCGTCGAGGATACCGGACCGGGCATCCCGGAGGATGCCTTGGTGAAGGTTTTCAAACGGTTCTATTCCGAACGCCCGGCGGGCCAGTTTGGCAACAACTCCGGCCTTGGTCTCGCGATTTCCAAGCAAATCGTCGAGGCGCATGGCGGTGTGATCTGGGCAGAGAACATCCGTCCGACCGAGGCCGACGTGACCTCCGACCCGCTTGGCGCGCGCTTCGTCGTCGGCCTGCCGGTGTGAGGCCGGCGTGGTGTCCGACCAAGACGCCACACCCAAGGAGACCCTGATCCTGCATGCCAGCGCCGTAGCCCTTGACGGCCGCGCGCTGCTCTTTTCCGGGCCGTCGGGCACCGGCAAGAGCCAGTTGTCGCTCGACATGATGGCTTACGGCTGCACCCTGGTGGCCGATGACACGGTGCATTTGACCCGGGAGGGCGAGCGGCTTCTGGCGACGGCGGCTGAGGCAACGCGGGGCCGGATCGAGGCACGCGGTCTTGGCCTCCTTTGGTCCGACACAACCTCGCAGCCTTCACAGGTCATCGCCGAGGTCGACTTGTCCCGCGAAGACCCCGATCGTTTGCCCCACGCGCGGGAAATTGACCGACTCGGAGTTCGATTGCCCTTGCTTCTCAAGCCGCAGGGCCCAAATCCTGCTGCATCCCTACTGCAATTTCTGAAATCCGGCCGATCAGACCCGTGACCCAAGTCCCGACTCCTTCCGACGCCAATAGACCGGCAGATCTGCCGAGGATCGTTCTGGTGACCGGACCGTCGGGAGGTGGACGCTCCACGGCGATCAACGCATTGGAGGACCAGGGCTACGAGGTGATCGACAACCTGCCGCTGTCCCTTCTTCCCCGGCTTCTGGATGGGCCGCCCATCGCCCGGCCGCTGGCGCTGGGGCTCGATGTGCGCAACCGGGATTTCGGCGTCGACGCCTTGATCAGCGCAATCGACGATCTCACGGCCCGGGTTGGCGACAGTGCGCAGGTGCTCTACCTTGATTGCTCCGTCGATGTGCTGGTCCGCCGGTATTCCGAAACCCGCCGCCGCCACCCACTTGCCCCGTCCGACCCGCCGCTGACCGGGATCGAGAGGGAACTGGAGTTGCTGATCCCGATCAGGGCCCGCGCGGACTTTCTCATCGACACATCCATCCTGTCGCCACACGATCTCAAGGCGGAGATCGAAGCGTGGTTCGCCGCCGATCAGGCGCGCGGGTTCGGCGTCACGGTGCACTCCTTCAGTTACAAGCGCGGACTGCCCCGGGGGCTCGACCTCGTCTTCGATTGCCGGTTCCTGGCAAACCCCCATTGGGACGCCGGTCTCCGCGCGCTCGACGGTCGGGACGCGCGCGTGCTGGACTATATCTCCAACGATCCGCTTTTTGCCGAGTTCGACGACCGAATTCTCGGGCTGATATCATTCCTGCTGCCGGCCTATCGGCAGGAAGGGAAATCCCATCTTTCCATTGGTTTCGGCTGCACCGGCGGGCAACATCGCAGCGTTGCCGTCGCGGAAAGGCTGGCGGCGAACCTTGCAGGTCAGGAATGGCGGGTGTCTAAGAGGCACAGGGAGTTAGAACGTCGGGGTGCCGCGCAGCCAGAAATGGCCACCGTCCGCCCGGACAGGGGATCGGAGACAGGTGCGG
This sequence comes from uncultured Rhodobacterales bacterium, assembly GCA_964391555.1. GTDB lineage: Bacteria > Pseudomonadota > Alphaproteobacteria > Rhodobacterales > Rhodobacteraceae > JAMWZF01. The sequence goes on from CAYMMT010000077.1 coordinate 8,461, forward strand.
CATGATCGGCATCGTGATCGTGGCCCACGGCGGTTTGGCCGCTGAGTACCTTTCCGCGGTTGAGCATGTCGTCGGCCGCCAGAAAGGTATGCGCGCCATCGCGATCGCGCCTGACGACGACCGCGCCGCCAAACAGGACGAGATTTGCGGCGCCGCGGATGCCGTTGACGACGGGGACGGCGTGGTTGTGGTCACCGACATGTTCGGCGGGTCGCCGTCCAACCTGTCGCTCCGGGCCTGTCGCCCCGACAATCGCCGCATCCTCTACGGCGCGAACCTGCCGCTCCTGATCAAGCTGGCGAAGTCTCGAAACAAGCCGGTGGCCGATGCCGTCTCGGCTGCGCTGGCAGCGGGTCGGAAATACATTGACGCCCAGAACGTGGACCATCCTATGGTGGGTGAATGACCACCACGCATTGCCGTCGGCTCAAGATCGTGAACATCAAGGGGCTCCATGCCCGCGCCTCGGCCAAGCTGGCCGAGGTGGTCGAGGCCCATGATGCCGAAGCGGAGGTCAGTCGCGACGGAGTCTCCGCCTCGGGCGACAGCATCATGGGGCTTTTGATGTTGGCAGCGTCCATGGGAACCTTTATTGAGATCGAAACCCGCGGCCCGGAGGCCGAGGCGCTCGCTCAAGCAATCGAGGCCCTGGTCGCGGACAAATTCGGGGAGGGGGACTGACGCGTCGGCGCAGTTTCGGTCCTTGAAACAAACACGGGTTCTGGGACAAACACGCTTGACCGACACCGCCCCCCGAGACACCGCCACCACACGCCCGCTTGCGGCGTCGACAACGCCCCGCATCTACGACAGGCGGTCCCTGACCTACTCGGAGACCTTTGACAGCACACTAAAACGGGTTGCGATCAAAACCGTCGAGTGGATGACCGGCAAGATCGAGATCGTCCGCCGGGTGCGCCGGTTCGAAAAGATGGGCGTGCCAAAAGGGCAGGCTTTCTGGCCGGGGACGATGAAGGTCATGGGGATCGACATCCAGACCCCGCAAGAGCAGTACCTGAACATACCCGAAACGGGCCCCGTTGTGCTGGTGGCCAATCATCCGCACGGATTGGTCGATGGCATGATCCTCGCCGACATGATCGGGCGGCGGCGGAACGACTACCGGATCCTGACCCGCGCGATGCTCACGGGCATCGATGAAAGCGCGGCGTCCTACATGATCCCGGTGCCGTTCCCGCATGAACCCGACGCCCAGAAAAAGATGATCGAAATGCGCGCCAAGGCGATGGATCATTTGTCAAAGGGCGGGTTGGTGGCGCTGTTTCCGTCGGGCGTCGTGGCTTCGTCCGACACGATGTTCGGCCCTGCGATCGAGCGGGAGTGGAACGTCTTTACCGCCAAGATGATCCGCCGCTCCGGGGCGTCGGTGGTGCCACTGAAGTTCCAGGGGTCCAATTCGCGCTGGTACCAGATGGCCAACCAGATCTCGCCGACCTTGCGGCAGGGGTTGTTGATCCACGAGGTCGTTCATTCCTTCGACAAGCCACAGGCGCCGGTGATCGGACCGATGGTTGGCGCGGAAGAATGTGCTGAGCGGTCCGAGGACCCGCGGGCATTCATGGCGTGGCTTCGTGAGTTGACGCTGGCCTTGGGCGACGACTGACACATCCAACAAAGCGCCGTGCCCCACAGGGGCCCGGATTTGACGCCTTACCGTGTCGGAACCGGCGTTTCGCCCGTGTAATCATAGAATCCGCGGTTGGTCTTGCGGCCCAACCAACCGGCCTCGACATATTTCGTCAGAAGCGGGCAGGGGCGATACTTGGTGTCCGCCAATCCGTCGTGCAACACGTTCATGATGGCGAGGCAGGTGTCGAGCCCGATGAAATCGGCCAGTTCCAGCGGGCCCATCGGGTGGTTCGCGCCCAGCTTCAGCGAGGTATCGATCGACTGGACCGACCCGACGCCTTCGTAGAGCGTGTAGATCGCCTCGTTGATCATCGGCATCAGGATGCGGTTGACGATGAAAGCGGGGAAATCCTCTGCGGTCGCGGCGGTCTTGCCCAGCCTCTCCACCACCGAAAAGCAGGCGTCGAACGTCTCCTTGTCGGTCGCGATGCCGCGGATCAACTCGACGAGTTGCATGACGGGGACCGGGTTCATGAAGTGAAAGCCCATGAACTTTTCGGGTCGATCGGTCCGGCTCGCCAGCCGCGTGATGGAGATCGATGAGGTGTTGGACGTCAGGATCGTTTGCGGCGCGAGGTGCGGCACAAGATCCTCGAAAATCGCGGTCTTGACTGTTTCACGCTCTGTCGCCGCTTCGATGATCAGATCTGACGGCCCCAAATCCTGGAGCGTCAGAGTGCTCTTGATTCGGGCCAGGGTGGCGTCCTTGTCGGCCTCAGTGATCTTGTCGCGGCTCACCTGCCGCACGAGGTTGCGGGTGATGGTCTCGCGCGCCGCCGCCAGGGCGTCTTCGCTGATATCGGTCATCAGCACGTCGTAACCGGCAAGGGCGCACACATGGGCGATCCCGTTGCCCATCTGGCCCGCACCGACAATGCCAATCGACCGGATCTCCATGTCGCATGCCCCTTCGTTTCGCTGCGCTGCCGCGAGACCATAGGCAAGCCACCACGGGGCCACAAGCCAGATGGCTCAACTTCGTCTCAACGAGGTCCTTTCACCTTTTGGTAAGGCCTGTGCGCGAATCTGGGCGCGGGTGAGAAGAACATGTGGTGGGAAACATGAAACAGGAATTGATGGGCCGTCATGGTCCGGATTATGCGCTTTGCAGATACGGGCTGTCCCGGATGAGTTTTCGCGGGCCGGAAAGGCCGCTGGACGGGCGCTACATCGCATTTCTGGGCGGGACCGAAACGTTCGGCAAATTTCTTGATCAGCCGTTCCCGGATCTTGTCGAAGAGGCGCTGAGCGAAGTCTGCGTCAATTTCGGTGCCGTCAACGCCGGAGTTGACCTGTACATGCGGGACGCGACGGTCCTTGCCGCCGCGCATGACGCGCTTGCCACCGTGGTCCAGGTGCCGGGCGTGCAGAACCAATCCAACCGTTTCTACACCGTGCATCCGCGCCGAAACGACCGGTTCATCCGCCAGACCGCGGCGCTCGAGACGCTGTATCCGGACGTCGACTTCGCGGACGTGGTCTTTACCCGGCACCTGCTTCTGGCGCTGGCGCAGCGGTGTGAAGAACGGTTCCTGGTTGTGCGCTGCGAACTTCAGGACAACTGGGTGCGGCGCATGACGGCCCTTCTGGCGCAGATTGCCGGGCCGAAGGTGCTCTTGTGGTTTGCCGACGCCCCGCCGGAACTCTCGACCGCGGGCCAGGATGTCATGCATGCGGACCCGCTGTTCGTGACCCGGGACATGGTCGAAGAGGTCCTATGCAAATCGCTGGATGCAACGCTCCTGACCGTCGTCCCGAATCCTGCTTCGGGGGCGCGACGACGTGAGGGCCTGAACTTCCATCCGATGGAGCGGCCCGCAGCCGAGGCCATGCTGGGCGTTGCCGCCCACGAGGCAGCGGCGCATGCGCTGGTCGATGCTCTCGGCCCCATCCTGAAATGAAAAGGCCCGCCTGTCCGGCGGGCCTTTCGAGGTCTGTTGACAAAGGGTCTCAGAGCTTTTCCATGAGTTCCGGCACCGCCGTGAACAGGTCCGCGACCAGGCCGTAGTCGGCGACCTGGAAGATCGGGGCCTCTTCGTCCTTGTTGATCGCGACGATGATCTTGCTGTCCTTCATCCCGGCAAGGTGCTGAATGGCGCCCGAAATCCCGACGGCAACATAGAGATCCGGAGCGACAACCTTGCCGGTCTGGCCGACCTGCCAGTCGTTCGGAGCGTAGCCCGAGTCAACCGCCGCACGGGAGGCGCCCACGGCAGCCCCGAGTTTATCGGCGAGGCCTTCGATCAGCTTGAAATCCTCTTCGGACCCGACGCCTCGACCACCGGACACCACGATTCCGGCCGAGGTGAGCTCGGGCCGGTCCGAGGTCGCGACCTTGTCCTCGACCCATTCCGACAGGGCAGGATCGGCTGCGGCACCTATGGCTTCGACTGCGGCGGAGCCGTCCATGGCCACGCCCTCGAAAGTCGAGGTCCGGATCGTCATGACCTTCTTGGCGTCAGAGGATTTCACCGTTTGCATGGCGTTGCCCGCGTAGATCGGGCGTTCGAACGTATCGGCGTCGACCACGGCGGTCACATCGGTCATCACCATCACGTCAAGCAGGGCGGCCACGCGCGGCAGGATGTTCTTGGCATCCGTGGTCGCCGGAGCGACGATATGGCTGTAGTCGCCGGCAAGGCTCACGATCAGGTCGGCCACGGGCTCGGCCAGACGATGACCATAGAGCGCGTCTTCGGCCAAGAGGACCTTGGTGGCTCCGCTCAGCTTCGCGGCCTCGTCAGCGGCCGCCGACGCGGTGGCGCCGGCGCAAAGCACGGTCACGGGCCCCATCTGGGATGCGGCGGCCATGGCCTTGGCGGTGGCATCGACGGCCAGTTCGCCAGCGGTGATTTCGGCAATCAGAAGAACAGACATCA
>CAYMMT010000078.1:0-2959 GCA_964391555.1 uncultured Rhodobacterales bacterium
ATGTGATGGGCACGACGTCGGAGGCTTCCTCGAACACCAACCCCTCGAATTGAGCCTTCTGAAGAATTGGACGCAGCCCCGCGAGCAGGGCCAGTTCCCGGTCCTCGACGTTGAAGGTGAAGCGGATCGTGCGCTCGCCCACGGCCTCGAGGCTGTCGACCTTGGACCAGAATCCGCGGTAGCGGGGATGGCCCTGGGTGCCGAGCGTCTCGTACGACCAGATCACATCCTCCACCGTGACCGGGGTGCCGTCAGAGAACCGCGCCTCCGGCCGAAGTGTGAATTCCACCCATTCGCGATTCGGACCGGTCTCAATCGATTCGGCGAGAACACCGTAAAGGGAGAAGGGTTCATCGAGCGAACGGCCCATCAGGCTCTCCCCGATGTGGAACCGGGTTTGCCACGGCGTGGACCCCTTGCGGATGAACGGATTGAGGCTGTCGAAATTGCCGACATTGGCCTCGACGATGCGGCCGCCGGTGGGGGCGTCGGGGTTTGCGTAAGGCAGTGACACAAAATCCGGTGGGAGCGCCGGCTCACCATACATAGCTATGCCATGGCTTGGTTCGGCCACGGCCGGTCCCGACGCGATCAGGCCCAGTGTCGCGAAGGCCGCGGCTGTGGATAAGCGGAAAAACTCGGTTCTCATTTCGGGTACAATCCCTCTGCTCCCTGTGTTTGTTGGGGCAAATCGTATCCGGGTCCCCAAGCCTTTTCAAACTTTTAGCTTGGCCAAGGGCGATTGAGCGCTTATAAGGGTGGCACTGCTCGATAGGTTTCTTGCCTGTATGAAACCTGCCTCAATAACTTAACGCCGGCTTCGTGCCGGCGTTTTTTTTGGCCCGGGTCGTGGGCCGAGGCGAAAAACAGGGGCTTCCCATTTCCCGATCCGCGGCGAGTTGATTGCGGCGGCACCCTGCACACCGGTCCGGATGCGCCGAGCGCTATTCGTCCGGTCGCGCCCAGGGCCACCAGACATAGATCGCCGATGGAACGACGATGACCGCGCCGGACGCGGCGAGGCGCAACCAAACCGGCCAGTTCGCATCACTGGCAAAGGTGTAGACGACCACCCCGCCCACGATCATCGCCAGCAGAAAGGCGCCGAACAGGATTTGTCGGATGAGCCAGATCATCGAAGGGATCAGTTCATCTTCTCGATCATGTCATTGATCATGGCTTCGTAGGCCGCCGGATTCCGCGTCCTGAGCGCATCGGCGGATACAAACGGAGCCATGGGCTCTTCAACCATGAAATAGATCATGTCCAGTTTCCGGACCACCAGCTTCTGGTGCAACCTCGGATTGATCCGCTTCAGGCGCAGTGACGCGTTCGACGCCCGTTCCACCATCCCGTAGAGCAACGCCCCGGAGATCGCCAAGCCCACGCCAACCTTCACCACGCGCTTGGTCACGAATTTCGTGACAACCTGCGCGGCAATGAACTCGGCGATTCCCGCCGCAAGAACCTGTTTGCCGCCCTGCTTGGCCGCGAACTTGACCCCGGCCAAAGCCAGTTTGTCCTGCAGTCTGTCCTGAGCCTCTTGCGGGAGTTGGTCCGCAAAATCCGTCACGATGATCTCGATCATCTGGGTCAGGGCCCGCCGGTCCCTGACGGCGGCCAGTATGAGGTCGCCGACCCTGTCGTATTCCGCTCTGTTGTTTCGCTGCGCCTCTTCACCGAGCGCACCGCTGTCTTCAACCGCGCGGCGACCGGCATAATACAGATCAACCGGTATCTGGACCACGCCCTCGACGGCGGCTTTCACGATATCAAAAAAGTTCACGACACCAAATTCCCCATAACAACCAAACGCTACCTCGCTGTTTATCAATGACTTGCCATGCCGGGGCAAGTCGGGAACATCGTGTCGCGGCATCGCCGCTTGTGGCCGGGGAACGAAGGTTTATGCTGCGACTGCAAAGGCAACAAGGGAAAGCCAGCATGTCGCTCAACGGAAAAACCGCCGTTATCACAGGGTCGAACTCGGGCATCGGATTGGGCATCGCCTGGGAGATGGCCAAGGCGGGCGCGGATGTGGTTCTGAACTCGTTCACCGACCGGGATGAGGACCACGCGCTGGCCGAAAAGGTCGCCAGCGAAACAGGGCGCGGAGCACGGTATATCAAGGCGGATATGTCGAAGGCCGATGAGTGCCGGGCGTTGATCGAGACTGCAGGCGCTTGCGATATCCTTGTCAACAACGCCGGAATTCAGCACGTCGCCCCGATCGACGCGTTTCCGATTGAAAAATGGGACGCGATCATCGCGATCAACCTCAGTTCCGCCTTTCACACGACCGCCGCCGCCTTGCCGAAAATGCGGGCTGCCGGGTGGGGCAGGGTGATCAACATCGCCTCTGCCCACGGGCTGAGGGCCTCGCCCTACAAATCCGCCTATATCGCCGCGAAGCACGGTATCGTCGGTCTCTCGAAAACCACCGCTCTCGAGACTGCGGAAGAGCCCATCACCTGCAATGCAATCTGCCCGGGATACGTGCTCACACCTCTGGTCGAAGCGCAGATCCCCGATCAGATGAAGGCCCATGGCATGGATCGGGACACGGTCGTGCGCCAGGTGATGCTGGCAAGGCAGCCGTCCAAGGAATTTGCCACGGTCGAGCAGCTGGGCGGAACGTGCGTGTTCCTCGCCTCCGAGGCCGCCGCCCAGATCACCGGAACGACAATCAGCGTCGACGGCGGCTGGACCGCCATGTGATCAAATGAAGAACGCCGCCCGGGGGACCGGGCGGCGCATCTGGTTCCGGTCCGTCGTGAGATCAGGTGTCCGGCATCGTGTAGCCGCCCGAGTCACCCGAACTGACCGCAGCGGCGATCAGCGCAAGGATGATCAATGGGACGATCAGGCCGCCGCCGGACCCCGCGGATCCGGCCGTATCCTCGATGATCTCGACCGGCGCCATCTCGATCGGCTCGGCCAGGCCACCGGCGGTGGCGCT
>CAYMMT010000078.1:3059-12916 GCA_964391555.1 uncultured Rhodobacterales bacterium
TGATCTCGACCGGCGCCATCTCGATCGGCTCGGCCAGGCCACCGGCGGTGGCGCTACCGGCGATCAGCAACGCGACCGCTGTCGCTGAAACAAGTGTCTTCATTTCACATCCACTCCCTCAAAGCTCTTCCGACGATCCGCCGCTGCTTGAAACTGCAGCAGCGATCAGCGCGATGATGATCAGCGGAACGATCAGGCCACCGCTGGACCCGGCGGAGCCCGCCGTATCCTCGATGATTTCAATCGGCGCCATCTCGATCGGTTCGGCCAGGCCGCCCGCAATCGCACTATTGGCCAGCAAGAACGCCGAGGCCGTGGTAATGATCAATGTCTTCATTGCGACATCCCCTCCTATGGGATTGTTAGCCCGGTTCCGATGAACTGCTTCCACCAGCTGCGGCAGCAGCGATCAGCGCGATGATGATCAGCGGTACGATCAGACCGCCGCTGGATCCCGCCGACCCGGCAGTGTCCTCGATGATTTCGACAGGGGCCATTTCGATCGGCTCGGCCATGCCGCCGGCTGTGGCGCTTCCTGCGATAAGCAGTGCAGACGCGGTTGCCGCAAGGATCTGTTTCATGGGTATTTCCTTCACTTTCTTGGCAGACTTCTACTTCTTGACAGGATCGCCGCCGCTGCTCGACACGGCAGCCGCGATAAGCGCGACGAGGATGAGCGGAACAATCAGCCCACCGCTGGATCCCGCGGACCCTGCGGTGTCCTCGATGATTTCGACAGGGGCCATTTCGATCGGCTCGGCCAGGCCACCGGCAGCGGCGGGCACCGCACCCATCGCAGCAATGCAGGTATTGATGGCAACCATGGTTGAGATGCGCATTTTGTCGTCCTTTCATCCCTTCGTTTCTGGACAGTTCCACGGGTCTTGGTATCTGGCAAGTAACGGAATCCAGAAGGAGCCGAACCGATGCCGAAATCCATCAATTTGGCCTTGCAGGGCGGCGGCGCGCACGGCGCGTTCACCTGGGGCGTCCTGGACGTCCTTTTGCGCGACGAAGATGTCGAGATCAGCGCGATTTCCGGCACATCCGCGGGGGCCTTGAACGCAGCGGCTCTCAAGGCCGGCCTTCTGCAGGGCGGGCGGGAGGGTGCGCTGGAAAACCTCGACTGGCTCTGGGCCAGCGTCGGCGCCGTCACGGACGACGGGTTGTCGGAATGGGTCGAAGCCTGGACCGGGGCGGCGCCCTTTCTGTCAAAGGCGATCGAATACTCTCCGGCATTTGCGGCGATGGACGTCGCGCAACGGTTCATGTCGCCGTATCAGACGGGCGTGTTTTTTCAGAACCCGCTGAGCCGGATTGTTCGGGAATTCAGATACGACGCGGTTTGCAGCAAGACAGGGCCGGACCTGCATGTCTGCGCGACCAATGTCCGAACCGGCAAGATTCGTGTCTTTGAGGGTGCGGATATCACGCCTGATGCGATTCTTGCATCTGCCTGTCTGCCGACGCTGTTTCAGGCCGTTGAAATTGATGGCGAGGCCTACTGGGACGGCGGATACACGGGCAATCCCGCCTTGTACCCGCTCTTTGATCCGCAATTGCCCGACGACATCGTGATCGTGAACATCAACCCGCTGGTCCGGCACGAGGTGCCGCGGGACCCGCAGTCGATCCAGAACCGCATCAACGAGATCAGTTTCAATTCGTCCCTCCTGAGAGAATTGAGGGCGATCGATTTCGTGAAGCGGTTGCTCGCGGACGGTTCATTGGAGCGGGGGGCGATGAAAGACGTCAATGTGCACATGATCGCCGATGATGACCTGATGAATTCGCTGAGCGTCGCCACGAAGCTGGTGCCGACGCCAATCGTGCTGGCGCGCCTGAAATCGGCGGGGGAAACTGCGGCCAAAGCGTTTCTCGCGGCTCACAGAGACGACATTGGCACCTGTGGCACGGTCGATCTGGCGGCGATGTTCGGGTGACCCTCAGACCGTGGTGACGGGGCCGGATTCCTCGGGGTATTCCCTTGGAACGTGAAACATTCTTTCGCGCCACCAAAGGCTTAGAACCCGTTTTTCACCCTTGATGACCGGCGTCCCGGCGTGAAGGGAGTGGGGGTGGCGTTCGGTCTGGCCGGGCAGGGTATTGGCAAAAAGCAAAAGCCGTCCCGGCACCGGGCGCACTGAAACTCTCAGCCTCGGAAAGTCGGTCTCACCACCTTCTTCGACCTCGTTGAGGTAGAGGATCGTCGTGAAAAGCCTCTGCCCGCCAGCCATGAGTTCAAGCACCGCATCCGGCATGAAGTCGTCATAGGCATCGTGGTGGCTGTCGAATTTCTGGCCGGGGAGGTAATTCAGCAGCTTCGCATGTTCGCAATTTTCGGGCGGGATGCGCACCACGGACGACACCCGTTCGCAGATGCCGGCCAGAACCGGATGGCTCCATTGATCCACGAGGGCCTGAGTATTGGTTCGGGAGTCGTCCACCGTCTTGACGCCGCTCTTGAGCACGCCCGCGCGCTGGAACTCCCCGAAATCGACGGACTGAAGCTCTTCGAGCTCCGCCTGATCGGCAAAATCGTCGTAAATGACGACCAGCGGGTTTGCACAGAGGATGCGCCCGCTGGTCATCGAAACAGTGCCTAGTTCAGCGCCATCGGCGTCATGACTTCGGAGGTGGAGTCGCTTCCACCAGCTGCGGCAGCAGCGATCAGCGCGATGATGATCAGCGGAACGATCAGACCGCCGCTGGAGCCGGCAGACCCTGCGGTGTCCTCGATGATCTCGACCGGCGCCATTTCGATCGGTTCGGCCAGGCCACCAGCGTGGGCGGCGGTGGCGCCAAGGGCCAGCGCGGTCGCGGCGAGCGCGGCGGGGCGTGCGTATTTCATAACAGAATCCTTCAATTCGACGTGGTACTGACCGTTACCTGCCCGCAACAATTCGACTTCGTCAAGGCAGTGACGGCAAAGTTACGCCAGCGGTGGCAAGGAAAACTCACTTGTCGTGGCCGTGCAGTTCGTGACCAACGATTTTTTCCGCCTCGGCCTCAAGGGCCGGCGGCATCGGTTCCCGGCTGTCGGGATAGACAAGACCCGCCGAGATCACCAGCTTTGCGGCATCCTCGATGGTCATGTCCAGGGGGATGACGTCCTCCTTGGGGAAAAACAGCAGGAAACCCGACGTCGGGTTCGGTGTGGTGGGGACAAAGACCGACAGCATCTCGTCGACGCCCGCCTTTGACAGCACCTCGCCACGTGTGGGAGCGGAAATGAATCCCACCGCCCAGATGCCCTTGCGCGGATACTGGATCAGGCAGGCTTTCTCGAAATTCGCTTCGGATTGGGCAAAAACAGTCTCGGCGATCTGCTTCACACCGTTGTAGATGGAGCGAACAACGGGCGTGCGGTCAATCAGCCCTTCCCCCCACGCAAGGAAGCTGCGCCCAAGGAATCCCTTGGCGATCCAACCCACGAGGATCGTGAACAGAAGGAAGATGATGACGCCAACGCCGCGGACATTGACCTCGATCCGGTTGTCGACCCCGCGCCCCAGAGCGCGGTTGAGGAGTTCCGTGGGCTGGTAGGCGTCGGGAATGAATGGCCAGACAAAGCTGTCGACCCAGCCCACAACGGTCCAGATCAACCAGATCGTCAGGCCAATCGGGGCAATGACAACGATTCCGGTGAGGAACGAGTTCCGCAATGCGGCAATGGGCGACCAACGAGTCCGTGGCGGCTTGTCCTGAAGCTGGGGAGTTGTCACGTGTGTCTCGGCCTTCGTCCGTCCTCAGCGGTTAAATAGGCTACGCCTTGGCGGGGAACAACGTGCTGCACCGCCGCAACGCGCCAATTTGCACTATTTCGCGTCAGCTGTGCCCAACTCTTTGGCAATTCTGGCAGCCAGCCGCGCATTGTTGCGGACCAGAGCGATGTTTGCGGTCAAGGATTGACCGCTTGTCAGTTCAAGAATGCGGGACAGAAGAAACGGCGTGACGTCCTTCGCACCCACGCCCCGATCCGCCGCTTCCGTGATCGCAATCTCGATAAGGGGGGCCAGTGCCTTGGCCGGTATTTCATCGGCTTCGGGTATGGGATTGGCGATCAGTTGCCCGCCATCGAGCCCAAGCGCGGCCCGCATCCGGTGCGCGGCGGCGATGTCCGCCGGGCGATCCATGCGAAGCGGGGCCCTGAGCCCCGAATCGCGCGACCAGAAGGCCGGAAGCGTGTCCTGACCCACAGCGATGACCGGCACACCCAGCGTTTCGAGGACTTCCAGCGTCTTGGGCAGGTCGAGAATCGCCTTTGCCCCGGCGCAAACCACCGTGACCGGCGTGCGCGCGAGTTCCTGAAGGTCGGCGGAAACGTCAAAGCTCTGTTCGGCGCCCCGGTGCACGCCTCCGACACCGCCGGTGGCAAAGACCTCGATGCCCGCGGCACGTGCGGCAATCATGGTGCCCGCGACCGTGGTGGCGCCGGTGCCGCCCGCCGCCATGCAGGCGGCCATGTCGGCCCGGGAAAGCTTTGCCACGTCCGTGGCTTGCGCGAGAGAGTTCAGGTCGTCATCCGTCAGCCCCACGCGCAAGGTTCCGGACAGAACCGCGATGGTCGCGGGCACGGCACCTTCCGCGCGGATGTCGTCCTCGACGGCGCGTGCTGTTTCGACGTTTGCGGGGAATGGCATGCCATGCGTGATGATTGTGCTCTCCAGCGCGACAATCGGTCGGCCGCTCGCCTGAGCCTCGGCAACTTCGGGGGATGCGATCATCGGAAGGCTCATCGGGGGCCCTCGCCGGAAACGTAGGAGGCCGCCGCGTCCAGGGCCCGGGCAAGTGCCATACCCGGATTCGCGCCCTGGACTTCGCTGGCGATGTGGGCGGCCATGAACGTGTCCCCCGCGCCGGTGACACGAGTCACCATCACTGGCGGTGGTTGCACGGTCCGCAGTTCATCGCCAGCGGCCTCGGCGGCCATTCGACCTCCATCGGTGACCAGGGCGCGGGCCACCCCCAGCTCTCTCAGGGCGCATGCCGCGGCGGCGGCATCTTCGAAATCATGGGCGCAGATCAGGGCGGCCTCTTCGAGATTGACGTAGAAGGTCGCGCGCGGGTGCCCCAGAAAGGCGCGCAAGCGTTCCGCCTTGCCGGGGCTGGCGGGGGCAACCCGAAGGTCGGCAGCGGCGAAGAGATCGGATCCGGCAATGCTCCGGAGAAGCTCTTCTGTCAGGTTCCCATCCAGGGCCACCGGACCCCGCCACGGCGCCCCGACCGAGCCGAGGCGGCCATCCTCGAGCGGACGCAGGATCTTTCCGCCGGCCTGTTCGAGGGAATGGGCATCGGCAATGGCCGCGATAAGGCCATTGGCCCCTTCGATGGCCATGTAGCTGTCTGTCGGCAAGTCCTCGGACCGATAGAGATAATCGGTATTGATGCCCAGGGCCCTGACTTCGGCAAGCAGCGTATCCCCGGTGCGGTCCTGCCCGACAACGGACAGCAGACCCGGCCTCATCCCGAAGCGGACGAGGGTCATGGCAATATTCATCGCCACGCCGCCCGGCAGGCGGATGATGCGTCCGGGCTGGTCCGAGCCAAGCCGCATCGCCTTGGGCGAGCGGCCAATCATGTCCCAGAGAACGGAGCCGACGCAGAGGATATCCGGGGCCTGTGTCATCACCGGACCTCCTGCACCGCGGGGCAGGGGGCGTCAATCCCGGTTGGTGGCCGGGTCTCACAGGAATTCGGTTCCGATCTTGTGGCAGGTGTCCAGCAGCGCCTTGCGCCGGGGTTCCGAGCCGGTGGAGCCGCACAGGAACTCGATCCGGCGTGGCGTCAGGCCGAAATAGCCGCCGGTCCCCTTGGTCCAGATGGTGTGCATCGCCTCGGCATAGCCGTCACGTTCGATTTCGTCAGAGCGCGCCCCGGTCGGAATCAGCAACTGGCACGGGCGGGGGCGCTGCAACGACAGGTCGCGATCAGCGAGTTGGTCGTAGGCCCAGCCCCAGCTCCAGACCCTGTCGACCCACCCCTTGGTCATGGCGGGCATCCCCCACCAGAAGTAGGGAAAGACAAGGCAAATGGCGTCGGCCCTGCCGATGCGAGCCTGCTCCCGGCGGACGTCCGGCGGGCAGGTCTCCGGGCCATCCGCCTCGGCGTCGGCCATGGTCCATCGCGGGTCAAACCCTTCGGCGTGCAGGTCAGCGAGTTCGGTCGTGTGGCCCGATCGCTCCACCCCGGCCATGAACGCCCTGGCCGCAGCGGCGCTCAACGCGTTGGGATCGGGATGGTCAAGGACGGTCAGAACATGCATGCGTTGGCCCCGACATCCGGCAACGTGCCTTCTCCCGACCCGACGCGACGTGCCGAGAACACCGCCAGATCGGGGCGAAATATCAACCGAAGATCAGCGATCGGGCACCGCGAACGTGAGGGAGGCCCAGAGCGTTTCCCACACCACGTTCTTGTCCGCCGCAAGCGCTTCGTCAGGTTCGCGCAGGACCACGGCATCGACGAGGTAGCTGTACCCGGGTTTCACCGGGATGGTGGCAACTCCGTCGCCGTTCGTCCGGTAATAGGTCACCACGACGGTCCCGTCGGCGGCCTTTTCGAAGAGTTCGACCTGCGCGTCGGCCCTGACTTCCTCATTGTACCAGACCTGGACCGGCAGACCGTTGCTCAGATCATCGGTATAGGGATTGGCCAGCGCCACGATCTCGGTCTCGAGGCCCGTTCGGAAATCCGATCCCGCGCCGTCGCCGACGGCGATCAGTGTCTTTGCGAAGCGGGCGTAGGCTTCCGCAAAATCCTCGAACGGCAACCCGCGGGCCTCGTGACGCTCGGTGATATTGGCAAAATCCTTGTGCTCGGAAAAGCGGAGGAACTTGTCAAAGACATCATAGTTCAGCCGACTGACGGTCGAGGTATAGGCAACCACCTGCAATCCATCTCCCAAGGGCTCGGCCGACAATCCCGGTCTGTCGCCAATCCGCCCGTCCACGGGGCGGAATTCGTCGCTGCCAAACTGATCGAAAGCCTGAAATCGCTGCGGCAGGTAGGGAATATTCGTGCCGGAAAACCGCTCCCCGTTGACAAGCCGACCCTCAAGCTTACCGTCCGTCTCCACCTGATAGGCCAGTGGCTCGATCCAGAATTCATGGGCGGCGACCGGCGTCGTGAAGAACGCCAAAATGATGAAGAGGATGCGCATGTCTGGTTCCTGTCTTGCTACCGGAAGAGTGGCCCTGATCCGGGTGATGTCAACTGCTATCGGGCTCTGGGTCCTGATTGTCGGCGTGGCCGCCGCCCATGAGGTCATCCCGGCCATTGCGGACATGGAGCGCGACGGTGATCGCCTGATCTTTACCGTCGACGCGAACCTCGAAAGCTTTGTCGCAGGGATCGATCTGGAGGGGCTTGATGACACCAATGCCGCCCCGGAAGCAGAGCGATACGACGGGCTGCGTGCCATGGAACCCGCGGACTTTGCCGCTCAGGTCGAAGGCTATTGGGTCAATCTGGCAGACAAGATCAGCATTACGGTGGATGGCGCGCCGCTTGCCCTGACATTCGAACGCGTGACGGTCCCCGAAGTTGGCAATGTAGACCTTCTGCGGACATCGGAGTTGGTCTTTTCGGCCGATCTTCCTGACGGTGCCGAGAGCGTTGATGTCGGCTGGGATGCCAGTCTCGGTACGCTTGTGTTGCGCCAGCAGGGGGTCGAGGCGCCATACGATGGCTACCTTGAGCGAGGCGAGCGCTCGGGTCCGGTCAGTTTGGGGGGCGGTGACCAGGCCGGCCCATGGGAGACGTTCTTCGGCTACATCCCCGTCGGGGTCGATCACATCGTTCCCCTGGGTCTGGACCATATCCTTTTCGTGCTTGGGCTGTTCTTCCTGACCCCGAGACTGGGGCCGCTCCTGTGGCAGGTTTCCGCCTTCACACTGGCCCATACGATCACACTTGCACTCGCGTCATTGGGGTACGTCTCCGTTCCGGGCAATATCGTGGAGCCGCTGATCGCCCTGTCCATCGTCTATGTGGCGGTCGAAAACGTCCTCAATACCAGCGGCAGGCTGAGCCCGTGGCGACCTTTGGTAATCTTCGGGTTCGGCCTTTTGCATGGGCTTGGGTTTGCCAGCGTTCTGGCCGAATTCGGTCTGCCGGAGGCCAGTTTCCTCCCTGCGTTGATCGGCTTCAACATCGGCGTGGAATTGGGCCAACTGACGGTAATCTCGGTCGCCTACATCATCGTGGTCAAGGCAATGCGCAATTCGCTCCAGGGTGTGGAGGACAAACTGGCAGCCTTGATCTATCTGGGCCTTGCCGTTGTCCTGGTCCCGGCTCTTTCCATTCCGCTGGCAGGACTGGGGCCGGATCTGGCCGAGGCGGTCACACCGCTGCTGGTCGCGGTGGCAATCCTTCTTGGTCTGTCGGCGGCCTCGACGGCAGCCGAAGGGCAGGGGAGCTATGACTGGATTGTCTCGGCGCCCGCCTCGATCCTCATCGCGCTGGTCGGCGCCTTCTGGGTGATCGAGCGGGTTTTTCTCTGACCCCGGTGCCGGAGCACGCTGCAAGGCGCGGCCAGACCTGTCGCGATCAGGCCGCGCTCTTGTTTCGGCAGGCCGATCCGCCTTCTTGTTGCAAGGTCGCCGGGGGCTTGACCGGCGGGGCGGGCTGGCATAGACGCCGCCCATCAAATCCGCAGGTGCGGGCGGGCCCACGGGGGAGACATCCCTGTTGGTCCACCGGTTGGGGCAATTGTCCTGATCCCGCACTGAGGCTCGAAACCGGAAAGGAATACGACCCATGGCTCTTCCAGAGTTCTCCATGCGTCAGCTGCTTGAAGCTGGCGTCCACTTCGGCCACCAGACCCAGCGCTGGAACCCGAAGATGCAATCCTACATTTACGGCTCCCGCAACGGCATCCACATCATGGACCTCACCCAGACGGTCCCGATGCTGGATCAGGCCCTGCAGGTGATCCGGGACACGGTCGCCAAAGGGGGCCGTATCCTGTTCGTGGGGACGAAGCGTCAGGCGCAGGCCCCGATCAAGGACGCCGCCGAGAAATGCGCGCAGTATTACATGAACCACCGCTGGCTGGGCGGCACGCTGACCAACTGGCAGACCGTGTCGCAGTCGATCGGCCGTCTTCGCGCCATCGACGAGGCTGCGGAGCAGGGCTTTGACGGTCTGACAAAGAAAGAGCGGCTCGGCATGGAGCGCGAGCAGGGCAAACTGCAGGCGTCGCTTGGCGGGATCCGCGAAATGGGCGGCGTTCCGGACCTGTTGTTCGTCATCGACGTCAACAAGGAAGACCTTGCCATCGCCGAAGCAAAGAAGCTTGGCATCCCGGTTGTGGCCGTTGTCGACACCAATTGTTCGCCCGCCGGCGTGGATTACATGATCCCCGGCAATGACGACGCGGCCCGCGCCATCGCGCTCTATTGCGATCTGGCCTCCCGCGCCGCCATGGACGGTCTGAGCGCCCAGCTGGGTGCCGCAGGCGTCGATCTGGGTGAAATGGAAGCCATGGCCGAGGAGGTTCTGGCCGAGGAAGCTGCAGCCGAGGCCGCCCCGGCCGAAGAGGCCCCCGCAGCCGAGGCCGCCGAGGAAGCGCCCGCCGAATAAGGCCGGTTCTCCCGGACAATCGTTACAGAGCTGTTGCCGGGCCGGGTTATCTCCCGCGCCCGGGCAGATATTCGAAGGAGATAAGAGATGGCGATCACCGCGAGCATGGTGAAAGAACTCCGCGACTCGACCGGCGCGGGCATGATGGACGCCAAGAAGGCGCTGACCGAAACCGACGGCGACATGGACGCCGCCGTTGACTGGCTGCGGACAAAGGGCCTCGCCAAGGCCGCCAAGAAATCCGGCCGCACCGCCGCCGAGGGCCTCGTGGC
>CAYMMT010000079.1:0-12797 GCA_964391555.1 uncultured Rhodobacterales bacterium
ACGCAGACCCTGTCGGCGATGCGGCGCACGATGCCGAGGTCGTGGGTGATGAACAGCATCGACATGCCGCTGTCGCGCTTCAACTCCGCCAGCAGGTCGAGGATCTGCGCCTGGATGGTCACGTCGAGCGCCGTTGTCGGCTCATCCGCAACGAGCAGATCCGGCCCGTTGGCGAGCGCCATGGCGATCATCACCCGCTGCCGCTGTCCACCGGAAAGCTGATGGGGATAGGCGCCGAGCCGGGTTTCGGGATCACGGATGCCGACACGGGTCAGGAGTTCGATGATCCGGTCCCTGACTGCATCTCCGCGCAATCCCTGATGAAGCTCGATCGACTCGCGCAACTGCCGTTCCAACGTGTGGAGCGGGTTGAGCGAGGTCATGGGCTCCTGAAAGATGAACGAGATATCGTTGCCGCGCACCCGGCGCAGTTCGGCCTCGTCGGCGCCCATCATCTCGGCGCCGTCGTAGGTGACGGAACCGGAGGCGGCTGCGGCCTCTCCCAGAAGCTGCACGGTCGACAGGGCGGTCACGGATTTGCCGGAGCCGCTTTCCCCCACCAGCGCCACGGTCTCCCGTCGCCCGACGTCAAAGCTGACACTGCGCACGGCCTCGTTGGCGCCAAAACTGACCGAGAGGTTCCGGACCGACAGGAGGGGCTTCATCGGGTGTCCTCCCATCGCGTGTCGAGGTGGTCCGCCAGGGCATCACCGGTGGCGCCGGGCTTTCGTTCCTTCGGCTGAAGTTCGGGGATCGGGTCCGGCTTCGTGGTGCCTGCAAAGGTCTTGCGCGGGTCAAAGGCGTCGCGGACGCCTTCGAAAACGAAGACCAGGAGCGACAGCATGATGGCGAAGGTGAAAAAGGCGGTGAAGCCGAGCCACGGGGCCTGCAGGTTCTGTTTGGCCTGCAGCGTCAGCTCCCCGAGGGAAGGGGCCGACGACGGCAGTCCGAAGCCGAGGAAGTCGAGCGAGGCCAGCGTTGCAATGCCCGCGGTGATGAGGAACGGCAGCATGGTGATTGTCGCGACCATCGCGTTGGGCAGCACGTGCCGGAACATGATCGTCCGGTCGGAAACGCCCAGCGCCCGGGCCGCGCGGACGTATTCGAAGTTCCGCGCGCGCAGGAACTCGGCACGCACCACGCCAACCAGCGCGGGCCATCCGAAGAGCACGGTAATGAAGACGAGGAGCCAGAAACTTCGCCCGAGAATCGCGAAGATGATGATGATGACGTAGAGCGACGGGATGCCGGTCCAGATCTCGATGAAGCGTTGGAACAAGAGGTCGGTCCAGCCGCCGAAATAGCCCTGGATCGCGCCGGCAATGATGCCGATGATCGATGCCAGCGAGGTCACGATGAGGGTGAACAGGACAGAGAGACGGAAACCGTAGATCACCCGGGCCAGCACGTCGCGTTTGGTGTCGTCGGTGCCAAGAAGGTTGGCGCCGCGTTCGTCCACGGGCAGCAGGCCAAAGCGCGTTTCGGTGACCGTTTCTCCCGCTTCGCTCACGACCTCCACATCGTAATAGCCGATCACGTTCGGCGCGCCCGGCGCGACGCCGGGACGGTCGACGATGGTATTGTACGAATAGGGGACGAGCGGCCACAGCATCCAGCCCTCCTGGAAATCCGGGTGCGCGAAGGTGCCGTCTGCCACAGCCGCGAGGGTCCCGTTCGGATCATCGAAGCAGGGATCGGCCACCCCTCCGGTGAGGATCAGGCAGTCCACCTCCGGGTCGCCATAGGCCGCCTCGGTCGGGAAATCGCCGCCGAAGTCCCGCTCCGAATAGAACGAGACAATCGGCATTCTCAAGTCGCCCTGGTAGCTGACAAGGATCGGTTTATCGTTGGCGATGACCTCGGCAAGAAGGCTGAGCCCGAAGAGCAGCCCAAAGATCCACAGGGACCAGAACGCGCGGCGGTTGCGACGGAAATTGGCGAGGCGGCGGCGGTTGAGCGGGGACAGCCAGCCTTTCGGAACCGGCGGCGGGGTCGGCACCGTGGTCGGTTTCTGATCAAGCTCTTCTTCGGCGAGTGCCATGGTCTATCCCCGCCTCTCGAAATCGATACGCGGGTCGATCAGCACGTAGGTCAGGTCGGTCAGGATGCCGACCACGAGGCCGATGAGCGAGAAGGCAAACAGCGTGCCGAAGACAACGGGGTAGTCCCGTGCGACGGCGGCTTCGAACCCGAGGCGCCCGAGCCCGTCGAGGGAGAACAGCGTTTCTATGATCAGCGAGCCGCCGAAGAAGACGCCGATGAACAGCGCGGGGAAGCCCGAGATCACGATCAGCATCGCGTTCCGGAACACGTGGCCGTACATCACCCTGTGTTCGGTCAGGCCCTTGGCGCGGGCGGTCATGACGTATTGCTTCTTGATCTCGTCGAGAAAGGAATTCTTTGTCAGGAGCGTCAGGGTCGCGAAGGCGCCAATGGTCGACGCCAGGACAGGCAGCGCAATATGCCAGAAATAGTCGCCCAGCCTGCCAAAGAGCGTGATGGTGCCCGCGCCGCGTTCGGCCCCGGTCGGCACGGCGTTCACCAGACCGGCAACGGAGAGGCAACAGATGATCAGGATCGCCCAGAGAACACCGGGAACAGATGCGAGCAGCAGCCGGCCGAACAGGGGCGCAGTCGCCGTGGGCAGTTCGGCCCGGTCGCGTCGGCGCAGGACGCGGCGGACGTTCAGCAGGCCTAGGACCGCCGGCAGCATGATGAGCCAAAGGTGCTGGCCCCCATCGCCAAAGGTGGTTCCGGCAACGGCGAGCGTCACCGCGAGGGCGGCGATCAGGCCACCGAGACCCCATGTGGCAAAGGCCAGCCCCTGCCCATTGCGGTCCGCGCCCGGTACCCGCCGCAGACCCATCTGCCCGGCCGCCACCATCGCCGCGACGGCAAGGCCGAGATACGGCAGATAGAGGCCCCAGCGGCCCAGCCAGCTCATCTCGTCCCAATCATCCGATGTCAGGCCCCGGAGCGGAAACCAGTCGAGGTAGGAGCCCCCCGAAAAGAGGACGATCAGCAGGATGGCGAACAGGAACCCCGGAATTGCATAGCCGACAATGATCGCCCCCGAGGTCCATGTGTCGAAGGACGTACCGTCCCTGACGGCCTTGCGGATGCCGAGCGGGATGGACACGAAATAGGCAATGAGCGTGGACCAGAGGCCCAGCGTGATCGAGACCGGCATCTTCTCCATGACGAGGTCGAAGACGCTGATATTGCGGAAGTAACTCTCGCCGAAGTCGAACCGCATGTAGTTCCACATCATGTTGAGGAAGCGTTCAAGCGGCGGTTTGTCGAAGCCGAACTCGCGTTCGAGTTCCTCGATGAATTCCGGCGGCAGGCCACGGGCGCCGACGTAATCGCTCTCGCCTCCGCCCTCGATCTCGGATCCGCCACCGGCGATGCCTTCGAACACGTCCCCGCCGCCTTCGAGCTGGGCGATGATCTGTTCGATGGGTCCGCCGGGGACGAACTGGATCAGGGCGAAGTTGATGATCATGATCCCCACGAGGGTCGGGATCACGAGCAACAGCCGCCGTATGATATAAGCGCCCAAAGCCCTGTGCCTTTACTGGAACGCGCCCGCGGCTTCGAGGTCTGCTGCCCGCTCGGCGTTGTACCACCAGAAGTCCAGATGCCCGAGGGAAAAGGGTGGCAGGGTCTCCGGGTGATCGTACATGTCGTAATAGGCGACAGTGTGCACGTCCTTGACCCATTGCGGCACCCAGAACAGTTCCGCCCGCAGGACCCGGTCCAGCGCGCGGGTGGCGTCGGCCATCTCGTCGAACTCCCGCGCGTTGATCACAACGTCGACCAGTTCGTCGACCGCGGGGTTCCGCAGGCGCATGAGGTTGCGGGAGCTGTCGTCGGCGGTGCTGGAGGCGAACCACTGCCGCAGAACATTGCCGGGCTCGAAATCCTGCCCCGGGGAGTGGTTGACGAGGTCGAAATCGCCCGACCGGCGCCGTTCGACATATTGCGACGTGTCCACCCGGTTCAGGCTGGCATCGATGCCGATGAGTTGCAGGTTCTCGATGAACGGATTGTGGATCCGGTCGAACGCGGGGGAGAAGCTGAGAATCTCGAGGCTCAGGACCTCGCCCTCCGCGTTTCGACGGATTCCGTCATCGCCGGCAACCCATCCCGCCTCATCCAGAAGCGCCGAGGCCCGGCGCAGGACGCCGCGCGACGGGCGGTTGCTGCCAGGATCATTGACCGGCGGCATCACAACCTCGTCCGTGAGGATCGACGCCGGCAGAAGCCCTTTGTCGACAAGGGGCTGCAGCACGGCAAGCTCACCTTCGGTGGGCACACCCTTGGCCTCAAGCGTCTGGCCGTTCTGCCAGAATCCCGTGGTGCGTTCATACAGTCCGTAGAACAGCGACTCGTTGGACCACTCGAAGTTGAACATCAGGCCAACCGCCTCGCGCACGCGCCGATCCTGCCAGACTTCGCGGTCGAGGTTGAAGACATAGGCCTGACCGGAGCCGAGATTGCCGTCCGGCAATTCCGTCTTGACGATGAGGCCCTCTTCGATCTTGGGGAAATTGTAGGAAGTAGCCCATTCCTTGGACGAATTTTCCACCCGGAATGTATAGGCCCCGGCCTTGAACCCCTCCAGCGCGGCCGAGCTGTCGGCGAAGTACTCCACCCGGATCGTGTCGAAGTTGTTCCGCCCGATGTTGAGCGGGTGGTTTGCGCCCCAGTGGTCCGGGTCGCGGGTAATCACGATCTGCCGCCCGTAATCAAAACTGTCCAGGCGCCAGGGGCCCGTGGCCATGAACGGCGCGTCCTGGCTTTCGTCGAGCCGGGTTCCGGTTTCTTCGAACCAGGCCTTGGAGAACACGATGGTGCCGCCCGCAAAGGTGATCACTTCGCGGCGCGGAGCCTCTTCGGTGAAGGTGAACTTGATGCGATGGGGGCCGAGCACCTCGACATTGTCGATGTAGCCCGACACCGCGTTGCGATATTCGGCGATGCCCTGTTCAAGGAAAAGGTTGAAGGAGAACGCGACATCCTCGGCCGTCATCAGCGTGCCGTCCCAGAACTTGACGTCGTCGCGCAGGTTGAAGATCACCCAGTCGAGGCTTTCGGGATATTCCATCGTCGTGCAGAGGTAGCAATAGGTGCCATACGCGTCGTCGGCGGTGCCAGAAAGGATCGATTCGTAGTAGATCGTCGCGAGCGCCGCCGTCGTGCCATCCCGGGCAAACAGGTTGAAGCTGTCGAACGTGCCCTGCGCCCAGGTCGAGATTTCCCCGCCCTTGGGCGCATCGGGGTTCACATAGTCCAGATTCGCGAAGCCTTCGGGGTATTTGACCTCGCCGAAATTGGAATAGGCGTGACTTACGGTGACGGTTTCATGTCCCTCGGAGGCGGCCTGTCCGGCCCAGATCAGGGCGGCGCCGGCAAGAAGTGCCGCACCGCCGAGGCGGGCCAACCGGGTGGTATCGACGGTCTCGGCCCGGGCGCGGGCCGGAGCATGGGAACGGGACATTTGCGGAACCTCCTCGATTATACGCCTGTCTGGCACGTTAACTGTAGCTAAAGGCCGGTTTGTCGATTGTTCAAGACGAGATTGCGTGAGGGTGAAGTGATCACGAGCCTTCGCGACCCGAACGGCAACACCAGCCGTCAACTCCCCCACAACATGGTTAATTCCGGTTAACAAATGGCAAACGCGTCGCCCGGTGGAGCGACGCGTTGACAGTTTGCGATCTCTGTCGCGTCAGTCGTCGAGGCTGTCGAGATAGGCGATCAGGTTGGCCCGATCCTCGATCCGGCGCATGCCGTTGTACCCCATCGAGGTTCCGGGGGCCCAGCCGCGCGGATTCTCGAGGAAAAGGTTCAGGTTCGCGGGCGTCCAGACATCCGCGACCTCGGTCAGCGCCCCGGAATAGGACCCAAAGCCCTCTGCCGTGCCGACATCGCGCCCGACGACGCCATAAAGATAGGGACCGGCGCCGTTTTCGCCGGCTTCAAGCTTGTGACAGGCGGCGCAGGCCCGAAACAGGCCTTCGCCCTCGGCGGCGTCGGCCATGGCAAATATCTCTTCGAAACTGGGGCCTTCGTCGACGACTTCTTCGTCGCCATCGTCCTCGACACGGATCACGTAGGCCATCGATTCACCTTCGTCATGACTCGAGCCCGAACTCGCGCCGGCCGCATACACGGTTTCAGCGAACCAGCCGCCCAGAAGGTAGACAAGCAGCGTGCCGCAGAGGCCCCCGATCAGCTTCGTCAGGGTCATTGTGTCGAACATGTCGCGTTCCGTCTCAGTAGATTGTCGCGGCTATGTATCCGCTTCCCCCGGCCCGGCGCAAGGTGTAGCACCGCGACGAAATGCCCGAACCGACTTTGGTGGTCTTGCATCCCACCCGGGGCATGGAAGGGGGCGGTCATGAGTGGCGGTATAGCGTTTCAGGGCGAACTTGGCGCCTACGGTCACCAGGCCTGTCGCGAAGCCCATCCCGAGATGGAGCCGATCCCCTGCGCAACCTTCGAAGACGCGGTGGAGGCGGTACGGAAGGGGCAGGCCGCGCTCGGCATGATCGCGGTCGAGAACTCGATCTACGGTCGTGTCGCGGACGTGCATCACCTGCTGCCGGAAAGCGGATTGCATATCGTCGACGAGGCGTTCGTCCGGGTCCATATCAACCTGCTGGGCAAGCCCGGAGCGCGGCTCGGCGATATCACCACCGCCCACGGTCATGTGGTGATCCTGCCGCAATGTGCGGCCTTTCTGCGGGAACATGGCATTGCGGCCCGTATCTCGACCGACAATGCCCGCGCCGCCCGCGAGGTGGCCGAGGGCGAAGATCCGAGCCAGGGGGCGCTGGCATCGGAACTGGCGGCCGACATCTACGGTCTGGATATTGTCGCGCGCCATATCGAGGACCACGACCGCAACACGACGCGATTCCTGATCATGGCGCGAGAGCCGGACTTCAAGCGCCGCGGACAGGGCAAGATGATGACGGCCTTCGTGTTTCGCGTGCGCAATATTCCGGCGGCGCTCTACAAGGCCATGGGCGGATTCGCGACGAATGGCGTGAACATGACAAAGCTCGAAAGCTACATGGTCGGCGGCCATTTCACGGCGACGCAGTTCTATGCGGAGATCGAGGGCCATCCGGACGACCGGAACGTGCAACTGGCCCTCGAAGAGCTCGACTACTTCACCGACAAGATGACCCTTCTCGGCGTTTTTCCCGCTGCACCCCGCCGTCAGGAAGGCTAAGACACCGGGCTGGGCAGGACACAAAGCCGATTTCGAAGGCCCTTGACCGGCGTGGAACCGGGCGGCGGTGTTCCCGGCCCGCCCCGGCGTCAGTAGTCGCGCAATGCCACGACACCGAAGGCGCACATGCGCAGGCAATCGCTCGCATCGCCGCCGACGTTGGCCGGGTCGAGCAAACGCGCGACCGCCGGTCCCTCGAACCGCATATCGTCGCATTCGCCGTCCTGCGGGTAAGCCCCGTTGTCGTTCCCGAAATCGATCGCGGCACAGATCGTCGCGTCCCTGGCGTCCGTGATATCCCAAAGCCGGACGAGCCCGGCATCGAAGGCGGCGCGACAATCGGAGGCGTCCTGCCCGACGTATTCCCAACTCAACCCCTGCGCCATTCCGGGCCCGAAAAAGCGCCGGTCATCGCACTCCCCGTCGAACGCCCATTCCCCGTCATCATTGCCGAACAGGATATCCTGCGCCGCGACAGGCAGCGCGACGGTCAGCAGCAGCAGGGCAAGAACAATGTGGCGCATCGGGTGTCTCCTCGGTCTCGGACGGTCGGTGGCCCCAGACTGGCCCGCTCCGCGTTGCGGATCAACCATGCCGGCCCGCAAATGTTTGCAATGGCGGTGGTCCGTCGTCATATACCATCCGACAGAACAAACGCGCAGCGCCGGCAGCAGATGACCAATTACCTCGACTTCGAAAAACCCCTCGCCGAGATCGAAGGCAAGGCCGCGGAGCTTCGCGCCCTGGCCCGATCCAATGACGAAATGGACGTGGAGGAAGAGGCCGCGGCGTTGGATGCCAAGGCGTCCGAACTTCTCGCCTCCCTCTATGCCGACCTGACGCCCTGGCGAAAATGCCAGGTGGCGCGGCACCCGGACCGTCCCCATTGCAAGGACTACATTCAGGCGCTGTTCACCGAATACACGCCACTGGCGGGGGACCGGAACTTTGCGGACGATCTGGCGGTCATGGGCGGGCTTGCGCGTCTCGACGGCCGGCCCGTTGTCATTATCGGACATGAAAAGGGCAACGACACCAAGAGCCGGATCGAGCGCAACTTCGGCATGGCCCGACCAGAAGGCTACCGCAAGGCGATCCGCCTGATGGACCTTGCCGATCGGTTTGGCCTGCCGGTGATCACGCTCGTCGATACGCCCGGGGCCTATCCCGGCAAGGGCGCGGAAGAGCGTGGACAGTCCGAGGCGATCGCCCGGTCGACCCAGAAATGCCTGCAACTGGGCGTGCCCATGATCACCGTCATCATTGGCGAGGGGGGCTCGGGCGGAGCGGTGGCCTTTGCCACGGCGGACCGCGTCGCGATGTTGGAGCATTCGATTTATTCCGTGATCTCGCCGGAAGGTTGCGCGTCGATCTTGTGGAAGGACGCCGAGAAGATGCGCGAGGCGGCGGAAGCCCTGCGACTGACGGCGCAGGATCTGCAGAAACTCGGCGTCTGTGACCGGGTTATCCGCGAGCCCAAAGGCGGCGCGCATCGGGACGCCGAAGCAACGATCCGCGCTGTCGGGGACAGCATTCAGACGCTGTTGCAAGGCCTTTCGGGTCGCGAAGCCGACGAATTGCGGGCCGCGCGGCGGCGCAAGTTCCTCGACCTCGGGTCGAAGGGTCTGGCGGCGTGAGACCCGCGCTCACCGTTGCTCTCACAGCGAGCCTGATCGCTGCAGGGCCGGTTGGCGCACGGGGTCTGGAAGACAGAAACGTCACCTTCGGCGGGCTGGCCTTCGACGATGAGGCGGCGCCGATCTTTGCCGGCAACCGCTGGCCCTCCACGGTGGGGCCCGGCTGGGAATACGGGCTTGATCCGGAAGGTGCCCAAAACGGGTGGGACCTGATCCCCGTGGCCATCGACATCTCGGCGGACCGGATCACGCTGGTCTATCCTGACGCCGAGGTCGGCGTTTTTCCGGAGTTGGTGTTCAACGGCTATGTACTTGATTTCCTGACCGAGTGCGTCTTGTTCAACGGGGCGGCGCTGGACCCGGTGAACTCGACCGTTTCGTTCACCGAGGACGATATCTACACCAAGGGATCGGCACTCTATATCGACGTCGGCGGGCAGCGCTATGGGCCGGACACGATCATCTCGATTCTGGTCGACGTTGCCGATTGTCCGCTGAGCTAGGGTCAGGTCCCAAGAAAAACTGCATCCCCGCCAATTCCGACGACCGCGCTATTCGTCATACAGGCGGTATTTCAGGTTGTTTTCGGTCAATCGCTCGACCTCCTCGAGAGGCGTATCCAAGGCGCCGTGATCCTTCAGTGCCCGGCCATAGGTCGGCAGGCCCTCCACGGAACCGGCTTTCTCGGGTTCCCAGAGGCCGGACCTGATCACGGCCTTCCCACAATGGTAAAAGGCCTCTTCCACGTGAACCACGATGGCGAAGTCGGGGACCCGCCCGTCGACGGCCATTGCCTCCCGCAAATCGGCATCGCGAACCACCCGTGCGCGACCACTCACGCGAACAACTTCCAACCGGTTCGGAACCAGGAACATCAGCCCGATCCGGCCGGTCTCCAGAATGTTGAGGAAGCTGTCAAAGCGGTGATTGCCGGGACGATCGGGAATGGCCAGCGTCACCTCGTCGAGAACCTTCACGAAGCCAGCGGGGTCTCCTTTCGGCGAAACGTCAACGGCACCATCGGCAGAATAGGTCGCCATTGTCATGAAGGGGGACCGTTCGATCCACACGCGGATGTGGTCGTCGATATGATCGATGACCTTTCGCATTTGCCGTTCGATTGTTCCGGGAATGACGTCTCGGATTTCGGCCTCCGACGTGACCACATTGCTGGGTTCGTACACCTGCTTGGCTCCTTTCCGGTCACCGCCCCGATCTTCAAGGCGCGGGACCGACAGGATAGGCCGATGTGGCCCGAACACCAAAGGGAATCAGTTCCGCAAAGCCGCCGAGGCAACCGCCGAAAAGGTCGGTTCGGTGCTGCCCGAAGGCGATGCGGCCTGGCCGGCACGGTCGTCAGGTCTTGAGCATCCTGAGGCCCTGGGTCACGTCCGAGCGCACCGCCAGCCTGAGGCCCGGTTCGTCCCCGGCCGTGAGCGCGGCGAGGATCAGGCGATGGTATTGCGGCGGCTCTGACCGGCGCAGACGTGCATAGAGCGCCGCCATGGTCGGCCCGAGTTGCAGCCATACGGTTTCCGTCATCGCGAGGATCGCCGGGGCCTGCGCGCGGAGATACAGGGTTCTGTGAAACTCCAGATTGGCGCGGATATAGCCCGACGCGTTCTTGCGTGCGACGGCTTGCGCCACGGTCTGGTTGAGGCTTTCGAGCCGGTCGATCAGCGCCATGTGCGCCCGGGGCAAGGCCCGCGTCGCCAACTCGGTCTCGAGCAGGGCCCGCAGGCTGGCGAGTTCCTCGATCCGGTCATTGGACAACTCCGGCGTGGACACCCGACCCGAAACCGAGAGGGTCAGCGCCCCCTCGGCCACAAGCCGCCGCGCGGCCTCTCGCGCGGGTGTCATCGACACGCCGAATTCCTTTCCGATGCCCCGGAGGGTCAGGGCGGCGCCCGGGTCGATTTCGCCGTGCATGATGCGGGACCGCAGCGTCCGGTAGACCCGGTCATGGGCCGCGCCGCCCGGGTCGGGGGCAGGCGGGGCATTCGGAGTGGTTGGGGCCAGCATGATGCGAGACTGCGTTGCCAATAGTCGGCGGTCAATCGGTGAAGCGAAAGCGATGCAGGGCCTCGCCGTTGTCGCGAAGCCAATCCCGGTAGCCCTTCCACGGCGGGCATAGCCGGGCCACCTCTGCCCAGAAGGCCGGGGAGTGGTTCATCTCGGCCAGATGCGCGACTTCATGCGCGCAGACGTAATCGAGCACCTCGGGCGGGGCGAGGACCAGCCGCCACGACAGCATCAGGTCGCCATCCGATGAACAGGACCCCCAACGCGACCGCGTGTCGCGCAGTGTGACCTTTCGGAAGGACCGGCCGAGCGCGGCGGCGTGCTGGTCGCAGGAGCCGACGATGGCCTCTCTCGCGGTCGACTTCAGCCAACCCTTCACCCGGGCGCCAACCCGGGTCGCGGGGTGCGGCACAAGAAGGCGTCCCGGCTCCCGCCGCACCCGTCGTCCATCTCCGGGCATGATGCGCAGGGCCTCGCCCAGAACCGTGAGGTCCGTCCCGTACCCGACACGCACTTCGGGCAAGAGCTGGCCGAGATGCCCCCGCAACCACCCTTCCCGTTCCCGGGCAAATGCAAGCGCCTCCCGCTCGGACACGCCGCGCGGCAGGGTGAGCGTCACGCGCCCATCCAGCCGGGACACGCGGAGCGACAGGCGCCGGGCCCGGGCGGATCGCCGGGTCATGATGTCGATCTCTGGATTGCCCTCCAGGCGCAATTGGCCCATATGCTCGCCCGAATTGATTTTGACAGCCCCGTCGCCATATGGCAGGGGACGCTGATGACCCGCAAGGGCCGCATTGCAACGGCGGACCCCGCCACGCGGCCCTGAACCAGAGGATTTCTCGGATGCCCAAAGAAGAATGGGGAACGAAGCGCGTTTGCCCCACCACCGGCAAGCGCTTTTACGACCTGAACGCTGACCCGATCATCAGCCCTTACACGGGGGACGTCGTGACGCTCGACACCGGCAAGACCCGGACCATGGTGGCCGATGCCGAGGACGCGCAGACCAAGAAACTCGAGGCCGAAGCCGAATCGGAAGACGATGATCTGGTGCTCGAAGACGATGACGACGACGCGGACGCCGATGTGGACCTTGGCGACGACGTGCTCGACGATGATGACGACGACGACACGGTGTCGCTCGATGAACTGGCGGATGTGCCGGGCGACAGCGACGACGACTGACAACCGGGAGGGGGATCGGATTTCCTCTTGATCTCCCCCCGCCTGCCCGCGTAGAGAGCGCGGGTCGATGGGGCCTTAGCTCAGTTGGGAGAGCGCTTGCATGGCATGCAAGAGGTCAGGGGTTCGACTCCCCTAGGCTCCACCATTCACATGCCTCCACCAGTCAAGTCGCGGCGCCGGGGTCAGTCCGGGCGCGGTCAGGCGACAGACGAGACCGTGCGAAGGTTTCCGGTGATCCAGTCCCGCAACGACG
This sequence comes from uncultured Rhodobacterales bacterium, assembly GCA_964391555.1. Lineage (GTDB taxonomy): Bacteria > Pseudomonadota > Alphaproteobacteria > Rhodobacterales > Rhodobacteraceae > JAMWZF01. The sequence continues at coordinate 12,347 of CAYMMT010000079.1, forward strand.
CACGGGTCGGCGCGAGCCGTTGGGCGGCACCGCCTGTGAACTCTTCGAATGCCCCCGCGTTCAAGGGGTTGAGACCGACGAGGACCGGCAGATCAAGCTCCAACGCGTCGCCGATGGCGGACCTGAAACCGCGCCCTTCGGCTTCGTGCTTGCCGAACTTGTTGACGATCAGGCAATCGCTTTGAACCAAGCGGGACTGCACCAGTCCGACCGCTGTCTCCAGCGCGTCGGGATCCAGCCGACAGCCGCGCGCCGCCGCGCCAAGGTCCTGTGAAATCCGGATCGTCGGGCCCGCGGGCAGAACGATGACGTCCATGTCGCAGGGACCTGTGTCGCGTCGCTGGATGTTGACTTGTGCGGTGCCCGTGGGTCGGAGTCCTTTCGCGATCAGGGATGCCGCGACACCCTGCAAGAGCTGATCCACATCCCCTCGGCCCGGAGCCATCGTGTA
>CAYMMT010000080.1:0-12752 GCA_964391555.1 uncultured Rhodobacterales bacterium
GACATCCCGGCTTGCGCCATAACCCATTGAAGCAAAGGAGATCCCGATGTCGATCACTGCCGAAGAAAAGGCCCGTGTCATCAAGGAATATGGCACCGGCGAAGGCGACACCGGTTCGCCCGAAGTGCAGGTTGCGATCCTGACCAGCCGGATCAGCACCCTGACCGAGCATTTCAAGACCCACAAGAAGGACAACCACGGTCGCCGTGGCCTCCTCAAGATGGTCGCCCAGCGCCGGAAGCTGCTGGACTACCTCAAGGGCAAGGATGAAGAGCGCTACAAGTCGCTGATCGCCCGCCTGGGTATCCGCCGCTAAAATGCGCGATGTCCCGGGGCGCCGCTGGCGACCCGGACATTCGGAAAAAGAAACCCCGCCGGACGGCTCCGGCGGGGTTTTTCTGTTCTGACCCAGGGCACAGGCCAGCCAACACCGGAGGCGGAAATCGAACGCGCGCCGCTGCGTCAGGTTTGACGCCACGACCGGGAGTTTGGCACACTGCGCAGCCAGTGGACCAAGCGTTTCCGGAGACCGGTCAATGATACCCACACTGCGCGTTCTGGTACATATGGGCAGTCTGCAGCGCCTGTTCCCCTTCTGGTTGGCGGGCGTTGTCGCGACCGTGGTCTTCTGGTCGCCCTGGCTGATCCTGGCGCTGATCTGGGGTGTCGTGATGCAGTTCTGGGTCGAATATGCGATGCACCGGTTCCTGCTCCACCGTGAACCACCAACCGAGCAATCGCCCTTCAACGCGCTCTACCGCAGCCACATCGGCCACCACGAGTTCCCCTCCGAGCCGGAATTCTTCACCGGCGACGATCACTGGTACCCGGTTCGGTTCGGCCTGATCTCGGTTGCGATCCACACCGTGGCGCTGTGGCCGTTCCTCGGGTTCGGACCGGCGCTGCTGGTGTCGGGGGTGGCGCTGTTCGCGGGATCGGTTTCGGCATTTGCGTTCTACGAATACTGCCACACCCTGGCCCACCTGAACGTGCCGAAGGGCTGGCTCGGGCGAAAGGTCACGCACGATCACCTGCGCCATCATTTCAACGACCACGACTCCAATTTCCACGTGAGTTTCGGCATGAACTGGATCGACCGCCTGATGGGGACGCCCTATGACAAGGGCACGGCGAGGGAGCGGTTCGATCGCGATACGATCCTTTCCCTCGGGATGGACCCCGAGGATCTGCGGCTCGTCACGGCGCGCAAGGCCTATGGGTTGCCGTCAAAGCCGAACACGCCGCGAGAGGCGACCTGAGCGCCCGGGTTTGAGCGCGACGTCCGGAGAGCGTGCAGCGCATCATCGCCATTCGTGCGCAAACAAGGGCCATCAGGCCCGGCGGCGGCGTCAGAACAGCGCCTTTACAGCCTCGGCATGGCCATCGGGCGCCGCCAGCACATCCTTGGCCAAAGCCATGGCCGCCTGGATCGGCTGATCGTCGATCCGGTCCCAGAGCCCGGCTGCCAGGGCCTCCTGATCCGACAGGCGCGCGCCCCCCATCAGCATCATCTTGGCCTTCGCAGGACCCACCAGCGCCGACAGTCGACCGGCATCGGACGGCTGCGGAAGATGGCCAAGGCGCATGACCGGGTAGAACGCCTCCGACCCCGGCTTCGCGATCCGCACGTCACAGGCCAGCACCATGCCCAGGGATCCGCCGGCCGCCGTCCCGTTCAGCGCCGCCACCGACAGGCCGGGAAACGCCGCGACGGCGCCGGACAACTCTTCCCACAGGGGCGATGTCGCGAGATCGTTGTTCTCCACCTCGTCGAGATCGGCTCCCGCCGAGAACACCGAGCCTTCGTTGGAAATCATCAGGAGCCGGGCCGATGCGCCCGACACGCCGGCGACCAGCATCTCCAGCATCTGCGTGTTGATCGCGTTGGCCTTGTCGGTCCGGTTGAGCAGCAACAAGAGCTTGTCGTCCTGCCGTTCGACATTGATCATTGGATCACCCCCACCTTGCGCCGCACGTCCTCGTCGCGCAGCGAGACATCATCGCCCAGATAGTCGTCCGCCTCGTCACCACACATCCACAAGAGCGCCTCTGCGGCCCATTCCGGCGGAATGTGATCGTCCCAGGGTATCCGGCTGACCCGGTTGATCCCGCTTGCGGCAATCTCGCGTTGCATTTCGGTCGCCACGGTCCCTGGTGAAAGGCCCAGAACCCGGATTCCCGCATCGCGATATTCCGTGTCGCCCATGCGGGTCAGCATCAGCGCCCCGGCCTTGGAACTGCAGTAATGCGACCAGGCCTCCACCGGGCCTTTCGCGGCGCCGGAGGAAATATTCAGGATCGTACCCGACCGCTGCCGCAACATCACCGGCAAGGCGGCGCGCATGCCATGGAAGGTGCCCTTGAGGTTGATGTCGATGACCTTGCCCCAGTCCTCCGGATCGACCTCGGCCATGTGGGCGATGGGATCGATGACGCCCGCATTGTTGACCAGAACGTCGAGGCGCCCGAAGGTCCGCACGACGGCGGACACGGCGGCGTCGACCTCCGGGTAGCGGGACACGTCGCAGGGGATGGCGATGGCCGCCTCTCCGATCTCTTTGGCCAGCCCGGCGATGGCGTCTTCGGTGCGGGCCAGAAGCGCGACGCGAGCCCCGGCACCCGCAAAAGCGCGCGCCGCCGCCGCACCGATTCCCCGGCTGGCGCCGGTAATCATCACCGATGTTCCGGTCAGATCCTTGTTCATGGCCACTTGGTTCCCTGCTGCAAAGTTCCGCGCAACGCTAGGGGTCTTACGCTTTTGCGTCCAGAACGCGAGGTCCAGTTTTCCCGACCTTGACGTCGCTCAACCGGCGTACGACCCTCCTGCCCGGTATTTCACTCAGGGAAGGCACTGCCATGACCGCACTCAAGACCACGCTACCCACAATTTTGCTTTGTTCCTTTGTCGCTTCGGGACCGGCCTTGGCCAATGTCACCGCCGAAGAGGTCTGGGACAATTGGAAAGGCATGCTCGATATTTATGGCGAGGGACTGACCATCGGGTCGGAAACCGTTTCGGGCGGCACCGTGACCGTGTCCGACATCACCATGCGCATCGAGGACGGCAATGACGTCGTCGAGGGCAAGATCGCCGAGGTCCTGCTGACCGAGAACGGCGACGGCACCGTCACCATCACGATGAGCGAGGAAAACCCGCTTACCATCAGTTCGTCCGGGACCACCCTGCCCCTGACGCTTCGCAGCGACGGAATGCAGATGGTCGTGAGCGGAACCGTCGAGGAAATGAACTACGCGCTGAGCGCGGACCGGTACGGGATCGAAGCCACACCCGGCACCTATGACGAGGTGGCGATCAACGCGGGGTCGCTGTTCATGGAAGGCATCTCGGGGACCTACACCTCTGTCACCGGTGACATGCAGGATCTTGACTACACCATGACCGTTTCCTCGATCGTGGCCGATGTGAACATCCGGGAGCCCGGCGGATCGGGCACCGTGGTGTTTGCCGGTCGGATCGAAGGTCTGGACGCGGTGGTCGATGCCACCCTGCCCGGCGACATGGCAACGATGGAAAACCCCGAGGCGATGTTCGTCGAAGGCTTCACCATGGACGCCTCCTACGAATTCGGGGCGTCCGACTACAGCTTCAACGCCAACGTGGATGGCGACGTCGGTCAGGGCACGGCCTCGGCCAGCAGCGGGTCCATGGCGATCTCGATGTCGAAGGACGGCTTCTCCTATGCGGGCGGAGCGACCTCTCCGGCGGTCAGCATGTTCGGGTTCGACATCCCGTTCCCGGTCGAAATCGCGATGGAGGAATACAGCTACAGCATCGACGTTCCGCTTTCGAAGTCCAATGCGCCGCGGGACATGGCTCTGGCCATCGCGCTGCGCGGGCTGACGGTGAACGATATCCTGTGGTCCCTTGTCGATCCGGGTCAGGCCCTGCCGCGAGACCCCGCAACGGTCGCCATCGACCTCTCGGGCACGGCCACGCCGCTTTTCGATTTCCTCGATCCGGCCCAGCAGATGGAAGCGGCGATGTCAGACATGCCGATCCTGCCGAACAGCCTGACACTCAACAGCCTTGAGGTCAGCGCGGCAGGAGCCGAGATCACCGGCAACGGCGCGTTCACTTTCGATCCGTCGGACATGGCCACCTTCCCCGGCGTGCCGCGGCCCGAAGGCCAGTTGCAGTTGAACGTGAACGGCGCCAACGGGCTCATCGACAAGCTGATCCAGATGGGGCTCCTGCCCGAGGATCAGGCCATGGGCGCCCGCATGATGATGGGCATGTTCGCCACCCCGGTGGGCGACGATATGCTGCAATCGGTGATCGAGGTGAACGACCAGGGCCACGTCATCGCGAATGGCCAGCGGCTCCAGTAGCGTCTGAAGACCAGATCGGACCGGGGGCTGCCTGACTGGTGGCCCCCGTGTCGTTTTCCAGCCCAAACCGGAGTCCCAGCCCGATGCACCGCCCCGTCGCCCTTGCCGCCGTCCTGATGCTGCCCCTTGGCCTGCCCGCTGCCGCCGAAGTGACGGCAGAGGAGGTCTGGACCAGCTTGTCCACAGTCCTCGAAGCCATGACGGCAGGGGGCGACGCGACGTTCGACATCGGGAGCCAGACGATCCGCGACGGCCGGGTCACGGTGAGCGGGCTGACCCTGCGGGACACGGGTCCGGACGAAACCGCGTCCCTGACCATTGACCGTCTTGATTTTATCGAAACCGGAGATGGGGCCGTCTCGGTATCCGTCAGCGAGGAAAACAGCCTCGTTATCGTTGGCGGCGACGGCCAGCCGGTGCTGCTCGCGGCGACCCTCTTGGCCGAAGGCGTCACCCTCCTTGTCAGCGGCGATCCCGAGGCCATGGCCTATGATCTGACCGCGCAGAGAATTGGCGCCGTGGTTGAGCCCGGCGTCTACGACACCGCGACCGTCGAGGCCATGGAAGTTCTCGCCAGCGGCACCACGGGACAGTTCGAAATGAGCACCGAAGGGACGCTCGACATCCGTTATGCCCTGCGCGTCGAAGAGGTCTCCGGCTCGCTGAAGGCGCAGGAGTTCGCCAACTTCGTGGACATGACATTCAACCTCGGCGGCCTGTCGACGTCCCTCGACGCGCAATTGCCCATCGAACTGATGACCGACCCCGAAAGCCTCGAGGGTCAGGAGATGCCGGCGCTGGCGATCGAGGGCGGCTACACGATCGCATCGGGCGCGGTGTCCGTGGCATTTTCCGAGGACAGTTTTGGCACCAGCACGACCGGCAACGGCGCGCTCACGGTCGCCGACATCAACATTGCCGCGAAAGCCGACACGACCACGGACTTTTCTCTCGACTACACGATTTCGACAGGGGCTCTTTCGGGTGAATTCGACTTCGAGGAGGCCGCCGGCGACCGGCTCGACCTCGGCGCGGTGATTGACGGGGTGAGCCTCGCCATCGTGCTGCAAATTCCCGTCGAGGCGATGATGGCCGAAGGGGAGATCGACCCCGCCTTCGCGCGCGACATGACCATGAGGCTGGTCTCCGAAGCCGGAGGCGGATCGCTGACGATGGACGGCGACATCGAAGGCCAGTCCGGCACGCTGGAAATGTCGTCATCCGGCGGGGCGACGGGGTTCAGCTTCGACGGGGGCGACCTCGTGATGGACGCGGTGTCCAACGCCCCACGTCTCACGCTCACGGGGTTCGAGGTGCCGATCCCGGTAGAGGTCTCGCTGGCCGAGGTCGGCTACAGCTTCGCCTTCCCCTTGGGCAGGAGCGACGAGATGAAGGACATGGCCCTTGGCGTCACCGTCCGCGACCTCGTCATCGGGGACGGCCTCTGGCAACTCGTCGACCCCGCCGCGTTTCTGCCACGCGATCCACTGACCGTGGACATCGGCTTCTCCGGCATGGGACGGGCGCTGTTCGATTTCTACGACCCCGCCCAGCAGGCGGCTCTCGACGCGTCAGACATGCCCGTCGAGATCGAAAGCCTGTCCCTCGACCGGCTCGAAATCAACGGTGGCGGGGCGCGGATCACCGGCACGGGCGCCTTCACCTTCGACATGTCCGACCTGGCCACGTCCGACGGCCTTCCCCGCCCCGAGGGCAGCCTGGAGCTCGATGCGGTCGGCGTGAATGGCCTGATCGACACACTCGTCGCGATGGGCCTGATGGCTGACAGCGACGCGGCTGGCGCGCGGCTTGGTCTGAGCATGATCACCCGATCGGTGGGGGATGATGTCCTGCGCTCGGATATCGGTGTGACCGGCGAAGGCCACCTGTTCGTCAACGGCCAACGACTGCGCTAGTCTGTGAAACAAGCGATCGCGCGGCCAGGAACCTCCTTGGCCGCGCAAAGACCCACACCCTGTTTGAGGACCTGCATGATGACCCTTCCCGCGCGCCTGTTCGCCTCCACTGCCCTTGCCGTTCTGGCCTTGCCGGCCTCTGCGGTCACACCCGAAGAGGCGTGGGCGATGTTCGCCGATACGACGGCGGCGACCGGCGCCGCCGTGGATGCAACCCTGACCCGGGAGGGGGACGTGCTGACGGTGGATGATGTCTCTGTCCGCTGGGATTTCCCGTTTGGCGCCGGCGAGTTCTCGTTGCGGGTCGGACCCTACGTGATGACGGACCGGGGCGACGGCTCCGTATCGCTGACAACGCCGGACACCGTCACCATCGCCTTCGCCGGGCGTCTGAATGTCGGCGGGGAAGAGGCGTCTCTCACCGGCTCCGTGGCGCTGTCCCAATCCGGAGCCGATGTCGTCATCACGGGCACGGCGGATGACATGACGCTGGTCGCGGACGTCCCGAGTTCCACGCTCACTCTGTCTTTCCTCGATATCCGCCTCCCCGATGGCGAAGATCCGGGGTTTGACCCCTCAACGATCGAGTTGCTGGTGGAGTTGAAAGACGCCTCGCAGGAGGCGCGCTACATCCGCGAGTCGGACGTCTACCGCATCACCAGCAACGGCAGCAGCGGCGTCGGCAGCACCCGCATTGCCATCCCGGCGGAATTCGGCGGGTCCTCGGACAACATCAGCCGGACCACGTCCGGCACCGGCAGCGTGTCGGCTGTCCTGCCCCGGGGCGAGATATCGGTGATGAACCTCGCCGCCGCGATCCGGGCCGGTCTGGCGGTTTCGGGAACAACCCTGACAACCGGCGTCACCAACGCGGCGATCACGACGCTCCCCGGCGGCGACATCCTCACGAAACAGAGCACGACAACCGAGCGTCAGACCTCGGACTTCCGTTTTGGTGAGGGCGGGCTGTCCGTTAGCGGCGCGGCCACGGGGACCGCCATCAGCCTGTTGATCCCCGAGCTGTTCCCTGTGGAGCTTTCCGGTCGCCTGGACACCGTCTCGGCCCGGTTCATTCTGCCGATCCTTGCCTCGCCCGAGGTGAGCCAGCCGGTGGAGTACGACGTCTCGGTGGAGGGCCTGACACTGGACGAAGCGATCTGGTCCCTTCTCGATCCCGCGCATTTCCTGCCGCGCGACCCGATCGATCTGGTCATCGACCTCGGCGCGGAAGTTCGTCCGCTGGTCGACCTTCTCGATATCCAGACCATGATCGCGATGATCGACGGCGGCCAGACCCCTGTCGAACTCGACACCGTCCGAATCGATGCCTTGCACCTCAGCGCCGCCGGGGTCGAGGTGCGGGGCAACGGGGCCTTCACGCTTGATTTCACCGACATGGTCACGTTTCCCGGTTCCCCGCGGCCCGAAGGCTCGGCGGCTGTGCGCATCGCGGGCGCCAACCAATTGCTCGACACGCTTGTTCAGATGGGACTGCTTGCGGACGAAGACGTGATGGGCGCGCGGATGGGCCTTGGCATGTTCACGCGGCTGGTGTCTGACGATCTGGTGGAGAGCAAGGTCGAGGTCACCGCCGACGGTCAGGTCTTCGTCAACGACCAGCGGATGCGGTAGCGACGGGGCACGGCAAAGGTCCGGGTCCGCGGCGCACCTCCCGGGGGGCCGCTCCCGACCCCGGGGGCCTCGCCAATTCGGCGGTCACCCGACACATCGCCTAGACCTCCGCCTGAGCGCGGCCTACCTTGACGCGCAATGACCGAATCCGACGCCCCCGCCTATCAGGTTCTCGCCCGCAAATACCGGCCAGAGACCTTTGCCGACGTGATCGGTCAGGATGCCATGGTGCGCACGCTGGAGAACGCTTTCGCAGCCTCCCGCATCGCCCAGGCCTTCATCATGACCGGGATTCGCGGCACCGGCAAAACCACCACCGCCCGGATCATCGCCAAGGGGATGAATTGCATCGGCCCCGATGGAAACGGCGGCCCCACAACCACCCCCTGTGGCGTCTGCGAGCATTGTACGGCGATCATGGAAGGCCGCCATGTCGACGTGATGGAGATGGATGCGGCGTCCCACACCGGGGTCGGCGATATCCGCGAAATCATCGACAGCGTTCGTTACCGCGCGGCCTCGGCCCGCTACAAGATCTACATCATCGACGAGGTGCACATGCTCAGCACCTCGGCCTTCAACGCCCTGCTGAAGACGCTCGAAGAACCGCCCGAGCACGTGAAGTTCATCTTTGCCACAACCGAGATCCGCAAGGTCCCGGTGACGGTGCTGTCGCGGTGCCAGCGGTTCGACCTGCGGCGGATCGAGCCGGAGGACATGCTCGCCCTGCTTCGCCGGATCGCCAGCGCCGAGGAGGCGCAGATCGCCGACGAGGCGCTGGCTCTCATCACACGCGCGGCAGAGGGCTCGGCCCGGGATGCGACGTCGCTGCTCGATCAGGCAATTTCCCACGGCGCGGGGGAAACCACCGCCGATCAGGTTCGGGCCATGCTCGGTCTGGCGGATCGCGGCCGGGTTCTCGACCTGTTCGACATGATCCTCAAGGGTGACGCCGCCGCCGCGCTCGGGGAACTGTCCGCTCAATATGCCGACGGGGCCGACCCGATGGCGATCCTGCGGGATCTTGCCGAGATCGCCCATTGGGTCAGCGTCATCAAGGTCACGCCCGACGCCGCCGAGGACCCGACGGTCGGGCCCGATGAACGGTCTCGCGGTCTTGCCATGGCCGAGGCGCTGCCGATGCGCGTCCTCTCCCGGATGTGGCAGATGCTCTTGAAAGCATTGGATGAAGTGGCCCTGGCCCCGAACGCCATGATGGCCGCGGAAATGGCCGTGATCCGTCTCACGCACGTGGCCGACCTGCCCGCCCCCGAAGACCTCGTCAAGCGGCTGCAATCGGACCCGCCTCCCCCCGGCGGAGGCGGGGGGCGCAAGCCGGTCCAACCCACGCAATCCACCGCGCCCGCAGGCCCGGCCGTGCAGACCCACCCGGCTCCGTCCGGCCCGGTGTCGTCCGGTTCGCTCGCCGTCCAGAGTGAAACCGCGCTGGCCCGCTACGCCAGGTTCGAGGACGTCGTGGACCTGATCCGCGCCCAGCGCGACGTCAAGCTGCTGGTCGAAGTCGAAACCGGGCTGCGGCTCGTCTCCTATGCGCCGGGACGGATCGAGGTGGAGCCGGTCCCCGACGCATCGCCGGACCTGGCAGGCCGCCTCGGTTCCGCGTTGCAACGCTGGACCGGTGCCAGATGGGCTGTGTTTGTCGGCAGGGGCGGCGCGCCCACACTTGCCGAAGTCCGCGACGCGGCAGAGGCCGCGCTGCGGGAAAAGGCCGAGGCCCATCCCCTTGCCCAGGCCGTCTTCCGGGCTTTCCCCGGTGCGAAGGTCACGGCGATCCGCACGCCCGAGGCAGTCGCCGAAGAGGCCGAAACCGAAGCCCTGCCCGAAGTGGATGACGAATGGGATCCGTTCGAAGACGATTGACATCTGAGGATGATGCTTGAGACCGGCGCCGCTTGGCCTTAGGTCCCCAGCAAACCGTTAGGAGAGACAAGATATGCTCAAAGGCCTCGGAAACCTTGGCGACATGGCCAAGATGATGAAGACCGCGCAGGAAATGCAGGCGAAGATGACCCAGCTTCAGGATGACCTGAACGCCATGGAAGTGGTGGGCGAAAGCGGCGCGGGCCTCGTCAAGGCCACAGCCACGGCAAAAGGCGAACTCAAGGCGCTTGATATCGATCCGTCGATCTTCAACGGCGATGACAAGGAAGTGGTCGAGGACCTGATCCTCGCCGCGATCAAGGACGCCCAGAAGAAGGCTCAGGACAAGAGCGCCGAGGAAATGCAACGCATCCAGACGGACCTCGGACTGCCGGCGGACATGAAGCTTCCGTTCTGAACCAGGGAGGGTTTGCGCCGTTGGGGCAAATGGCCGAACCGGGAAAGCGGACGACATGGCGGACGACAGGCCGGAAGAGATAGACGCACTGATCGCGCTCATGGCGCGGCTGCCGGGGCTCGGCCCCCGGTCGGCCCGTCGCGCGGCCCTGCATCTGATCAAGAAGCGCGGCGCGTTGATGGCACCCCTTGCGCAGGCCATGGCGGAGGTGGCCGAGACGGCGCGGGAATGCGTGAATTGCGGCAACATCACCACCCGCGACCTTTGCGACATCTGCACGGCCCCGAAACGGGCCACTGGCCAGATTTGCGTCGTGGAGGATGTCGCGGACCTGTGGGCGATGGAGCGCGCCGCAGTGTTTCGCGGGCGCTATCACGTGCTGGGGGGGACACTTTCGGCGCTCGATGCCATGGGTCCCGAGGACCTGCACATTCCGCAGCTTGTCCGGCGCGTGACCGAGGACGGGGTGACCGAGGTGATCCTCGCCCTGCCTGCGACGGTCGATGGTCAGACCACGGCGCATTACATCGCCGACCAACTGCCCGGAGTGACGGTGACCACCCTTGCCCAGGGCGTGCCCGTCGGCGGGGAGCTCGACTACCTTGACGACGGCACGATCAGCGCGGCGCTTTCGGCCCGGAAATCGGTTTAGGACCTTGCGCGCCACGTGAGTTGGGATCGCCGCGCGCGCTTCCTCTCCAAATCCAAATAGCGGCTGTCCGCCGGACGCGCCGGCGCAGCGTCAGAGCGCCATCAGCTTGAACCCAACGGCCTTGCCCCAATGCATGAAGCTCGCGACGTTGACAAAACCGTTGCGATTGTAGCACCGCATCGAGCGGCGGAACTCTGTGTAGCTGTCGACATAGCCGTCGATCTGCTTGAGCTGACGGTTCACCGGGTTCAGCAGGATCACCACCGTCCTGCGGCTGATCCGGCACATCTCGTCCACGACGTCATGCCAATGATCCGGGTGGCAATAGTGCTCGATCGCCTGCATGCACATCAGCACATCGTAGGACTTGTCCTCGAACGGATAGGGCGTCTTGCCCGCGTCAAAAACGGTCATGGGGATGCCGACCGCGTCCGTGATCGGACGATAGGGCCAGTCGGGCCCGTCATCGCCCACGGCACTGACGTCGATGCCATGGTCGTCGATGGTCCGGTCAAACGTCGGATCGTTCAGGGGCCGCGTCGCGACGGTATCCTCGCCCGCCATGCGCAGGCGCTTCCCGGGCGTTCGGGTGTAGACGAAATTGGCGTAGTCCGTGCCCATCACGCCATGGCCGAAATGGCGGGCCACTTCCAACATGCCGCCATGGGCCGTCGAGAGTTCAAGGACCTGCTGCGGCGGCGCGCCGGGGATCATGAGTTCCGGCAGAAACCGCTCCGTCCGGTTCCAGCATCGGCGGATGTTCCACGCGCGGTTGGTGTATTTCTGCTGCAGCATCGCCACGCGATCCGCATCTGCCTCCGCAAAGCTGTAAGGCGTCAAGAGCTCTTCGGGAACGGCCTCACCAAAAAGGTTCGCAAAGTCGCCCCGGATCAGCTGGCGCTGAACCTTCCGCTCCAACTGCTGCCGTGTGAAGCTCGCCGTCGGGGCAATCTGTTCATGTTTCACGGAAAATCCCTCGGACAATAGGATCATTGTGTCGTCGGGGTTAACGAAAACAGAGGAAATCTGTCATAATTGTGGCAGAGGGCCGATCCGAGGACCTGTCGCCGATTATCCGGCGCGTCCATAGACATTTTCCGGGCACCTGTCGTGGAATTGCGCCACGTATCCCGGCGCGGCGTCCAACAACCACCAGCCCAGAAAGAGGAAGCAGGCGACGCCCAATGACGCAAAGTCGCAGGCAAACCAGGCTGACAACATGATCCGTCAGTCAGCCCGCCCATCCACCGCACATATCCGGGTCGTACAGGCCAAGTTGCGCCCATCCCCGGGCGGCGGGAACCTTGCAGCGGGCAAACCGGAGTTCGTCTCAGACCAAATCTGCCGCCGCTAGCGGCTGTCGTCCTCGTCGTCATCCTCGTCTCCCCCCTCGGGGAGGTTGAAGAAGCTGTCGGCGTCCGCAAAGTTCTGTTCCGGCGCGCTGTCACCCTCGTCCGCATCATCGCTGTCGGAGAGCGAGAACGTCTCCAGCCCCGAGATGGCCGTGGGGATCTTGGGCTCAGGGTCCATGCCGAGGCTCTGCTCGGTCGAAACGAGCTTGCGACGCTCGTCATCGGTCATGACCTCACCTTCGGCCGCCTTCTTGGCGTTGGCCTTCTGGACGGCGGCGTCAAGCTCGGACTGCTTGCACAGGCCCAGAGCCACCGGGTCGATGGGCTCCATGTTGGAGATGTTCCAGTGTTCGCGGTTCCGGATCGACTGGATCGTGGGCTTCGTCGTGCCAACCAGTTTGGAAATCTGCCCGTCCGTCAATTCCGGGTGGAACTTCACCAGCCAGAGGATCGCATTCGGGCGGTCCTGCCGCTTTGACAAGGGCGTGTAGCGCGGGCCCCGCCGCTTTTCCTCGCCCACGGCGGCGGGGTTGAACTTCAGCTTCAGCTTG
>CAYMMT010000081.1:0-10664 GCA_964391555.1 uncultured Rhodobacterales bacterium
AGCCCAACATGGGTCTGAACGTGGCCTACGAAGACGGCCCGATCTCTGTTGAGCTTGACCTTCAGGACGACCAGGGTGCCTCCAAGGTAAATCTGGACGGCTCCTATGATGTGGGCAACGGCATCGTTATTTTTGCCGGCTACATCACAGAAGAGGGTACCTTTGACGATGACGGCGACCCGCTGACTCCTGCTGCGGATGCTACGTACGACGCCATTTACATTGGCGGTGAAATTGACCTGGGTAGCGGTGCATCGCTGCTTATTTCTTACGCAGAGTCCGACTCTGACGAAGACGGAGCTGGTTCAGCTGCTTACTTTGAAGACGAAATCGGTGCCCCCGAATACCAGGAAGGCGCCACCATCGAGGTTTCCTTGGAGTTCTGATCCAACGATTGGATACTCAAGCAAGGTTGCTTAGGTTTGAGCGGGTCCCATCGGGGCCCGCTCTTTCCTTTTCAGAGGGTCCGCATGGGCTTGTGACGATTCCCGCGACGGGCTATTGAATCTGCCAAAGACCAAAAGGGCACGAGGGACGGGCACTTGACGACAATTGCGAACACCCTGAGGCGCACTGCGCTTTCCATGGCGGTTCTGGCACTGGGGGCATGTGGGTCGTCCGGGTCGCTTGGCTCAATCGGTTCCATCGGATCCCTTGGCTCGGGGTCGATCGGGTCCGGCGGCGGTACGACGGCACAGGAGGCGACCCGGCAGGCAACCCGGACCCGCGGCGCTGAAAGCGTGGCGGTCAATCGCTACCTCTGGGCGGCCTCACTCGACGCTCTGTCCTTTCTTCCCGTTCAATCGGTGGACCCCTTTACGGGGGTGATTGTCTTTGGCTACGGCACGCCGCCCGGCGGGTCGCGGGCCTATCGGGCCACGGTCTTCATCTCCGATCCGGCCTTGGATGCGCGGGCCCTGAACGTCGCGCTGGCCACCCGGTCCGGCCCGGTATCGGCCGAAACCCAGCGCGCGGTCGAGGATGCGATCCTGTCGCGTGCGCGTCAGCTCCGCATCGCGGACGGAAACCTGTAGAAGCCCCCCGCCAAAGCCGGTAACACCTGACCCGGACCCAGCCTTGGGCCCGGTCGACCCATCTATGCCGAGATTATCCACAATGACCCGCTACACGCCCGCCGAGATCGAACCCAAATGGCAAGAAGCCTGGGACAAGGCCGAGGCCTTCGTGGCCCGTCGGGAGGGTGAAAAGCCAAAGTACTACGTGCTCGAGATGTTCCCCTATCCGTCGGGTCGCATCCACATCGGTCACGTCCGGAACTACACGATGGGCGACGTGATCGCGCGCTACAAGCGGGCGACCGGCCACAATGTGCTGCACCCGATGGGGTTTGACGCCTTCGGGATGCCGGCCGAGAATGCGGCGATGAAGTCCGGGGGCCACCCCAAGACCTGGACATACGACAACATCGACACCATGGTCGCCCAGATGAAGCCGCTCGGCTTCTCCATCGACTGGACCCGCATGTTCGCCACCTGCGACCCGGAATATTACGGGCAGCAGCAGGCGTTGTTTCTGGACTTCCTCGACGCCGGACTCGTCTACCGCAAGAACGCCGTGGTGAATTGGGACCCGGTCGACATGACGGTGCTGGCCAATGAGCAGGTAATCGACGGGAAGGGCTGGCGCTCGGGGGCCGAAGTCGAACGACGTGAGCTCACGCAATGGTTCTTCAGGATTTCGGACATGTCCGAAGAGCTTCTGGACGCGCTGGAGACGTTGGATGACTGGCCGGCAAAGGTTCGGCTGATGCAGGAGAACTGGATCGGCAAGTCGCGCGGCCTGCAGTTTTCCTGGGAACTGACGGAACCGATCCATGGCCACGACCGGATCGACGTCTACACCACCCGCCCCGACACGCTCATGGGCGCGTCGTTCCTGGGATTGTCCCCCGACCACCCGCTCACCAAGGCGCTGGAGGCCGACAATCCGGACCTGGCCGCCGCGTTGGCCGAGATGCGCAAGGGTGGTACCACCGAGGAAGCGTTGGAGAAGGCCCCGAAGCTGGGTTTTGACACCGGGTTGAAGGTGAAACACCCCCTCGACCCGACTTGGGAAATCCCCGTCTGGGTCGCGAACTTCATACTGATGGACTATGGCACTGGCGCGATTTTTGCCTGTCCCGCCCATGATCAGCGCGACCTTGATTTCTGCCGCAAATACGATCTGCCGGTGATTGACACCTTTGTGGCCCTGCACGATCCGTCGCCGGTCTCCGCAGACGCATTTGTCCCACCCAAGACGGAAAAGGTGAAGTGGATCAACCACTTTGCCGGGCTGGATGAGGCCACCGGACAAGAGGCGATCGACGCCACGATCGACCACATGGAAAGACTGGGCCTTGGCACGGGCGTGACCAAGTTCCGCCTGCGCGACTGGGGTCTCTCCCGCCAGCGCTACTGGGGCTGTCCGATCCCCGTGGTGCATTGCGACGACTGCGGTGTCGTACCCGAGAAAAAGGAGAACCTGCCCGTCGAACTACCCGAGGACATCGACATTTCGATTCCCGGCAATCCGCTCGACCGCCATCCGACCTGGCGCGATGTGGCCTGCCCGACCTGCGGAAAACCGGCCAGGCGTGAAACCGACACGATGGACACTTTCGTCGATTCGTCCTGGTACTTCGCCCGGTTCACCGCGCCTCGGGCCAAGACGCCGACAGATATGGACGACGCCAGCTACTGGATGAACGTCGATCAGTATATCGGCGGGATCGAGCACGCGATCCTGCACCTGCTTTACTCGCGCTTCTTCGCCCGGGGGATGATCCAGACCGGCCACCTGCCTGCGACCGCAGCCGAACCCTTCGACGCGCTGTTCACCCAGGGCATGGTGACCCATGCGATCTACCAGACCACGGGGGCCGACGGACGCCCGGTCTATCACTACCCCGAGGACGTGGAACTGCGCGACGGCTCCGGCTTTCTGAGCGATGGCACGGAAGTCGAGATTGTGCCGTCAGCCAAGATGTCCAAATCCAAGAACAACGTGGTCGACCCCGAGGACATCATCAAAAACTACGGCGCCGATACCGCGCGCTGGTTTGTCCTGTCGGACAGCCCGCCGGAACGGGACGTGGAATGGACCGCATCGGGCGCAGAGGCGGCTTGCAAACACCTTGCCCGTGTCCATCGCCTTGCCGCTGACATCGGTTCCGATGCCGGGTCGCCAGAAGCCGATGAGGCGTTGCTGCGCGAGATGCACAAGGCAATCGACGAAGTGACCAAGGGTATTGAAAGCTTCGGCTTCAATGCCGCGATTGCAAAGCTCTACGCGTTCACCAATGCGATCGCGAAATCCAGGGCCGGGGCCGAAACCCGCCGTCTCGCCCTGCGCACACTCGCTCAACTCATGTCCCCGATGACGCCGCATCTGTCGGAAGAAGTCTGGACCATGACCGGGGGGGAGGGGCTCTTGGCGCAAACCACATGGCCCGAGGCGGACGAGGCGTACCTCGTGGAGGATACCGTGACCCTTCCGATTCAGATCAATGGCAAGCGCCGGTCCGAGATCGTGGTGGCCAAGGACCTTGCCAAGGAAGAGGTTGAAAAGATCGCGCTGGCCGACGACGCTGTGGCGCGGGCCCTGGCTGGGGGCCAGCCCAAGAAACTGATCGTTGTCCCGGGCCGGATCGTGAATGTCGTCATTTGACCGCCGCGCAATCTTACTGAGCCTTGCCGCCCTCGCAGGCTGCGGCCTGACGCCTGTCTACGGGCGCGGCGCTTCGGCGTTGGCGTTGCGCGGCGGGGTCGAGGTCTCGACACCCGATAGCCGCGAAGCCTTTCGTCTCAAGGCCCGGATCGAGGATCGCCTCGGTCCACCACAATCGGCGCCGTACCGGCTCGACGTGACGCTAGCGCTTACGCAGGTTCCCGTTGGCGTTTCAACCGGTCAGGACATCACCCGCTACACTCTGCGCGGCAAGGCGGACTACGTGCTGACCGAAGTCGCGACCGGCACCATAATTGACCACGGTCAGGTCGAAAACTTCACCGGCTACTCGGCGACCGGCACTTCCGTGGCGACCTTGGCTGCGGATCGTGACGCCCGCGATCGGCTGTCGGTCATCCTCGCCGACCAGATCATCGCGAGACTGTTGATTGCGCTGGCCTGAACCATGAAGCTGTCTGCCCGCGACGCCGCCGCCTATTTCCGCAAGCCCGACGCATCGGCCAAGGGCCTTCTGATCTTTGGCGCCGATCCCGTGCGCGTGTCTGCGGCGCGCAAGGATGTCACCGCGGCCCTTCTGGGGGCCGGGGCCGAAGAGGAGATGCGCCTCACGCGGTTGGCGGCTGCCGACCTGCGCAAAGATCCCGCTGCACTGCTCGATGCCGTAAAGGCGGTCGGCTTCTTTCCGGGGGCGCGGGCCGTCGTGGTCGAGGATGCAGCAGACGGCATGGCCCCGGTTGTCTCGGCCGCTCTCGAAGACTGGCAGCCGGGCGATGCGCAGATCATCGTGACGGCGGGGTCGCTTGCGGCAAAATCCAAGCTCCGCAAGGCCTTCGAAGGAGATGCCAGGTGCCATGCCGCGGGTCTCTACGACGCCCCGCCGGATCGGGGTGAGATCGACGCGCTGCTCGGACAGGCCGGCTTGGCCGGAAGGATGAGCGGTGATGGTATGGCCGCTCTGACCGAACTGAGCCGTATCGTCGACCCGGGTGATTTTCGGCAATCTGTTGAAAAGCTGGGTCTTTACATGATGTCAACGGGTGACCCAGCCGGCCCCGATGAGGTGGCCGCCTGCGCGCCGGCGTCCGCCGAGGCGGACCTCGACGATGTGCTGAACGTGGTTGCAGGTTCCGAAACCGGAAAGATCGGTCCGCTGTTGCGGCGGCTCTATGCCCAGGGTGTTCAACCGGTTGGCATCTGCATCGGGGCGACGCGGCACTTTCGCAGGCTGCATGCCGCCGCCAGCGACCCCGGCGGTGCCGCGCAGGGTGCTGCCCGGCTTCGTCCGCCTGTATTTGGCCCGCAGCGCGACCTGTTGGTGCGGCAGGCCAGCCAGTGGGGCCACTTCCGGCTCGAACAGGCGCTGACCCTTCTCTACGAGACCGACCTCAGTCTTCGGTCACGCAACCCGCCCCCGGCCAGAGCCCTGGTCGAACGCACGTTGATTCGCTTGTCGATGATGGGGAGATCTCGTTGAGCGCCACGTCGTCCGGCCGGAACGCCGCGCAAAACGAGGAAAAGGGCGCGTCGGGAGACGCGCCCTGAAATCTCTCAAAAACCCGGTGGGGCTCAGGAACCGCCGGAGGCGGCAGCCGCTGCGATCACAACAGCGGCAATGATTGCCGGCGCGGCGCCGCCAAGGGAACCGATGGAACCCATGCTGCCGGTGTCTTCGACCGGCGGGATGATGACCGGTACGGTTTGCGCGTTGTCCAGACCGCCAGCAATGGCGGAAGTGGATGCAACCGCGATGACCGAGGCGGCGAGGAGTGGCTTCACAAACTTCATAGTCACGCTCCTGAGGACTGTTAGGTTGAACAAAGACATACTGACTGTCGCGTCGATTGACAACGGAACTGATTGATAAAACGTCAATCCAAGACAACTGTTGCCATTTTTCGCCGATTTCTAGGCAATTCCCTGCAGACGTCGCGTAACATCAAGCCGGGGCGGCGCTTGGTTCATCCGGTGACGCGGGCGCGTTCCGCAGTTCCACGACACGGCGGGGGTAGGGGATCTCGATGTCATGGGACTTGAGCGCGTTCCAGATCGCAAACAGGACCTGCGAGGTATACTTGTTGCGGCCGTCATCGATCCCCTCGACCCAGAATTCACAAGCAAAATCAATGCCGCTCTCTCCGAAACCGCGCAATTCGCAATCGGGACCTTCGGGGTCCTTCAGCACGAAAGGCAGGGCCAGAACCGCGGTTTCGATGATCTCCGGGACGGTGTTGATGTCCGTGTCGTAGGACACCGAGAACGGCGCCTCGTAGCGGTTTGCCGAACCACTGTCGGAGTAGTTCACGACCCGTGTGACGATAAAATCCTCGTTCGGCACAACAATCCAGCGCCCGTCGAATGTTTCCAGAATCGCCGCGCGGGCGGTCATCCTGACGATTGTTCCGGCCTCGCCACCGTCGAGTTCCACGTAATCGCCGACGGTCGCCTGCCCCTCGAGCAAGAGAATCACTCCGGAGACGAAGTTCGACGCGATCTTTTGCAGGCCAAAGCCGATCCCCACGCCGACGGCACCGGTCAGGACGGCCAGTGAGGTCAGCGGCACACCGGCGATATTCATCGCGATCAGGAAGGCCGCGCCGAAGATGGCGATTTCCGCAGCCTTGATGGCCAGTTGTCTGGTGGCCGGCGGCATGTCCGACTGGCTTTCGATCATCGCGGTGGACTGCTCGTTCGACCAGCGCCCGAGCCAGAACATCAACCCTGCCACCACGACGAACCGCAGCGCCGAAAGCAGGGTGAAGGACATGTTGCCCAGAGGCACGATCGTCTCTTCCAACCGCAGCAGCACCGGGTCGAGCAATCCCACCGCGTAGATTGCGGCCATGGGGATCAGAACCACGCGCCCAAGCAGCGTCAGGAACGGGTCCTTGAGGATATCGCGCACGAAGGCGCGGACCGCGAGGAACAGGAAGACACGCTTGCCGAAGGCGATCACGGCGCCGGAGCCGAAGATTGACCGCGTCACCTGCTCTCCCATGGCGGTGAAGGCGAAGGCCAGAAGCGGCAACATCAATGGCAGGAACAAAAGGGCAAAACGCCGGACGCGGGACAGGTAGCTGTCGTTGCCTTCGGGCGGGGCGATGAGTTTGGTCACCTGTGGGGCCAGACGCTTGTTGACCCAGACCGCCAGCAGCCAGGCCACGATCAGCAACGCGAGTTGTGACCATGCCGCAGGGCTCAGAAGCCAGCCCTTTGCCAGATCCCAGCCTTGAAGGGCGTAATCCAGCCCGGTTTGCACGAATGGCGGCAGGTTTTCGAGATCCATGCCTTGCTCCTCAATGTCCCGATGCCACCATTAGGGGGTGATGAGTGATGCGCAAGACAAGGAAGGGCACGGCGATCCGATCTGCCCGCTTTGCGGACGTCGGATCCCGCCGGATGTCCCCCAAAGCCTGCACCACCTGATTCCGAAGCTGAAAGGCGGCAAGGGCGGGCCGACGGTTCTCTTGCACCACCAATGCCACCGGGAAATCCACGCGACGCTGAGCGAGGCGGACCTGGCGCGGAGCTATGACACGATGGACGCGCTGCGGGCGCATCCACGCCTGGCCAAGTTCGCGGCATGGATCGCGAAAAGACCGCCGGAGTTCGCGTCCAGGGTGCCCGGGCGGAGGCGGCGTGGGCGGAAATGATTCCCGGACGGGCCGGCGCTACTCCAGCACTCCCACAATCGGCCCCATCGCAAAGCCGCCATCCGAACGCCCGATCGAGGGCGCGTATAGCCGGCTCACCTTTCCGTCGAAATAGAGCGCATCCGGCACGCCGATCCGATCCCGGAACAGGGTCGCGAAATCGTGGAAATTCACCGGCTCGTCGGAAATTGCGAACACGACCCGGCGTCCGTCAGCGCTTGTCCCCACACCATTCCGGATGAACCGGCTGTCGGAACCCTCTACAAACCGGGGATGAAGTGCGCCATCAATCACCAGCATTGGCCCGGACTGGGTCGCGTAGAGGCACTCTGGCCGGTCGGCGAGGTACTCTGACGTCTCCCACACACGGGCTGCATCCGCGCCAATGCAAAACACCCCGTTCGGCAGCATCCCGAAGTTGCCGGGCCCCGCATTGGGGATCACCCGCATCTGCTCTTCGCCGTCCTCGACATAGTGCCCGACCGGCGAACGATCAGGGTGGTACATCCCGCCGTTCATCGCCATGGCAAGCGGGCCGCGGTCGCGCTCCACAGCCTCGAACGAGCCGTAGGGCCTCCCGTCGGCGTCGTTCAGGAACAGCCTGATCGGGGTCTCTGCCGGGTCTACTTCGCAGACCGTGAATTCCGTTCCCAGATGGGTGATGTCCTCACAACTGACCGCCGCCGCACCGCCGGCAAGTATGCTGAGCACCGCCACGATGGCGAGGATCATGGGTCGAGGTCCCGTCGAACATGGGCGTCGGAAAACAGTCGCCGGGTTTCGTCCATCTGGTCGAAGGTTTCGTCAATCCTGAACCGCAGTTCGGGTGAAAATTTCAGCGTCAACTTGCGGTTCACCAAGCGGCGCAGTTCCGCCCGGTTGCGGCGCAACGCGTCGAGCACGCCTTCGGCATCACCGCCGCCCAAGGGCAGAACGTACGCCGTTGCGACCTTGAGGTCCGGCGAACAGCGCACCTCTCCCACGGTGATCGAGACGCGCTGCAACTCTTCGTCATGGACGTCGCCACGCGTCAGCACCTCGGACAGGCTGCGCCGGATCAGCTCGCCCACACGCAATTGTCGTTGCGAGGGGCCGGGGCTGTCATTGAATCTGTTCTTTCCCATGCCCCGCATGTAAGCCCGGGCGGCAAAGAAGCCAACACCGACGCGAGGGGATCAGAGATGGGCGCTGCACCGGGCATTGTCATCACCGGGGTTTCGGGCCGCATGGGCCGGATGCTGGTGGATGTTATCTCGACCAATCCGGCCTGTACCCTGATCGGCGCCGTCGAACGCGAGGGCCACGACTGGGTAGGTCGCGACGTGGGCGAAGCGATGGGAGGCCAGCCCCTGGGCGTCATCGTGACCGATGACCCGTTGCCGGTGCTGGCCAGGGCACAAGCCGTGATCGATTTCACCGCCCCCGCCGCCACCGTGGCCATGGCGGGGCTGTGCGCGCAGGCCCGGGCGGTCCACGTCATCGGCACAACGGGTCTGTCGGCAGAGGACCTGGCCGCGATACGGGCCGCCGCCCGCCATGCCGTCGTGGTCCGGGCCGGCAACATGTCGCTGGGGGTGAACCTGTTGGTGGGCCTGACCCGCAAGGTGGCCGAGGCACTTGGCGAGGACTTCGATATCGAAGTGGTCGAGGCCCATCACAACCAGAAGGTCGACGCGCCTTCGGGTACGGCCCTGATGCTCGGGCAGGCCGCGGCCGAGGGGCTGGGCGTGGCGCTGGATGACGTCGCCGACCGTGGCCGCGACGGGATCACCGGGGCCCGCAGGCCCGGTTCCATCGGGTTCGCGGCAATCCGTGGTGGGGATGTCGTGGGCGAACACGACGTGATCTTTGCCGGGCAGGGCGAGCGCGTGGTCTTGCGCCACCTTGCCACCGATCGTGCGATCTTTGCCCGCGGCGCCATCCGCGCCGCGCTTTGGGGCCAAGACCGAGACCCGGGCGAATATGACATGGCGGATGTTCTCGGCTTGAAGTGAACCAAATCGCAAGTCCGGTGGTATAAGGTGCAGAATATCCGGAGGGATCATGATGTACCGCGCTGCCTTTGCCGTCTTTGCTATCTTGCTCAATGCCCCGTTCCCGGTCGCGGCCAACGGGTACGAGGCCGTCTCCGACAAGGGGCACTTCATGACGCTTGTGGATGGACGCGAACTGCGCCTTGGTGCGTTGGGTATCCGGTTGCAGGTCAAAGGCGACGGATCGATCGAGGGGACGGCATCCGGCTGGGACCTGACCGGGTCCTGGAGCTGGCAGGACGGTTATTTCTGCCGGGAAATGGACTGGTCGGGTTACGAGATCAGCTACAATTGCCAACTGGTGGAAGTTGCGGGAAACCGGATGCGCTTTACCGTGGACCGCGGTGCCGGACGGTCGGCGGAGTTCAACCTCCGCTGAGACCTGCACGCCGTCGCAAGGCGGCTATTTGATCCCACTCCACTACCGGTCGGGCACGATGCGCATCACGCCGCCGAACGGCGCCGGGGCGTCGATCAGCGCGAGCACAGATCCGTCCGCTGCCACCTCGACATCCCGAACCCGTCCAATTCCTTCGGCGACACGCTCCTCGCCAACGACGTTGCCGCCGCGCATCTCCAGCCGCACCACGGCATTCGCCACAAGGCCACCAATCAGGACATCGCCGCGCCAATCGAAGAGACCGCCATCGTAGAACGCCATGCCGCCGGGCGCGATCACGGGATCCCAATAGTAGATCGGTTGTTCCATGCCAGGTGCCTCGGCGATGCCCTCGCCAACATCGCTCCCGCCGTAGTTGATCCCGTATGAGATCACCGGCCAGCCGTAATTCTTGCCTGCCTCGGGCCGGTTCAATTCGTCCCCGCCCCGGGGTCCATGCTCCATGGTCCAGATTGCGCCATCCGGCCCGATCGTCGCGCCCTGCACATTGCGGTGCCCGTAGGACCAGATGGTGTCGAGCCCGTCGCGCCCCACGAACGGGTTTGACGCAATCGGTGCGCCTGTCAGGGCTCCGACCCTCAACACCTTGCCGTAGGTCGTTTCGATATCCTGCGCCAACACCCTGTCCCGCCGCGAGGAATGGTCCCCCGTGGTAATAAAAACCGATTGCCCGTCGGGGGCCATGACGATGCGGCTGCCATAATGCATCGGGGTTCCGGACGGTGGGTTGCCCACAAAGATTTCCCGCAGGTCCTCCAGCCGGGTCCCGTCCGCCGACAGGACCGCTGTGGCGGCAGCGGTGGCCGTGCCACCCGAAACCCGTTTCGAGTAGGTCAGCCAGAGCCGCCGCGTCTGCGCGAAATCAGGCGCTGTCATCACGTCCAGCAATCC
>CAYMMT010000081.1:10764-12746 GCA_964391555.1 uncultured Rhodobacterales bacterium
GCAAGTCCGTGTTTGGCGGGCCCTGCTCGACCGGGCCGGCATGGGCGAAAATCGGGATCAAAGACACCAGTGCTGCCGCAAGATTTCCGCGCATGATCGACCTCACCTCCAAATTGTCTTTGCAGAAACCTAGCATTCGGCGACCATTGCGCCAGCCCGGGGGGGGCCGGGGCATGGCCGGGCGTCATTCGTCGCGCAGGCAGGTCAGGGCCCATGTCCCCGCTTCCGCCACCACCGGATCTGCATCCCGCGAGAGCTCTTCGGCCACCGGGGCCAGCGCCGCGTCGCCGGAATTGCCAACCGCATAGGCCACGTTCCGCACGAAGCGGTCTCGACCGATACGCTTGATCGGACTGCCGGAAAACAGCGCCCGGAATCCAGCGTCATCGAGCCCGGCCAACTCGGCCAGCCTGGGCGCGCGCAAGTCGGCGCGGTGGTGATACCTGGCCTCTCGGGATTGGGCCGCGAACTTGTTCCATGGGCAGACCGCGAGGCAATCGTCGCACCCGTAGATGCGATTTCCGAGGCCCTTGCGCAACGCATCCGGCACCGGCCCCTTGTGTTCGATCGTCAGGTACGAAATGCACCGCCGCGCGTCGAGCTGGTACGGGGCCGGGAAAGCGTCCGTCGGACAGATGTCCAGGCAGGCCCGGCAAGACCCGCAGTGGTCCGCCTCTGGCGCGTCCTCGGGCAACTCCAGCGTCGTGAAGATCGCGCCGAGGAATACCCAGTTCCCGATATCCCGCCCCAGCAGATTGGTGTGCTTGCCCTGCCAACCGAGCCCCGCCGCCGCCGCCAGCGGTTTCTCCATCACGGGGGCCGTATCCACGAAGACCTTGATTTCGCCGCCCGCGGCTCCGATCAGCCAGCGCCCGAGATGCTTGAGTTTCTTCTTCACCACATCATGGTAGTCCCGGTTCCCGGCATAGACGGAAATCGCGCCCCGGTCGCGCAGTCCCACCACGTCCAGCGGATCATGTTCGGGCGTATAGGCATCGGCCAACATCAGCACCGATCGCGCCTCGGGCCAAAGCGCCGCGGGATCACCGCGCCAATGCATCCGCTCCTGCATCCAGTTCATCTGCCCGTGGTGACCCCTGGCCACGAACGCCTTCAGCCGGTCCATCGGTCGGACGCGGTCGGGTCGGCATACGCCCATGGCAGCAAAACCGACGTTCGCCGCTTCGGCCCGCAAATCGGCCTTGAGCGCTGGCGCCTCATTCATCTTGGCCACAGAACGCAATTGGCGCGGCAGTCGATCTCAGAAATCCAGATCGGCATAATGCGCGGGCTGCGGAAACCCCGGTACCTGGTCGGCGAGGATCGATCGAAAGGCCGGGCGCGACTTGATTTTGGCGTACCAGTCCTTGACCATCTCGCTCCGGTTCCAATCCACGTCCGAAATGTAGTCCAGACACGACAGATGCGCCGCGGCGGCAAAGTCGGCAAGGCTCATCTGATCGCCTGCCAGCCACCTGCGCTGATCGAGTATCTCCCCCATCGAATCGAGGTATGACTTGATCGCGCGCGCGCCCTGCTTGACGTTTGTGCTATCGGGATAGCCCGTGCCCATCACCTTGCGAAACACCCGCTCGCCCAGAAGTTTGTCGGTCACGTCCCGATAAAACTTGTTGTCGAACCAGGCCACCAATCGGCGCACTTCGTATCTGGCGTCGGCCCCCTTAGGCATCAGGGCCGGTTCGGGCTGCGTTTCTTCGAGGTATTCGCAGATTGCGCTGCTGTCCGCGAGCGTCCGGGACCCCATCTTCAGCACCGGCACCTGTCCTGCAGGGTTGCGGCGCAGGAAATCCGGTGAAGGTTCCCAATACCGCTCCTCGACCAACTCCACCTCGATACGCTTCTCGGCCAGCGTCAGCCGGACTTTTCGGGAAAACGGCGACAGAGGGTAGTGGTAGAGACGGTTCATGTTCCTTTGGTGCCGCAACCTGCCCGTGCATTCAAGTCGCCAATGGTATGGGCCT
>CAYMMT010000082.1:0-12602 GCA_964391555.1 uncultured Rhodobacterales bacterium
CGCGTTCTGGCCAAGATGCAAGAGAGTTTCGCGCGGATTGACGGCGTCCTCGACCCGGCGCTGTCAGAACCGGGCGAAGACCAGTCCATTGACCTTCTGTCGGGTCTCGAAATCCGCCGCCCGACATTGTCGCGATCTGGCTTCTTCATTGATGAGACGGGGACCGTGCTGACCACGACCGAAGCTGTCACGGGCTGCGAGCGCATCACGATCGACCAGAGCTTTGACGCGACGGTGGCCCATCTTGATGACGCGCTTGGCATCGCGGTTCTGAGCCCCGATGACGCCTTGGCACCCTTGGGTGTGGCTGAATTCCAGACCGGGGTTCCCAGACTTCAGGCCGAGATCGCCGTCGCAGGCTACCCGTTTGGCGGCATTCTTTCTGCGCCTGCGCTTACATTCGGCCGGCTGGCGGACATTCGCGGCTTGAACGGCGAGGACGAGGTCAAGCGCCTCAGCCTGAACGCGCGCGATGGCGACGCGGGGGGGCCGCTCTTCGACAACGGCGGTGCCGTGCTGGGTATGCTGTTGCCCCGGCCGACTGACGGCGATCTTGTCCTTCCGGGTGACGTTTCGATCGCGACGGATGCAGACGCGATCATCACCTCCCTGAGTGGTGCTGGCATCAGCGTGAACACCACGGATGATGTCGCCTTCATGGAGCAGGCGACCCTGACGACCTTGGCGGCGGACATGACGGTACTGGTGAGTTGCTGGTAGACCAGCGCCGCGACGTTTGACGCCTCCCGGGGAATTGGTCACGCGCGCCAGAATTGCCAGGTCACGATTGTCAGCACGGTCAGAATTTCAAGCCGGCCCACGAGCATCGAGAATATCAGTATCCACTTGGCCGTATCGTTCAGTCCGAAGTAGTAGCCTGACGGTCCGATCTCGGACCCGAGGCCCGGCCCGATGTTGGCCAGCGCCGCCGCCGCGCCGGAGACCGAGGTGATGAAATCGAGACCGGTCATGCCGAGCGCAATCGACACAATCCCCAACGTCACGATGAACGCGCCAAAGAACGCCATCACGGAACTCAGAACATCGTCGCTCACCGCCCGCCCCTGGTAGCGCGGCGTGAACACGCCGTGAGGCGAATGGAGGCGGCTGATCTGCGCCCGGATCGCCGCGAACAGCAGTTGATAGCGAAAGACCTTGATCGAACAGGCCGTCGACCCGGCGCAGCCACCGATCAGTCCGATGAAGAAGAACAAGGTGACCGCGAAGGGGCCCCATTGCATGTAGTCGGCGCTGGTATAGCCTGTCCCGGTGATGATCGAGGTAATATTGAACAGGCTCTCGCGAAAGGCGATCTCCTCGAACCCGTGATAGGTTCGCGCGGTCCAGAGCGACATGATGACCACCAGCACAAGGATCGTGCCGAGGAAGGCATGAACCTGCGTATCGCGCCAGAGCGGGGTCAGGCCCCCGCCCGAAATCATCTGCACGTAGCGCACGAAGGGCAACGCCGCGAGCACCATGAAAACGCTTGCCACATATTGCACCCCGGCCCCGAAGGCCCCGAAAGAGGCATCCGAATTGGCCATGCCGCCGGTTGAAACCGTCGTCATCGCATGGATGAGCGCATCGAAGGCGTCCATTCCCGTAGCCAGGTAAGCCAGCGCGCACAAAAGCGTCAGGCTGACATAAATGACGGAAATCCGGCTCGAGATTTCGGTGGCGCGGGGTAGGATCTTGCCCATCGTGTCAAAGGCTTCGGATCTGAAGATCTGCATGCCTCCGACCCGGAGTTCGGGCAGAAACACCATCGCCACGACGATGATCCCGATCCCGCCCAGCCATTGCAGAATACCGCGCCACAGCTTCAGCCCCTCGGGAAGCGCCTCGATCCCCCCGATCACGGTCGCACCGGTCGTGGTCAGCCCCGACATCGCCTCGAAGACCGCATTGGTCACGCTGAGATTCGTTGCGCCAAGGATGAACGGCAAGGCGCCGAAGACCGGCAGGACGAACCAGACCAGGGTGGTCACAAGAAACGTTTGCCGGATCGACAACCCCTGGGTCACCCCGTTTTGCGACGCCAGCGCCATCAGGCCGCCGGTCAGCACGGTAAGAAAGGCGCATTCCAGGAAAATCGGCCAATGGCCGTTCCCGGCCGCGATATCGGCCACCATTGGGGCCAGCATCGTCAGTCCCAGCGCCGCCACGAGGAGGCCAATGACGTATCCCACAGGACGCAGGTCAAACATGGATGCCACGCTTGGCCGTGGCAGCCGAACCTGTCAAGCTTGACCGTGTAGAGGAGATGTTTACCTGTTGCCCGCAGGGTCCTGTCGCCACGTGCGGCTGGAGATTGGGCAGACCGAGGGCACGCAAAGGTGACCGAACAACAAAGCAGCGCAAACCACCCCTATGCCGGCGGTCCGGACTGGGCCTTCTGGCGCAGTGGCGTGGTTGAGGGTGGCGGCAGGGGCCTTGATGACCTGTTCGTTCCGACGGTTCCGATAACCTCCGACACGCCAATTGCCACCGCCGGTAGCTGCTTTGCCCAGCACATCGGGCGCTGGCTGCGACGCTCCGGCGTCAACGTCCTCGATGCCGAACCGGTCCCGGGGATCATGTCCGACGCGGTCGCGACCCGCTTTGGCTACCGGCTGTTCTCCGGCCGCTACGGCAACATCTACACCGCGCGGCAGCTTGTGCAGTTGCTCGACGATGTGATCACCGGCCATGTCGATCCCCGCTTTGTCTGGTCCGGGCCGAAGGGTGGCTATGTCGATGCGTTTCGCCCCACGGTCGAACCCGAAGGGATCGACACCGTTCAGGAGGTTCTTCTTCACCGCGACTACCATCTGGAGCGTACCGCGCAGATGCTCCGCATGGCGGAGGTCTTTGTCTTTACCCTTGGCCTGACCGAGGCCTGGATGGACCGCGCCACGGGCCGTGTTTTCCCTGTTTGCCCGGGCGTTGCCGGCGGGCGTTTCGACCCGACGGAACACGCCATGCAGATGTTCCGCTACGGCGAGGTGACGGAGGATCTGCATGCAATCCTCGCCCGGTTGCGCCGCTTCAACCCGGCCATCCGGATGATCCTGACCGTTTCACCGGTCCCGCTCACCGCGACGGCATCCGACGATCACGTGCTGACCGCCAGCACCGGGGCCAAGGCCACCCTGCGCGCGGCGGCCGGGGACTTTGCCTCCGACACGTCAGGCGTGGACTACTTCCCGTCCTACGAACTTGTCACGTCCCACGCGACCGGCGGGCCATGGTTCGAGCCCAATCTGCGCTCGGTCTCCGAGGCGGGCGTCACCATGGTCATGTCCCGGTTCCTCGCCGCTCACGGGCTGATCGCGGAGGCCGAGACGCCGCGGGCCGATGACCCGGATCTGGACGAGGATGCGGATGAGAACATCCATTGCGACGAACTCCTCCTGCAGGCGGCCAGATGAGCACGCGGCTTCTGGTCATCGGCAATTCCCATATCGCTGCGCTGATCGCGGCCCGAGACAAGGATCCCGCCCGATGGGACGGGTTGACCATCGATCGGGTGGCCCTCCGCGGTCACATCGTTCGCGAGGCCGAAATCCGCAAGGGCAGGTTCCAGCCAATATCCGATGACGCCCGAGAACGGTTCGCGGAACTGAACGGTGGGCAGGAAAACTGGGTTGTCACCGGTTACGATGCCATTGCCGTCGTGGGCCTCGACTTCAAGCCGCTCTCGGCGGTGGCGCTGTCCCGGCGCGTGACCTGGCGCAAACTGCCGTCGATCCTCGCCGAAGAGGACCTGAGCCAGATGGGAACCACCCTCGTTTCCGAGGCGGCGGCGCGCGCGGCGATCGAGGGGCGGCTGGAAAACTGCGATGCCGCGATCCTGACCCGCGCGCTGAAGTCCGAAGTGGACTGCCCGATCTTCCTTCTCCCCTGTCCCCGGATCAGCGCCCGCGGAAAATGGAGCAAACTGCCCCGCTTCTTCGGCCACGGCCGCGCGATCAAGCGCGGCGATGCGGCCGAGATCGAACAGTTGTGGGAAACCGCGGCGCGCGCCGTGAGCCGCCGCCTGGGCGCCCGGTATATC
Source organism: uncultured Rhodobacterales bacterium (assembly GCA_964391555.1). GTDB lineage: Bacteria > Pseudomonadota > Alphaproteobacteria > Rhodobacterales > Rhodobacteraceae > JAMWZF01. The sequence goes on from CAYMMT010000082.1 coordinate 4,040, forward strand.
ACCCAGCCAAGGGGCACGGTCGTCAGCCATATCCTGACCCGGAGGGATTTCATGTCTGCAGAGGACAGCTGGATCAATACGGCGGAGGGCCCTCTCAAGGGCCCCGACCTGTCCCACGCCAATTCCGCCTACGGCTCACTCATGCTGCAACGTCTGGCCCACAAGCTCTCCAGCGGGCAAGACGCGGAAGACGTGGACTCGTCCGCGGCATGAGCCGGCGCATCCTCATGCTGGGCAACTCTCACCTGGCCGCGCCGCGGCTGGCCGGGAAACGCTGGCCCGACCGGTGGCCGGACCTCGAAATCACGGCGATCGGCGGCGGCGTTCCCGTGCTGGAGGACCTCCGGGTCGACAACGGCGTGCTCCGGGGGGAGCACGCCCGCACAGACGAGGTCATGGACAGCTTCGTCGGCGCCGATCACCTCTCGCTGGACGGGATCGATGCGGTTGTTATCGTGGGTGCGCAGATGGGCCCCATCCGCCTCATCGAGCTTCCGACACATTGCACATGGCCGGGGCGCCCGTCGCTGGCGCGGGTGCCGGACCTGGCCAGCATGGAGCGCGTACTGACGTCGGATCGGCTGATCCGGACGGCAGCGCGGGACGCGATCGAGAGCAGCACCGCAATCCGGCTGGCCCGGCGTCTCGGCCCCGCGACGGGCCTTCCAATCCTGATCTGCAGTCAGCCGCGGCCCTCCGCCGCCCTGATGCAGCGCCCCAGAAGCGCCTTCCGCCGTGTCAGACGACTGGTCGAGTCCGGAGAAGGTGCTGTCCTGTCAGACCTTTTCGAAGAAACGGCCGAGGCCGCGGTGTGCGATGCCGGCGCACGCTACCTGCCACAGCCGTCCCGAACCATCAAGGACGCCATCATGACGGTGCCCCGGTTTGCCAACGGCGCGCAAAAACTTCGACCGGGGGGCGCCCGGCCCCAACCCGCCGACGACCTGCTCCATGGCAACGACGTCTACGGCGCCCAGGTCATGGACCAGATCACCGGCGCCGTCGCGACGGTCGGCTAGCCGACATGGTGCAGGGTGTCGAACAGACGCGGATCGATACTGTCTGACGCAAAGGTCTCTCCCTCGGTCAGAATCGAGACCGCATCGTGCGAATGCAGGCTTTCCTGATGGCTTGCCACAACACGGAAATCCCGAACCCGGGGGTCGCGGCTCAGGCTTTCGCAGAACAGGCGCGCCGCGTCTTCGACAAACATCGGGCTCGCGGCATTGAGTTCGGCGAACGCCTGCTCGTCCTCACGCTTGACCATGACCTGCGTTTCGGTCGGGACCGCGGCACGCGCCATCTCGATAAGGTCCTCGAACCAGAGGCAGCCGTCCATCTCGACCGAAATCCGGGCGACGGAACGCTGCGAATGTGGCGTGGCGAGTTGTCCGCGCGTGGATCGGGCGTGCTCGCTGAGTTCCAGCGAGCATGGGCAGGTCGAGGAGTACACGTAGTCGAGATGGACGATCTTCTTGATGACGCCGTCTCGCTCCACCATTTCCAGAGCAATATCGTAGTATTGGTAGCCACTCAGACCCGACCGCAGGCTTTCCACCTTCATCGGGAAGGATATCCGCATCTGGATTCGGGCATCGAAACTGCCGAGATCCGCCTTGTAGGCCTCCAAAGTGCGCGTGACGACGTCGAAGGAGAAAGCTTCTTCCGAAAAGCCGTAAAACGTCCGCATGATGCGCGACATGTTGATGCCCTTCTTGTCAGCATCGAGGCTGACCGTGCCGGTGACCGAGGATTCGAGGGTGATTTCCCCACCTTCGCGCAACCGGTATCGGATCGGCAGCCGAAAGTTGGAAATGCCGACATGCTGGATCTGCGCCCGGGCGCCCCGGATCAGCGAGGACGGACCGTTCTGCAGGTCGGGCAAGGTCGCGCGGTAGGTCGCATCAGCACGAAACGAGGCCGGGTAGACCCTTGACAACGTTGGGTAGTCTCTCGTTTCGGATCCGGGCAGCACCAGAGAAATCGACGGGTCGAGGTCTGTCACCTCCGCCTCGGAAACCTCTCCGGCCCATCGGCGCAGCAGCGCAAGGGCGGCTTCTGCCTCGTCCCGGGTGGGTTCCCGGTCCAGATCCTTGGAATGGATGTTCACGGCAATTTCCCCCTTTTGATCGGGTGCGGGCCGACACTTCGGAATGAAGGGCCTTGTTAACCGGCAGTAGAATTCATACGCCCCCGCCGCCGGTATGGATCAAATACAGTTAAGGGCTGTTGCCAGATCGCTCAAGAGGTCTTCGGCGTCTTCCAACCCGATGCTGAGCCGGATCAGACCCGGCGTGATGCCCAGCGCATCCTTCTGGTCATCCGGCAGCCGCTGGTGCGTGGTGGTTGCCGGATGGGTCGCAATCGACTTCGCGTCGCCAAGGTTGTTGGAGATCGTGAAAACCTCGAGGGCATTCAATACCTTGAACGCCGCTTCCTTGGAACCGGCATCGATCGACAGAACCGTGCCTCCGCTTCCGGTTTGCCGCATTGCCAGCGCATGTTGGGGATGACGCGCCAGTCCCGGGTAGATCACGGGCAGACGATCCGAGAGCGCCTTGGCCAGCGTCAGGGCGGTATCCGCCTGCGCCCGCACACGCAGGTCCATGGTCTCCAGTCCCTTCAGCAGCATCCACGCCGTGAACGGCGACATCGACCCGCCGGTGTGTTTCATGTAGGGTTCGATGACCTTGCGGATATGGTCCCTGGAGCCGAGGATCACGCCGCCAAGGGCGCGCCCCTGACCGTCGATATGTTTCGTCGCCGAATAGACGACGATGTCCGCGCCCTGCTCCACCGCCCGCGAGAAAACGGGCGTGGCAAAGACGTTGTCGACAACGACGGTCGCCCCAACCGCATGGGCAAGGCTGGACACGGCCCCGATATCGATCACCTGCAGCGTCGGATTGGAGACACTTTCGAAGAACACCAGGGCCGTCTCCGGCCGGATCGCGGCCTCCCACGCGGAAAGGTCGGTGCCATCCACGAAGGTCACCTCGACCCCGAAGCGGGCGAGAACATCTTCGAGCACATAGAGACAGGACCCGAAGAGCGCACGCGACGATACTACGTGATCGCCGGCCTTCAGCATGGCCGTCAATGCGCCCGAGACCGCTGCCATGCCCGACGCCGTGGCAAAGGCGTCCTCGGTTCCCTCCAGAGCCGCGATGCGGTCTTCGAACATGCGCACGGTCGGGTTCCCATACCGGGCATAGATGAATTCATCCGCCCCCGCCTCGAGAAACCGGGCCTCCGCGGCCTCGGCACTGTCGTAGACAAACCCTTGGGTGAGAAAGCTCGCCTCGCTCACCTCGCCGTATTGGGAACGCCGGATCCCGCCATGGACCGCCCTGGTCCGCTTGTTGAACTTCGCCATCTAAGCCTCCGCCGGACAACAAAAAACCCCGACACCGAAAAGGTATCGGGGCACGCCCCTCGACCTCTTTAGCGGCTTGTTTAACGTGGCCCGCAATCCGGTGTACAAATCGCCACAGGATTTCGTTACGCCTCCAGCACCCCGCCGTCAAGGTGGCGATGATCTCTGTCGGGCCCTCACCGGCTGAATCGGTTTTGCCGGCCGATCACCCGGTCCCAGAGCCTCCGCCAGTTTCAATACGGCATCGGATTGGCCCGGTGTGCGGCGTCAATTTCGGCCAGGACCTCATCGCCGAGCGTCAGGCTGTCCCCGGCCAGCACATGCTCGAGTTGTGCCAGGGTCGTCGCCCCGAAAATCGCCGAATTGGCGAAGGGGCGGGCGCGGAGCCAGGCGAGAGACATGTGAACAGGGTCTATTCCATGCCGGGCCGCAATATCGAGATAGGCCTGAACGGCCCCCAGCACCCTGCCCGACATCCTCCCACCCATGGTTGGGCCAAGCTCCATGCGGCTGCCCTTCGGCACGGCTCCACCCTGATACTTGCCGGTCAGGAACCCGGCCCCCAGCGGGGAAAACGCCAGCAACAGCACATCCTCATGGTGGCAAAGCTCTGCCAGATCGGTATCAAACAGGCGACAGAGCAGGGAATACTCGTTTTGAATCGAGGCCACCCGTGGCAGGCCCCGCGCCCCGGCCAGCCGAAGCCACTCGGCCGTGCCCCAGGCGCTTTCGTTCGACAGCCCCCATGCCCGGATCTTTCCCGCCTTGACCTGAGCGTCCATGGCGTCGAGCACCTCGTTCATGTGATCTTCGACCTGAGCTTTCGAGGGCTGCTTGCGCGGGTCAAAGGTCCAGTTCTGGCGAAACATGTACGAGCCGCGGATCGGCCAGTGCGTCTGGTACAGATCGATGACATCGGTCCGCAAACGTTTGAGAGAGCCGTCGACAGCCTCGGCAATGACCTCGCCATCGTACCCGCGCCCGCCGCGCACGAAGCCCGGATTATCGCCCGAGACCTTTGTGGCGATAATCCATTTGTCACGTCTCGACCCGGCCTTTGCGATCCAGTTGCCAACGATCCTTTCGCTGTTGCCAACTGTTTCGGCGCTGACCGGATTCACCGGGTACATCTCGGCGGTATCGAGGAAATTCACCCCGGCGGACTCCGCGGCATCGATCTGGGAATGTGCATCGGCCTCCGGCGTCTGGTTGCCGAATGTCATGGTGCCGAGACACCAGTCGCTGACCATGATGCCGGTGCGTCCAAGGGGAATGCTCTTCATCGTTTGTTCCTCGTCCGGGTTCGGAAACGGACCCTAGTTCGCGAACGCCCATACGCAAGGCAAAAGCCCAAAGACGACAGTTGTTTGTCGGACCGGTACTAGTCTCTGCCCCATTTCCATGCGAGCGGTCGCGGAATGCGTACGTTGATTTCATTTGCCGCCCTCTTTCTCTCCGTTGCCCTGTTGCAGTTATCTTCGGGCGGTGTCGGACCGCTCGATGCGCTTGTCGGGCTCGAAAAGGGTTTTTCCCGCGGAGAGATCGGCCTCTTGGGGTCCGGGCATTTCGTCGGCTTCTTCGTCGGCTGTTGGTGGGCACCGCGGCTCATGGGGTCTGTCGGTCATTCACGGGGATTCGCGACATTTACGGCTCTTGGTGCCATTGGGCTTCTGGGTCACACCATGAGCGACCAGCCCTTGGTCTGGGCGCTTCTGCGTATCGCCTCGGGCCTGTGTATCGCCGGGTGCTACACGGTTGTCGAAAGCTGGTTGCAGGCCAAGGTCACCAACGAAACGCGCGGTCGAACCATGGGAAGCTACCGCGTCGTGGACCTCGGCGCATCGATGGTGGCGCAATTGATGATCGGCCTGCTGGCGGGGATAGAGACCTATCTCGCCTACAACACGCTCGCTGTTCTGGCTTGCGCCGCACTCCTGCCGCTGACGTTGACCCGCATTCCCCAACCGATGACCCCGGAAGCGCCGCGCCTTCGCCCCGCTCTGGCCTGGGAGCGCTCTCCTCTTGCCGTCGTCGGCGTTGTGGTCGCGGCGCTGACGGCGGCCTCCTTTCGCATGGTGGGACCGCTCTACGGGTTGGAAGTCGGACTCAGCCCGGGTCAGGTCGGCCTTTTCCTCGCCGCCTGGGTCGGGGGCGGTGCGCTGGCACAATACCCGGTGGGCTGGGCCGCCGACCGGTTCAACCGGAGGCAAGTCCTGATGGGGCTGTCGCTGGCGGCGATGGCGAGTTGCGCCCTGACGGTGCCGCTTCCGGCCTTTGGCACCATCGGCATCATGGCTGCCGCGCTCATCTTTGGCATCACGACGTTTCCGGTCTTCTCCGTTGCCGCCGCCCACGCCCATGATTTCGCCTCCGACGAGGAGCGGGTCGAACTCTCAGCGGCCCTGATGTTCTGGTATGCGGTCGGCGCGATCACCGCGCCGTGGGTCTCGTCGTCACTGATCGACCTCTTCGGCCCGAACGCCCTGTTCGGGTTCATCGCGCTGGGGCATTTGAGCCTTGTGCTCTATACAATCGGCCGAATGCGCGCGCGGTCGATCCCGGAAGCGCGGACGCCCTACGTCTATGCGCCGCGGACATCGTTCACCATCGGGCGGCTCCTGGGGCGAAACCGCAATCGCGACGGGGAGTCCGGGCAACCCTAGGACGGTCCGACTAGGATCCCTTTGGCCGCCACTCAAATGGCCGCTCACCGGATTCGATGGCCGCCATGATAAGCGCGATCCGCTTGTCGCGGGTTGCCGCGCGTTTGGCGGTCAGGAGCTGTTCAAGGGCGCCGCGCTTCACCGACCTCGGATAGGCGTGCCAAACCGGTTCGGAACCGGGTGAGTCGTCAAAGGCCGACTGCAAGTCCGGCGGTATGACCAGGTTCTCGACATCGTCCAGCGCCCTCCATGTCCCATCCGCCTTCGCACGGTTGATCACGGCCCGGCCCGCGTCCTCGATCAGACCTGCCGCCTCCAGACGAGCAACCTTTTCCTTGTTGACCCGGCTCCAGTTGGAGCCCGCCTTGCGCGGACTGATCCAGAGCATCGAACGCTCGGCATCCTTGCCGCGCGACAGGCTGTCGACCCAACCGAAACAGAGACACTCATCGATCACCTCGCCGATGGAGACGTAGTTGTCGGCCACCGCTTTCTTGAAGGTGACAAGCCAGACGCCGGTATCGCGCTGGTGATGAGCAGACAGCCACGCCCTCAGTTGGGCCACCGAGACGACTTCGACTTCTTCGGCATCTTCGAGCGGACGTTTGGCCATGTTTGCAGATTGCCGGTCAAATCTCGTCCGGTCCAGCAACACCTGGCGCATCTCAACGACGGCCTGACCCCCACTCCGTTCGGGTGCACGGCATGACCATTGCGAGGTGGCGGGACCATGTCGGGCCACTGCGGATCGACAGGAACCCTGACGGTGGCGCTTTAATCCCGCCGTCCGACGAAACGTGCGGCATAGGCTTCACGTTCGTCATCCGTGATCTTGGCAAAAAGGTTCTCGGGCACGGAAAACCCGTGGCCGGGCGGCAAGGCGGTCAGAGCGGCGTCCACGTCATCGGGCCACGTGGTGTCGAGCGTGTTCATGGACGAGAAGAGCTTTCCGGCCACCGTCGGCATGAATGGCGCGGACAACACGGCGTAGAGCCGAATGAGGTTCAACCCCAGCCTCACCTGAGCCGCCGCACGGTCCGGGTCTTCCTTGAAAACGGCCCAGGGCGCGGCGTGCTGAAGGTATTCGTTACCGGCCACCCAGATTGCGCGCAGGTCCGAGGCCGCCTTGCGAATCTCGATGGCATCCATATGGGTCTCGTAGGAGCGAATGCGGGCGGTCAGATCGGCGATCAGCGCGGTCTCCTGCGGTCCGTAAGTTCCGGCCTCGGGCACGGCCTCGCCGAATTTTGACCGGCAGAACTTGGTGATACGGCTCACGAAATTGCCGAGCACATCCGAGAGGTCCTTGTTCACATCCTGCTGGAAGGCCTCCCACGTGAACTCGGCATCCGACGTTTCGGGCGCGTGGGACAACAGCCACCAGCGCCAGAGGTCGGCGGGCAGGATTTCGAGCGCCTGATCCATGAAGACGCCCCGCCCGCGCGAGGTACTGAACTGCCCGCCATCATAATTGAGGTAGTTGAACGACTTGATGTAGTCGACAAGCTTCCACGGCTCGTTCGACCCCAGGATCGTCGCGGGAAAGCTGAGCGTGTGAAACGGCACGTTATCCTTGCCCATGAACTGGGTATAGGTGACGTCCTCGGCCCCCGCGTCCGTCCGCCACCAGCGCTGCCAATCGTCGCCCTTTCCGGCGTCGACCCATTCCTGCGCGCAGGCGATGTATTCGATTGGTGCGTCGAACCACACGTAGAACACCTTGCCTTCCATGCCGGGCCATGGATCGTCGCCGCGCTGCACTGGCACGCCCCAGTCGAGGTCCCGGGTGATGCCCCGGTCCTGCAATCCGTCCCCGTCGTTGAGCCATTTCTTGGCGATCGACGTGGTCAGGACAGGCCAGCCCTCCCGGGTGTCGATCCACTCCTCCAGACGGTCCTTCATGGCGGATTGGCGCAGGTAGAGATGTTTGGTCTCTCGCATTTCGAGATCCTTGGACCCCGACACCGTCGAATGGGGGTCGATCAGGTCCACGGGGTCGAGAAGCTTGCCGCAATTGTCGCACTGGTCGCCGCGGGCTTCCTCAAACCCGCAGTTCGGGCATGTGCCCTCAATGTAGCGGTCCGGCAGAAAACGCCCGTCGGCGTGGGAATACATCTGTTTTTCAGAGACTTCGCGGATCAGTCCCTGTTCGTCCAGAACTTTGGCAAAGGCCTGGGTCAGCTTGTGGTTCTGGGGACTGGACGACCGTCCGAAATGGTCGAACGACAACCCGAAACGATCGCTGAGGTCTGCCTGAACCTCCCACATTTCGGCACAATACTCCGCGACGGGTTTGCCCGCCTTTGCGGCGGCCAGTTCAGCGGGTGTGCCATGTTCGTCGGTGGCGCAGAGAAACAGAACCTCATGCCCCCGTCCGCGCAGATAGCGCGCGTAGAGGTCGGCGGGCAACTGCGAGCCGACGAGGTTTCCAAGGTGCTTGATCCCGTTGATGTAGGGGATCGCGGAAGTGATCAGATGCCGGGCCATGGGATGCGTCCTGTCAGCGGTCGCCTGCCTCTACCCC
>CAYMMT010000083.1:0-12248 GCA_964391555.1 uncultured Rhodobacterales bacterium
CACCCATAATGCCTTCGCCATCCGTCGGATCCGGGGCGTCGCCCGAGTTCAGGAAGAGATCGTAAGAGGATTTCTGAACCTCGATGAGGTTCGGCATTTCAAGAATTTCACGGATCTTGCCGTAGTATTTGCGCAGACGTTTCTGACCGAGGAACGATTGTGCCATGCGAATTACGCACTCCATCTTTGTCTGTTCGCACACGGGCGGGGCGAGCCGCGCGCGAACCATCAAAGACCGAAAAGAAGGGTCTATCCTTGCGCACCGGCCCAAAGGTGCACGCCCGACCTCATCCTTTCCAAGAAAACCGCCGATCAGGTAAGCACCTGAAAACAAAAGCTCCGCGGCGGCTTTCTACGAAAGAAACCGGTGTATGTGATCTAGTGATGTGCTCCTGATGCTCGCGCCACAACGCCACAAGGCGCGAATCACACGCGCACAGGGGAAGTGGTCATTTAAGGAAGGGGGCACCGGAGCGCAACCGTCAAGTCGTTAATTTTTAGTTATCCTGCCGCGCGCGCTCTGACCTCCACGTGTCGCAATCAGACATGCCCGGCAGGCGCCGCTCCGAAACGTTGTGCCGGGAAATCGGACGGGAGACCCGGCATGAACTCGCACTACAGAGTCGTTGTCATCGGCGGCGGCGTTGTTGGGACCTCGGTCCTCTACCACCTCGCCAAGTTCGGTTGGACCGACGTTTGCCTGCTGGAGCGGTCCGTATTGACGGCGGGGTCGTCGTGGCATGCCGCCGGCGGCATCCATGCCCTGAACGCGGACCCCAACATGGCGGCACTGCAAGCCTACACGATCGACCTGCTGTCCGAAATCCAGGAGGAGTCGGGGCAGAACATCGGCCTGCACATGACCGGCGGGTTGACCATGGCCGGTACGCCCGAGCGCTGGGAATGGTTGCAATCCGCCTACCGGGTATTCCAGTCCATCGGCATCGAGGATTGCGAACTGGTGACCCCCGAAGAGGCGCAGAAGCGCTGCCCGATCATGTCGACCGACGGTCTGCTGGGCGGCATGTGGGCCGATCGCGAGGGCTATATCGACACCACCGGCACGGTCCATGCCTATGCCAGGGCCGCCAAGAAACGCGGCGCCTCCTATTTCGAGCACACCAAGGTCGAGGCGCTGGAGCAGACCGCCGACGGCTGGGTCGTCAGAACCGACAAAGGCAACATTACCTGCGAACACGTGGTTAACGCCGCGGGTCTCTGGGCCAAGCAAGTGGGCGGCATGGCGGGGGGCGAACTGCCGGTATCGCCGCTGAAGCATCATTACCTGATCACCGACAGCATCCCGGAGGTCGAAGCCCTCGATTTCGAGGTGCCGATGACCGTAGACCTCGAAGGTTTCACCTACATGCGACAGGATCAGAAGGGCGTTCTGGTCGGCATCTACGAGATCGAACACGAACATTGGGCCATGGATGGCGCGCCGTGGGACTATGGAATGGAGCTGTTCCAGGAGGATCTCGACCGGATCGAGAATGAGCTGACCCTTGGCTTCGCGCGGTACCCGGCCATCGAGAACGTCGGCATCAAGACATGGGTCAACGGCGCGTTCACATTCTCGCCCGACGGCAATCCTCTGGTGGGTCCCGTACCGGGCAAGCGCGGTTACTGGTCGGCCTGTGCGGTCATGGCCGGGTTTCTTCAGGGCGGCGGCGTGGGCAAGACGCTGGCCGAATGGATGATCGAGGGGGAACCGGAGGCGGACGCGTGGTGCATGGACGTCGCGCGCTACGGCAAGTGGGCCGAGAACCGCCGCTACATCCGTGAAACCACCGGTCAGTTCTACTCGCGCCGTTTCGTGATGACCTATCCGAACGAGCAGCTGCCTGCCGGCCGTCCGCTGAAACGCGCGCCCGCCTATTCGGCCATGACGGAGGCCGGCGCAAAATGGGGCACCAGTTGGGACATGGAGGTGCCTCTCTATTTTGCGCCGAAGGGGTTCGAGGAAACACCGACCCTCAAACGGTCGAATGCGTTCGAGATCGAAGCCGAGGAATGCAAGGCCGTGCGCGAGAACGTGGGCCTGCTCGATATCTCTGCCTTCTCCCGTTATGAGGTCAGCGGCCCCAATGCCGAGGCGTGGCTCAACAAGCTCATGGCCTCGAATCTGCCCAAGGCCGGTCGCGCCCGGCTTGCCCCGATGCTGGCCCCCAATGGCCGGCTCAAGGGGGACCTGACGGTGTTCAACTGGGGCGATGGCACCTGGTGGATCATGGGGTCGTACTACCTGCGCGCCTGGCATATGCGGTGGTTCAACGACCACCTCGAGGACGGTGTTGCTGTCCGCGACCTGGGCGAGGAAACCTGCGGCTTCTCCCTGTCCGGCCCGAATTCCCGGAAGGTGATCGAAAAAGTGACCGAGGACGCGGTTGGCGAACTTCCGTTCATGGGTTGCATGGAGGCCGATATCGGCATGTTGCGCACCCGCGTGGCGCGCATGTCCGTGACCGGGGAACTCGGCTTCGAGGTCAACTGCCGCTACGGCGACCACATCACGCTGCGCGAGACATTGCTGGAAGCCGGGGCCGAGTTCGGGATCAGGGAGGTGGGATTCAACGCCCTCCTGTCGCTGCGGCTCGAGAAATCGTTCGGCATCTGGTCGGCGGAATTCACCCAGGGCTACACCCCCGGAGAGACCGGCATGGACCGCTGGATCGATTGGGACAAGGACTTTGCCGGGAAAGCCGCTGCCGTGGCAGAGCGGGACGGGAATGGCCCGTCCAAGATCCTTGTCACCCTGGACGTGGACAGCGCCGATGCCGATGCCAGCGGCTTTGAACCGGTCTGGTCGGACAGCGGTGAGAAGATCGGGTTCGTCACCTCTGGCGGTTATGGCCACACCGTCGGCAAGTCGCTCGCCATGGCCCTGATCGACCCGGCCCATGCCGCAGAGGGCACCCAGCTCAGGACCCATATCGTGGGCAAGGAATGCGCGGCGCGCGTGGTCGCTGCGTCGCCCTATGACCCTGAGGGCAAGGCCATGCGGGGCTGATTGCGATGGATGCGGAGAGCAGAGGCCGACGGCGAACCCGCCGGGGCGGAGCAGCGGCCGCGATCTCGCGGGACGTGAACTATCGCACCCTGCGCAACCCGTTTCCGCCAATGAACTTCTGCTCCGATGACGAGGCCCGGTCGGTGCATGACGCCGCCCTGGCGATCCTGTCGGAGGATGGCATCAAGGTGCTGCTGCCGGAGGCCCGGAAAATCTATGCTGCCGGTGGGGCGACGATCAACGACGACATGGTGCACATCGGGCCCGAAATGGTGGCCGAAGCGCTGAGAACGGCGCCGAGAAGCTTTCCGATGCGCGCCGGCACTCCGGACCGTGACGTGGTCATGGAGTTGGGCGCGCTGACCTTTCAGCCCGGTGCGGGCTGTCCCCACGCCACCGACCTGACCCGGGGGCGTCGTCCCGGCACGGCACAGGACTACCGGGAACTTGTGCAGATCACGCAGGCCTTCGATGTTCTGCACCTGATCCCGCCGCTGGTCGAAGCCCAGGATGTCCCGCCCGCATTGCGGCATTACGAGTTCATGCGCACGCAACTCGCCTATTCCGACAAGGTGCCTTTCATCTATTCCCGCGGGCCGGGGCAGGTCGCCGAAAGCTTTGAGATGCTGCGGGATTTCCGCGGTCTGTCGGACGCGGAATTTGCCGCCGAACCCCACGTCTACACCATCATCAACACCAATTCGCCACGGCAACTCGACGTTCCCATGGCGCGCGGCGTGATCGACTTCGCGCGGCACGGCCAGCCCTCGGTGATCACGCCTTTCACGCTGATGGGCGCCATGGCCCCCATCACCCCGTCCGGTGCCATCACCCTGTCCCATGCCGAGGCCTTGGCGGCCATCACGCTGGGCCAACTCGCCAATCCCGGCGCGCCGATGATGTACGGGACCTTCACGTCCAACGTGGACATGAAATCCGGTGCGCCGGCCTTTGGCACGCCCGAGCATTTCCGCGCCAACCTTCTGGCCGGACAAATGGCGCGCCTCATCGGCCTGCCGTGGCGGTCGGCGACCGGGTCGGCGGCCAATCTCGGGGACGTGCAGGCCGCCCATGAAACTCAGTTCGGCCTTTGGGGATGCCTACTGGCCGGCGCGACCATGGTGGTGCATTCGGCCGGTTGGCTCGAAGGTGGGCTGACGATTTCCTACGAGAAGATGATCACCGATCTCGAGGTGCTCCAGATGGTCGCCGAACTCTGCACCGCCGCGACGCTCGATACGGCCCGGGATGCCGTGACCGAGGTGCAGCCGGGGGGTCATTTCTTTGCCGCGGCGCACACGATGTCCCGCTACCAGACCGAATTCTACCAACCCTTCACGTGGGATGTGTCGAATTTCGGCACATGGACAGAACGTGGCGCGGTTGACACCACCACGCGCGCAACCGGCATCTGGCAAGAGGTGCTGACCCGGCCCGGCCCAAGCGTCGACACGGACCGGGTCGCCGCGCTGGATGCCTATATCGCCGCGCGCACCAAAGCCGGCGGGACGCCCCCGGAAAGCTGAACATGCGTTCGGCGCGCCCTTGCCCAATGCCCACCTGCATGGTTCGAATGGTGTGCCGAACCGGAGGAGCGAGACCCCATGACCCAGACCGCGGACGCAATCATCATTGGCACCGGCGTCATTGGCGCGGCGGTGGCGCTCGAATTGGCCCGCAAAGGCTACAGGACCCTTTCGCTCGACCGGAACAGGCAGGCCGGTCACGGTTCGACCGCCGGATCCTGCGCGATCATCCGGATGCATTATTCCACATTCGACGGAACCGCCTTTGCCTGGGAAGGCTATCACTACTGGCGCGACTGGGCCGCCTACCTCGGCTTGCCCGCAGACACCCCGCTGGCTGAGTTCCGCGAAGTCGGTTGCCTGGTGATGAAGACCGACCTGAACGGCCACCTCGAAAAACACATGCGGTATTCCGGCGAGTTGGGCTGCCCGTTCGAGGAATGGTCGCCCGACACGATTGTCGACCGCCTTCCGATATACAATCTGGACCGGTTTGCCCCGGCCAAGCGACAGGACGAAGACGGCTTTGGCGAACCGACCGGGGGCACCCTTTCGGGCGCGGTCTTCTGGCCCCATGCGGGCTACGTCAACGACCCGGCGTTGTCGGCCCAGAACCTTATCGCTGCCGCCCTGGCGGCAGGCGGGTCAACGCGTCTCGGCGCGGAAGTCGTCGAAATCCTGCAGGAGAACGGACGCGTCGCGGGAGTGAAACTGGCAGATGGCGAAGAACTGCACGCGCCTGTCGTGGTGAATGTCGCTGGCCCGGGGTCGGCCCGTGTCAACGGGATGGCAGGTGTCCTTGACGACATGACGATCGAGACCCGGCCTCTGCGGCAGGAGGTGGTGCATGTGCCCGCCCCCGAAGGTTTCAATTTCGAGGAACACGGCACCATCGTTTCGGACAGTGACATCGCGCTCTACTGTCGTCCCGAAAAGGGCAACCACATCCTGATCGGGTCCGAGGATCCGCCCTGTGACACCCATCATTGGACCGACAGCGACACCGACTACGACCGTAATTTCAGCAGCCAATGGACCACGCAGGCCCTGCGATATGCCCAGCGCGTCCCGTCACTTGGCATTCCGTCACGGACAGCAGGTGTGGTCGATCTCTACGACGCCTCCACGGACTGGATTCCGATCTATGACAAATCCAGCCTGCCGGGTTTCTACATGGCCTGCGGCACCTCCGGGAACCAATACAAGAACGCGCCGATTGCGGGCCGGATGATGGCCGCACTCATCGACTATTGCGAAGGCGGGGGGGATCACGATGCGGCGCCACTGCTCTACACCCTGCCCTGTATCGGCCACAACATCGACGTGGGTTTCTATTCCCGCAAGCGACAACTGAACGACGAGTCGAGCTTCTCCGTCCTCGGCTGACACCTTGCAACAAATCAACGCGGATTGGTTCACTAGCCGGATGGGTCAAGCCGTGATTGAATTACCCCAAGAATCACAATGAGAGATTGGGAGGATCTCACCTATGGCACTGAAAAAACGCCTTTTTGCAACGTCAGCCCTGATTGCGATCGCAGGCTCGGCCGCTGTCGCAGAGGAAATTGATTTCCTCTGCTACCAGGATTCGAACGAATGCGAGACGCTGGCGATGCTCGCCGAAGGCTTCGAGGCCGAGACCGGGAACGTCGTGAACGTGGAGACCGTGGGCTACGAAATCATCCGCGACCAGCTGGAAAACCAACTGCAGACAGACGCCGCCCCGGACATGGCGCGGGTCACCAACCTCGGTGGACTGAACCCCTATTATCTCGACCTGACGCCCTACGTCGACGCGGACTATTTCGAAGAGAACTTCGGCGCCGTTCTGCCGTGGTACCGCGCCCCGGGCGGTGAGGATCAGGGCATTTACGCCTTCCAGACCGAACTGTCGGTGACCGGGCCCTATGTGAACGTCACGATGTTCGAAGATGCCGGGGTCGACATGCCCGGCGACGGCGCGACATGGGATGACTGGGCCGCTGCCCTGACAGAGGTCAAGGATGCGCTTGGCCTTGACGCCGCGCTCGCCATGGACCGCACCGCGCACCGCTGGGCCGGTCCGGCCTTCTCCTACGGCGCGGCCTTCTTTGATGCCGCGGGCGAGCCGATCCTTGTCGATGATGGCTTCAAATCCTTTGCCGAGACCTTTGTCGGCTGGCACGAAAGCGGACTGATGCCGCAGGATGGCTGGCCCGCCGGGTCCGGCACGGCCTACCGCAACGCGGCGCCGCTCTTCCTGTCGGGTTCGGTCGCGATGCACATGTCCGGGTCCTGGATGATCGGCAACTATGCCGCCAACATCACCGATTTCGAATGGAAAGCGGTTCCGGCCCCCTGTGGCCCCGGCGGATGCGGCGCGATGCCCGGTGGCGCGGGCGTGGTCGTGTTCAAATCCACCGATGTCCCGGAAGCAGCAGCGGCCTTCGTGGCCTATCTTGCCCGGGAGGAGAATGCCGCGACCTATGCCTCCAACACCCGGTCGATCAGCGCCCATGCAGGTCTGCAGGCGTCCGGCGTCGATTACGGTGACGCGGAGCCGGCGGTGGCGCAGGCCCTGTCGACCTTTGCGGCCTCCATCGGCAAGGCGGCGATGACGACGCCGCAGGCCTTCACGTTTCAGGGCTACAACAAGAACTTCGTGATCTACGGTGTGGTGCCCGACTACATCACCAAGGCGATCACGGGTGAAATGACGCTCGACGCGGCCCTCGAGGCCATCGACGCCGACGTCGCCGCGCAGATCGCGGAATAAGCCGGTCCGGACCGGCCTTCATCGGAGGGCCGGTCCGATCTGACACCCATGTGGGACGCCATCGCCAACGCCTTTTCAGGCACCGCCCTGCCCCTCGGCCTTCTGGCCTACATCTTGGTAGGCTACGCGGTGACACGGCCGTCCGGGCCGTTCACGAGCCAGTTCATGACGATCCTCGGCTGGCCGATCGAGATGACGCAGCGGCTCTCCGGGGCCACTGGCCTGCCGTACCTCTTTCTCCTGCCCAACCTGTTGGTGTTCGGCGCGTTCACCTTTGCGCCTTTGTTCATCAACATGGGCTTTTCCTTTACCGAGGGTCAGTCGATCCTGTTCGCCGAACGCCCCTTCGCCGGAACCGACAACTGGCAGCGGCTGCTGGGCGAGACGCAGATCGACACCGGGGCTGTCAACCTCGAAGACGACAAGTTCCTGCGCTCCGTCGCCGACACCGCCATCTTCGTCGTCTTTCAGGTACCGATCATGGTGTTCTTTGCCCTTGTCACGGCGCTGGTTCTGAACCGGGACATCGCCGCGCGCGGGTTCTGGCGATCGGTGTTCTTCTACCCGGTCATGCTGTCGCCGGTCGTCGTGGGTTTCCTCTGGACCCTGATCCTGAAGCGGAACGGGGTGCTGTCGCTGACGCTCATTGAATGGGGCTGGATCGATGAGCCGATCCAGTGGCTGACAGATCCGAGTTGGACCATGTTCTGGTCCGTCTTCGTCTACACATGGGCGCATTTGGGCTTTTACATGCTGATCCTGCTGGCCGGACTGCAAGCGATCCCCAAGGACCTCTACGAAGCCGCCGAGATGGATGGCACGCCGCCGATGCGGGTTTTGCGCAAGATCACGCTTCCGCTGCTTATGCCCACGCTGCTGGTGGTCACGGTCCTGTCGCTGATCAAGGCGTTTCAGGCCTTCGAAGAGCTTTACGCCATGCAGGTGCGCTGGATTTCGCTGGTGTCATACATCTTCGAGACCTCGGGGCTTCGCGGCCAGCCCACGGCCAATGGCCTCGGCGTTGCGGCGACCGCATCGCTGATCGCGGCCGGTGCGCTGGCCATCCTGTCGCTGATCCAGTTCATGCTGTCCGGAAAGGATTCGCGATGAGCACGGTGACGCAATTCCTTGGTCGGACGCGCGGCCGCGGTCGGCTCGACTGGACCGATTGGCTGAGCTACGGATACCTCTTCCTCGGGTTCCTCGTGATCTTTCTGCCCGTGATGTGGATCGGGCTGAACTCGGTCAAATCCCAGTTTCAGCTTGAGAAGCAGGATACCGCCCTTCTGCCGTCCGATTTCGTCCGGGTGGCGCGGGCAACCGTCGAAGGGCCGGACGGGCGCGAAATTCTGGTCCTGTCCGACTTGCCCGACTGGGTCCTGAACTGGTCGGACCTGAGCGATGAAGAGCAGGCGGGCCGCGATGTCGAAGGCTACCTTGCCCGGTTCACGGGCAACGAGTTCTACGCCCTGCGGTCCCATTTCGGGTTGGTGTCCCCCCAGGCCCGGGCCCTGATCGCCGAAAAGGGCCTGCCGCAATGGCTGAACCAATATGCCACGATGACCCCTGCCGCCCGCGCGGAGCGGGACCTCGACGCGGCTTTGGCCGGTCTGGCCCCCGAAGAAGAACGGCTGGTGAAGGAATACCTCGGGATTGATCCCTTCGGTCCGAACAAGATCGTCAGCCAGATCCTGATTTCCGCGCCCGATCCCGCGACGGGTGAAATCCGCCAATGGGCCGCGCCGTCGCTGAACCCGCGGCAGACCGTGGTCCCGGCACGCGCGCTCGACAACCCGGGTGAGGTCGTTCGGCTGGACCCCGGGACGGTGAGCGCCGAACGGGTGCTGCAACCCGCATGGACCAACTACACCGACCCGCTGACCGATCGGGCCTATGGCGTGACCGTCAATTTCGCGACCTGCATCACCAACTCGGTTCTGGTGACCGTGATCGCAACGCTGCTCACGCTGCTGGTGAATTCGATGGCCGCGTTTGCGCTCTCGAAATACCAGTTCAGGGGACAGGTGTTCTTTCTTACCATCATCCTGACGACGCTCATGGTGCCGCCAACGATCACGCTGGTCGGCGTGTTCAAGGCGATCAACGCCACGGGTCTGTCGGGCAATATCTGGGGCGTCATCATCCCGGGCGTCGCGACCCCCGCCGGTGTGTTCCTGCTGCGGCAGTACATGCTGACCATTCCGGACGAACTGATCGAGGCCGCCCGGATGGATGCCGCCTCCGAATGGAAAGTCTATTGGCGGATTGTCCTGCCGTTGGCCCTGCCCGCAATCGCGGCCCTGGGTATCCTCAGCGTGATCTGGCGCTGGAATGACCTGATCATTCCCATGGTCGCCATTGCCACGGCCAAGGAAGCCTACACGCTGCAGCTTTGCCTGCTGGAATTCCGGGGCGAGCACCTGAGCCAGGAACATTACCGCCTTGCCATGACCGTGGTGAGCCTCATTCCCACCACGCTCGTGTTCGTCTTCCTGCAGCGCTACATCACCACCGGCATTGCCAATTCAGGGATGAAATAATGGCCACACTCGAACTCCGCCATGTCCTGAAATCCTACGGCGCCACGGATGTCATCCACGGGATCGACCTCGAGGTTCCGTCGGGCGACTTCTGCGTCTTTGTCGGCCCCTCGGGCTGTGGCAAGTCCACGCTTTTGCGAATGATCGCCGGGCTCGAAGACATCACAGGCGGCGAGGTCGCGATCGAGGGCGAAGTGGTGAACCATATCACCGCCGCCCAACGCGGGCTCGCGATGGTGTTCCAGTCCTACGCGCTCTACCCGCATATGTCGGTCCGCGACAACCTGTCGTTCGGGCTGCAAAACCTGCAGATGCCCAAGGCAGAGATCGACCAGCGCGTGAACGACGCGGCACGCATGCTGCAGATCGACGACTATCTGCATCGCAAGCCCGGGCAGCTTTCGGGCGGTCAACGCCAGCGGGTTGCCATTGGCCGCGCGGTGGTGCGGGAGCCGCGGATCTTTCTGTTCGACGAACCGCTGTCGAACCTCGACGCCGAATTGCGGGTGGCCATGCGGGGCGAGATCGCCGACCTCCATCGCCGGTTGGGCAACACCATGGTCTACGTGACGCACGATCAGGTCGAAGCGATGACCATGGCGGACAAGATCGCGGTGCTGCGGGCCGGGCGGCTGGAGCAGTTCGGGCCGCCGCTGGAGCTTTTCAATCACCCGGCGAACCTGTTCGTCGCCGGGTTCATCGGCTCGCCGAAAATGAATTTCCTCGACGGCACGGTGAACGATGACGGAATGGTTGTGCTGCCCGGCGGTGCAGAGATCGCCCTGCCCGAGGCGAAGTTCGGAGCTCGGCCCGGGGAAAACGTGGTTCTTGGCGCCCGTCCCGGGCGCATCGTGGCAGGTGACAGCGAAGCTCAGCTCTCGGTTCACGTCAACGGGGTCGAACAACTGGGCAACGAAAGCTATCTCTATGGCGTGACCGAAGGCGGGACCGACCTTACGGTACACATGCCCGGCCAGACCGATATCCGTTATGGCGACACGGTTCCGGTCCGGATTGACCCGGGCAGCGCCTACCTTTTCGACAAGACCAGCGAAGAAAGCCTCTCCCTTCCGACGTGAGGGATGTCCCGGACCCGGCAGCACGCGGTATTGTCGACAGCGCCGAACGGTTTCGAAAGACCGTGTTTCCGGATATGACCGCCCTGTCGTAACCCGAGGCCGCGCCGGCCCGACGTCAAAGATGTGAGACCGACATGCCTGATCTTCTGTGCAAACCCTTCGGCACCCGCGGAAAAGTGCACCAGATCACACCCGAAAGCGCGGGCTGGCGCTATGTTGGCTTTTCGCTCTACCACCTGAAGGCCGGTGACCGGGCAGCAGAAATCACAGGCGATCGGGAAGTCATGCTCGTCTTGGTCGAAGGCAAGGCCGGGATCATCGGCGCCGGTCAGGACTGGGGCATTCTGGGCGAGCGGATGAACGTCTTTGAAAGGACCCCGCCTCATTGCCTTTACCTGCCCAACGGCACCAATTGGGAAGCCGAGGCCAAAACCGACTGCGTCCTCGCCGTCTGCACCGCCCCCGGAACGGGCGGGCACGAGCCGCGCAGGATCGGTCCCGACGGGATCACCCTCACCCAACGCGGCACGGGCACAAACACGCGGTATATCAACAACATCGCCATGGAGAATGAGGATTACTGCGACTCGCTCCTCGTGACGGAGGTCTTTACCCCTGCGGGCCATTGGTCGAGCTTCCCCAGCCATCGCCACGACGAGGACGATTATCCGCGGATCACCTATCTCGAAGAGACTTATTATCACCGCCTGAACCCGGCAAACGGATTTGGCGTTCAGCGCGTCTATACCGACGACGGGCAACTCGATGAGACCATGGCGGTGTCCGATGGAGACGTGGTGCTCGTCCCGCGTGGCCACCACCCCTGCGGTGCGCCCTACGGGTTCGAGATGTACTACCTCAACGTCATGGCGGGCCCGCTGCGAAAATGGCGCTTCGTCCCGGCACCCGAAGTGGAATGGATCATGGAACGGGACGCCTGAACTGAGGACCCGCCGATTTATGACAGACGGGCAGACCATGGAATGGCCGCCCCGGTCGACGGCCAACACAGCCCAGGTGAGTATTTGGTCTTCCACAAGCAGGCCCAGCGGACCCGATGCGGCCGAAAACCCGACCGTGATCCGGAGATCGCGATCCGGTCGGGTGGGGATCGTTCATGAGGCCGCTTCGACGCGCGACTTGAGCGCCTCGTTCATGGCCACGAACCCGTTGTGGGTGTCTTTCCGGATCAGGAAGAGCAGCGGGTAACCGAGTAGCCCCGTGAAGCGCTCGCCATGATGAAAGATCGTGGTCCCGTTGGCGGTTTCTTCGAGGATGAAGTAGTGAGGTGCCCCCTGTTTGCTAGACACCTGCCTGTTTCAGTTTGTGCTGTCTGAT
>CAYMMT010000084.1:0-12245 GCA_964391555.1 uncultured Rhodobacterales bacterium
GGAATCTTGCGGTCGCTTTTCAAAGTTACTAATAATGTTTTTTTCCTATACATATACATTTCACTTACCTCTTGGATCATATCCATGAGTTCAGCTTCGGTAGGGTTTTGTCCCAAAGAGCGCATGACGGTTCCAAGTTCCTTGGTTGTGATGGTGTTTCAGAATTACGCGCTCTTTCCGCATATGTCGGTGGCCGAGAACCTCGCCTTCCCGCTTGAGGTGCGCGGCATGGGCAAGTCGGAGCGCGAGGAAAAGATCATGCGCGCGCTCGACATGGTGCAGATGGGCGCCTTTGGCGGGCGTCGCCCCGCACAGCTTTCGGGCGGCCAGCAGCAGCGGATAGCGCTGGCCCGCGCGTTGGTGTTCGAGCCGGAGTTGGTGCTCATGGACGAACCTTTGGGCGCGCTCGACAAGCAGCTCCGCGAGAGTTTGCAATTCGAGATCACGAACCTCGCCCATGAGTTGGGAATTACCGTGGTCTACGTGACCCACGACCAGACCGAGGCCTTGACCATGTCGGACCGTGTCGCCGTCTTTGATGACGGCGTGATCCAACAGTTGGCGCCACCCGACGAACTCTACGAAAAGCCGCAGAACAGCTTCGTTGCGCAATTTATCGGGGAAAACAACACGCTGGAGGGCGTTGTTACCGAGATGGCGGGGGACACCTGCTCTGTCCGGCTCGACGACGGCGAGGTCATTGACGCGACCCCCGTCAACATCGGTGGCATCGGAGAGCGTACCCGGGTCTCCATCCGGCCCGAACGTGTCGAGTTCGATTCCAAGCGGCTCAGGGAAGGCGCGCACACGCTCAAGGCCGAGGTTCTCGAGTTCATCTACATGGGTGACATCTTCCGCACGCGGCTTCGCGTGGCGGGCAACGATGAGTTCATTATCAAGACCCGAAACGCACCCGACCAGGTGCGTCTCACCCCCGGGAGCCAGATCGAGATCGGATGGCTGCCAGAGGATTGCCGGGCGCTCGACGCCTGACACAAGTGACACGGTCCCGCCGACACCCGGAGCGAGGCCGGAAAGACAAACAACCGGGTTACACAATGGGAGAATAGGTATGAAATTGACCAAGACCCTGATGGCCACCGCCGCGCTCACGCTTGCCGCGGGTGCGGTGGCCGCAGAAGGCCACATGGCCGGCGACATGACACTTGTGAGTTGGGGTGGCGCCTACCAGGCCAGCCAGCAGAACGCTTATGTCGCCCCCTATCTGGAAATGAATGATGGCGTTACCGCCGTCTGGGACGAAAGCTCGGCCGAGGCCGTGGCGAAGCTCCGCGCGATGAACGAAGCAGGCAACATCACCTGGGACGTGGTGGACGTTGTCGCCTCCGATGCGATCCGCCTTTGCGACGAAGGGCTTGCGCTCGAGATCGACCACGACGAGATGCTGGCGCCCGGCGACGATGGGTCGTCCGCCTCCGACGACTTCGGTGACCTGATCGTTTCCGACTGCTTCATTCCGCAGATCGTCTACTCCACCACCTTCGGCTATCGCACAGACATGGTGCCCGACGGCGCCGCCGCACCGTCGTCTGTCTGTGACATCTTCGACCTCGAAACCTACCCTGGCCAGCGGTCGCTGGAGCGTCGCCCGATCGCGAACATGGAATGGGCCCTGATCTGTGATGGCGTGGACATCTCGGATGTCTATGACCTGCTGGAGACCGAAGAGGGGCAGGATCGGGCCTTTGCCAAGCTCGACACGATCAAGGACGTGACCGTCTGGTGGTCCGCCGGGGCCGACACGCCCCAGCTTCTGGCCGACGGCGAGATCTTTATCGGTTCGACCTACAACGGCCGTCTGTTCAGCGCGATCGAAGAGCAGAACCAGCCGATCGGCATGCTCTGGGACTGGCAGATGTTCGACCTTGACGGCTGGATCATTCCCGCCGGCCTGAGCCCGGAGCGTGAGGCGCGCGCCCTCGACTTCGTGCGCTTTGCGACCGACACCCAGCGTCTGGCCGACCAGGCCAAGTACATCAGCTACGGTCCGGCCCGCATGTCGTCCGCGCCGCTGGTGTCCACCCATGCCGAACTGGGCATCGACATGGCCCCGCACATGCCGACCGATCCGGCCAACGCGGTCAACACCTTCCTGTTCAACTACGAATGGTGGGCAGACTACCGCGACGACCTGGATGCCAAGTTCCAGGCCTGGCTCGCGCAATAAGCGTTTGAAAACACTGCAAGGCGGGTCACGGCCCGCCTTGCGACGCGCACGACAGGAGTTGTCCCATGCCCAAGGGCTACATCATCGGCCATATCACCGTGACAGACCCCGAGGGGTATCCCGAATACGTCGCGAAGGACACGCCGATCCTCGAAAGCCACGGCGCCAAGTTCGTCGTCCGGGGCGGGCAGCAGGAGGTCAGGGAGGGCAGCGCCGGGCAGCGCACCGTTGTCATCGAATTCCCGAGCCTCGAAGCGGCGCAGGCCGCTTATGACGATCCCGAGTATCAGGCCGTTGCCGAGATTCGCCGCCGTTGCGCGGAGAGCACCATCGTCCTCGTCGAGGGCACCTGAACCATGGCCGAGACCGCCGGACCCCTCACCGCCGCAGATGGCCGCCCGCTGAAGGCAGCACTCGCCCGTGCACTCCGGCGGCAGAAGTTGCGTGCTTTGGGGCTGATCGCGCCCTTGCTCCTGTTCATCCTGATCACCTTCATCTTTCCGATTGCGGATATGCTGTTCCGCTCCGTGGAGAACGATATCGTTTCCCAGACCCTGCCGCGCACGGTTGTCGCGCTCGAGGACTGGAGCTTTGACAACGGCGAGGCGCCCGGAGAGGCCATTTACGAGGCCTTGGCCCGTGACTTTTCAATCGCGACGGAACAAAAGGCCCACACGCGCCTTGGCTCTCGCCTGAACTACGAGACGACCGGCATTTCATCGCTTTTCCGCAAGACGGGACGCGGCATTGACGGAATTGGCGAGCCGCAGATGGATGCGCTCGAGGACATCGTCAAGGACAGCATCGAACCGGAGGCGTGGGTCGGGTTCCTCGGAACGGCGCAATGGGCGAGCGCGCTTGGCGCGTGGGACGACAGCCAGGGCTTCGCGCCGCCCTTCGCCGTCAAGACCGAGACGGCGGCCATTTTTCCGCAGACAACCGAGCTTTACGCCGCATTCGCAGCCGTTGCGCGGGCCAACGGCGACAGCGCCCTGACAGAAGACCCGCTGCCAATCGTTTTCCATGTCTTCGCCCAGGACCTCGCCGCCGCGTCTCCGGACGCTCTGAGTGGCATCGAAGGCCCCGCGGGACTGGATCTGTTGGCCGCGCGAGAGGCGCTTGCGGCCCTCGGGGCCCCGACGGCCAAGGCGGCCTTTCTGGACATCGAAGAGGACTGGGCCGACCCCGAGATCTGGGGCACGATCAAGGCCTTCTCGTCGTCCTATACGGCCGGATATTTCCTCGCCGCCGCTGACCTGTCGCTGACACCGGCGGGCGTCGAGGCCATGCCCGAAGACGAGCGCATATACCGCACGCTCTTTATTCGGACGATGATCATGTCCCTGACGATCACGTTGTCCTGCATTCTGCTGGGATATCCGGTCGCCTGGATCCTTGCGAATTTGCCACTGCGGACGGCCAACGTCCTGATGATCCTCGTGCTCTTGCCGTTCTGGACCTCGCTGCTCGTCCGGACCTCCGCATGGAAGGTTCTGCTCCAGCAACAGGGCGTGATCAACGATATCCTCGTCTGGATCGGCCTGATCGCCGACGACCAGCGGCTTATCCTGATCAATAACGCGACCGGTACAATCATCGCGATGACACATATCCTGCTGCCGTTCATGATCCTGCCGCTCTATTCGGTGATGAAGACGATCAATCCCAGCTACCTGCGGGCCGCCAAATCCCTCGGAGCGACCAACTGGGTGGCCTTCTGGCGGGTCTATTTCCCGCAGTCGGTGCCGGGGATCGGCGCGGGGTCGATCCTCGTCTTCATCCTCGCCATCGGCTACTACATCACGCCCGAGATCGTGGGAGGCACCAAGGGCGTCTTTATCTCCAACCGGATCGCCTACCACATTTCGTCCTCACTCAACTGGGGGCTCGCGGCGGCCCTGGGCACGATGCTGCTGGCGCTCGTGCTGGCGCTCTACTGGCTCTACGACCGGATGGTCGGCATCGATAACGTCAAGCTCGGAGGATAGATCCCATGGCGGACGTCAAGATCACCCCGATCCCGAACGGACCGCTCAAGGCCGAGAATATCCCCAATCTCACCGATGACCGGGGCTACCCGATCGACCACAAGGAGGCGGCGTTTCTCTGCCGCTGCGGCATGTCGAAGAACAGGCCGTTCTGTGATGGTTCGCACAAGGCCGCCGGCTTCTCGACCGACGGAGGTGTCACCAACACCCGCAACAAGTCGATTGCCTACGAGGGCGAGGTCGAGGGCGTCGATGTCACCGTGACCTACACGCCGATGCTCTGCTCTCACGCCGCGGAATGCCAGCGCCTGCACAAGGCGGTCTTTGATCCGTCCCAACGCCCCTGGATCCAGCCGGCCAAGGGGACGCTCGCGGGAATACGGGCGGTTGTCTTTGCCTGTCCCTCGGGCGCGCTGCGCCTGTCGGAGGCGGGCGGTGCCCCAGCGCAACTTGGGCCGGATAGTGCGACGGTCGAGGTACAGGTGACCAAGAACGGCCCTTACGCCGTGCGCAACGTCGCCCTTGAGGCCGACTTCAACGGCGAAGGAGCCTCGACCGAGAAATACGTTCTGTGCCGCTGCGGCCATTCGGGCAACAAACCCTTCTGTGACGGCTCGCATCGTGACAAGGGCTGGTCAGACGAGGACAAAACATGAGCCAGGGACTTCCGCCCTATGCCACAACGCCCCAGCGCATCTGGTACTATTCGTTCCGGGTCATCTGCGGGCTGATCTTCTTCTTTCTGATCGCGCCAATCGTCGTGGTGATCCCGCTGTCGTTCAACGCCCAGGATTTCTTCACCTTCACCCCTGAAATGCTGCGTCTGGACCCGGACGGATACAGCCTGAAGCACTACGACGATTTCTTCAACAATCCACAATGGCAGTCCGCGATGCGCAATTCGCTGTCCATCGCGCCGGTGGCCACGCTTCTGTCGGTGGCGCTGGGGACGCTCGCGGCAATCGGCCTGTCCCAGTCCCATGTACCGGGACGGCAGGCGATCATGGCGATCCTGATTTCGCCGATGATCGTGCCGCTGATCATCTCCGCGGCGGGGATGTACTTCTTCTATTCCCGGATCGGATTGCAGGGCACCTATGTGGGCGTCGTATTGGCCCACGCCGCGCTGGGAATTCCTTTCGTCATCATAACCGTGACGGCGACGCTGGTCGGATTTGACCGGTCATTGACACGGGCCTCGGCCAACCTTGGTGCCGACCCGGTGCGGACCTTCTTCAAGGTGCAAATGCCACTGATCCTGCCGGGGGTCATCTCCGGCGGATTGTTTGCGTTCATCACGTCGTTTGATGAAGTGGTCGTGGTGCTCTTTGTCGGGTCGGCCGGACAAAAGACGCTGCCCTGGCAGATGTTCATCGGTCTGAGGGAGCAGATCAGCCCGACGATCCTTGCCGTGGCGACGATCCTCGTGGTGATCTCCATTGCGCTACTGACCACGGTGGAACTCTTGCGTCGCCGATCCGAACGTTTGCGCGGGATGAGCCCCGGCTGACGAGGTGCCGCAAAGCTCCCTAGGCAGGTTTTGCCCGATGAGCTAACCTTACGGAACATTTTGATCAAACATGTTTCGTGAGGTGGCCCATGCTCCGTTTCGGCTCGACAGGTGCGCCTGTCATGCGCCTGCAGAAGGCGCTCAATATTGACCCCCAAAAGGACCGTACCCTGACCGAAGACGGGATCTTCGGCGGCCAGACGCAAGGACGGGTCCAGCAGTTTCAAGGACGAGCCGGGACAATGGCCGACGGAATCGTCGGTCCAATCACCATGGGATTGCTGCAGCATCTTTTTGCCGTTCTCGACAAGCTCGGGGGTGGTGGCGGCGGTGGCGGCGGGCACGACATCTACGAAGAAGTCGAAAAGCGTGCGGCCATTGTGGCGGCAGCGCAGGCCGCGCTTCTGGCCTTGGGCTGGCAGGACGAGAAGCACCCGCCCAAGGAAAGGATGCCACAGATCTGCACCCGGTTCATGAACGACGAAACGGCCGGACGCGAACGGCAAGGGGGCAAGGCGCTTGTTCAGATTTTCCGGGCCGCGGGATTGCCCAACGCCGATGTCGCCCTCCACGTGGGGGCCGGGATGGCACGGCGGCGGCGGCCGGTGGATGGTGTTCTCGATGAGTGCACGGAGAGCCATTACAACCAGAACCGCAATACCAAGGATATCCCCGCGTGGTGCGGGATCTTCGCGCTGGCGATGGTGCGGACCGCGGGGTTGACGGTGCCGGGCTGGCCGAACGGCAACGTGATGGCGAATACCGGGTTCACGCATATTCCTCCCGCGGCGGTGCGGGCCGGGGACATCGGGATCGCGATGAAGAACAATCGCAACCACCATTTCGTGGTGATCAACCGCGAGGGGGCCACGCTGACGGCGATTGACGGCAACGCCGGTATCCTGCGCTGTATCCGTCAGCAGACCTACACGATGATGGCTCCGGACTCGACCCACGTGGCCCGAAGCACCGTCATCAGCCCGCGGAAAGGTGCCGAGCCGACGGTCTTCTTTGCACCCTTCAGCTAGGGAAGGATCGTCAGCCACGCCCAGCCGGAGAGGACGGACAGCGCGGTGCCGATCAACACCGTCGACGCGGCAACACGTTTCGCGACACCGTACATGTTGGCGAAGAGGTAGGCGTTGATCCCCGGCGCCATGGCGGCGGTCAGAACCGCTGATCTCAGTCCGTCGGTGTCGACACCGAAGGCCTTGGCCAGGGAGAAGGTGATGATCGGGTGGAGGATCATGGAGACGCCACACAGGTATAGAATCGCCCGCATGTCGCCTTCGGGCCGGTAGCGAAACAGGACACCGCCAAGCCCGAACAGCGCGGCTGGAATGGCCGCGCGGATCAGCAGGTCCATGGCGTCCGATACGACGCCGGGGATGGGCAGACCGGTGAGATTGACGACGAAGCCAAGCCCGATGCCGATAATCAGGGCGTTGGAGAACATCGCCCTGGCCACCTTGCCGGGCAGGTTGCGGGCCGGCGTGCCCTTGGCCCGGACGATTTCCATGACCGTGATCCCGACCGCGTAGCAGAAGGGCGCGTGAAACGCGACAATGGCGTAGTTGGAGGCAAGGGCATCTACGCCATAGGCCCGCTCCGTGATTGCGAGGCCCAGCAGGACCGAGTTCGAGAAGAGCCCCGTGAAGCCGAATGCCACACTGTCCTCAAGCGGACGATTGAAGAGAAATCGCCCACCGAGGAAACCAGCCGCGAAGCCGGTCAGGGCGCCGATGTAGAAGGCGCCCAGCAGGCCGAGGTTGAACTCTGCCCCGAGGTCCAGCCGGGCGATCGCGGAGAAAAGCATCACCGGAATCGCAAAATTCTGGGCAAAGACCATGAGCCCGTCGACATGGGTATCGGTGAACAAACCCCGCCAACGCGCGAGGTATCCCGCGCCGATCACGAGGAAGACAGGTAGGATGACGGCGGCCAGGGTGCTCATTCTCTTGGTTCTTCCAAGCTTGGGCGTTGTTCCATGCGTTTGTTGACCAAGATGAAGGGGCCGCGGTTGCCTAGATGTCGAAGCTCAGGGTGAGCCCGTCATAGGCCGGAGTGACGTTGTCGGGGGTCTCGGCCTCGAGCGTGGCGTAATCGAGGTCGATGTGCATGTTGGTGAGGACAGCGCGCCTTGGTGCGGCGCGCTCGATCCATTTCAGGGTTCGGTCGAGGTGGGAATGGGTGGGGTGAGGCGTGCGGCGCAGCGCATCGACGATCCAAAGGTCGAGATTGCCCAGCCGAGGCCAGGCCGCCTCCGGGATATCCGCCACGTCGGGCAGGTAGACGGCGTTGCCGATCCGGAAGCCAAGCGCCTCGATCGATCCATGGTCGACGCGGATCGGCTCGAAGCAGAGAGGGCCACCTGCGCCGTCGATCGTGACCAAACCGTCGATGAGGTGCAGGTCGAGGATCGGCGGATAGGGCGACCCTTCGGGCTGGGTAAAGGCGTAAGCGAAGCGACTGAGCAGGGCGTTCGAGGTGTCGCCATCGGCCCAGACCGGCAACCGCGCCCGCATGTTGAAGACAATCATCCTCAGGTCGTCCAGACCGTGAACATGATCGGCATGGGCATGGGTGTAGACGACGCCGTCGAGGGTGCCGACACCGGCGTCGAGCAGCTGGTTGCGCAGGTCCGGTGAGGTGTCGATCAAAACCCGTGTGACGCCGTCTTCCGTCTCGCGCGACACGAGAAGCGAGCAACGCTGACGGCGATTTCTGGGGTTCTCCGGATCGCAGTCCCCCCAATGACCACCAAGGCGGGGCACGCCGCCCGAGGAGCCGCAGCCGAGGATGGTGAAGGAGACACGCGCCATGGAGGTCTCATGCCTGTCAGGGGAGGCGGGTTCAAGAGGCGACGGTCACGAGCTTGGCGTCCAGCCGGCGGCCTTGCTGAAGAGGCGGTCGAAATTGGCCGTGGTCCGGGCGGCAAAGTCGGCCTCGGACATTCCCAGTTCCTCGGCCATCCGGCGGGCGGTATGCGCCACGTAGGCCGGTTCGTTCCGTTTGCCGCGGTGGGGTGGCGGGGCCAGATACGGACTGTCCGTTTCGACCAGAAGTCGGTCAACCGGCGCGGCGGCGAAGATGTCGCGCAGGTCCTGGCTCTTCGGGAAGGCGGCGATGCCGGAGATCGACAGGTAGAAACCGAGATCAATCGCGGCTTTGGCGAGGTCCGCGCCGGAAGAAAAGCAGTGCATCACGCAGGCAAAGGGCGCGTTGCGGTGTTCCTCGGCAAGAATGCGCGCCATGTCCTCGTCGGCATCTCGGGCGTGGATGATCAGTGGCAGGCCGGTTTCGGCCGCGGCGGCGCAATGGATGCGAAGGCTGCCCTGCTGCATCTCCGCGCTCTCGGCGGTGTAGTGGTAATCCAATCCGCTTTCACCGATGCCGACGAATTTCGGATGACCGGCAAGTGCTACCAATTCGTCGACCGTCGCCATCGGCTCATCAGCCACGCTCATCGGGTGCGTGCCAGCCGCGTAGAAGACCTCTGTATGGGCTTCAGCAAGGGCCCGGACGTCGGGTTCGGTGCGCAGTTTCGTGCAGATGGTGACCATGCGGGTGACGCCCGCGGCGACGGCGCGGGCCACGACCTCGTCGACCTCCCCGATCAGGTTGGGAAAGTCGAGGTGGCAGTGGCTGTCGACGAGCGCAGTCATCGGGGCTCCGGGTCAGGCGGGCAGGGAGGTGATCTTCTGAGCGGTTTCTTCGACCCTCAGCGCGATATCAAGCAGCACGGTGGCCGGGTCAAGGTTCACACCCTGGGCATGGCGCGCGCGCTCACGCAAGGCCTGGCTCAGGTTGGCCCAGACGCGGGCCGCGCGATCATCGGGGCCAAGCGCCGCCAGCAGCCGTGCCTCACCTTGCGCGGCCTGCGTGCCGGGCGGGCCGGTCAGGCCGGCGCGGGCGAGCCGGGCGAGGAATTGGTCGGCGAGGTCGAGAGCAAGGTCAAACCGCTCGGCGTTCTTTGCTCCGATCATGCTTTCGGCCAGAGCGAGAGCCTTTATGCGGTCGACCTTGCCCCGGTGGTCAAAAAGGCCCACGAGGTTTTCGTACAGCTTGAGCCCATCCATTCGGATCAGGCGCATGGCCTCGCCAACGGAGCCGC
This sequence comes from uncultured Rhodobacterales bacterium, assembly GCA_964391555.1. GTDB lineage: Bacteria > Pseudomonadota > Alphaproteobacteria > Rhodobacterales > Rhodobacteraceae > JAMWZF01. Next base: position 9,801 of record CAYMMT010000084.1, read on the forward strand.
CCGAAAGCTCGGCCACAGCGGGACCGGCGTCGGTCTCAACCCCTGCCTGGGCCAGGGCCGCGGCCATGTCTTCGGGGCCGAGTGGGCGCAGGCGCAACTCGCGGCATCGGGACCGGATCGTGGGGAGGAGTCGCGCAGGCTGGTGACAGACCAGCAGCAAGGTCGTGCGCGCGGGCGGTTCCTCCAATTCTTTCAGCAGCGCGTTGGCCGCGGTCACGTTCATCTCGTCAGCCGCGTCGACGATCACTACGCGGCGTCCGCCGTCGGCAGCGGACAGGTGGAAGAACCCCTTGAGCTTGCGCACGTCCTGGGCCCGGATGTCGGTGCTGATCCGGTCGCCCTTGTCGTTTGGGCTCCGGCGGACATGAAAGAGGCGTGGGTGAGCGCCGGACAACATCTGATCGCGGTCGGTTCCATCGGGCATGTCCAGCGACGTCTCCGGATCGGGTGCGCCGAACAAGCCGCCGTCGCGGTCCGTTGCGGTCAGAAGGAAACCGGCCATGCGCCAGGCCAGCGTCGCCTTTCCTATTCCCTTCGGTCCGGTGATCAGCCAGCCGGAATGCATTCGGCCGGCGTTGAACGCGTCGAGAATTTCGGCTTCGGCGGACGCTTGACCAAAAAGCCTCACGGTCTCCCTCGGATGGGGAGTGCCGGGCAGGGCCGTCGGATCCGGGAGGTCGTCGATGCTCATGGCCCAACCCGGGCCGCGATCTCGGTTCCAATCGCATCGGCGTCCCGGTTGCCATCGATCACGACGCAGCGGTCGGGAAAGGCGCGGGCCAAGGCCAGGAACCCGTGTCGAAGCGTCTCCTGAAACGCGAGGCCCATGTCCTCGAACCGGTCTTCTCCGGACCCGCGCGCCAAGCCGCGCTTGAGAGCGATGGCGGGATCCATGTCTATGATGAAGGTCAGGTCCGGTTCCTGCCCGATCATCGTGTCGTGCAACCGGTCGACCATGCCGCGCAGGTCACCCCTTGTGGCGCCCTGATAGACGCGCGTTGAGTCGGCAAAGCGGTCTGATATCACCGTGCGGCCTTGGGCGAGCGCGGGGCGGATCGTCTTTTCGAGGTGATCCCGACGGGCCGCCGTGAACAGCAGAATCTCGGTCTCGGCGGACCAGCGGTCCGGGTCGCCGGTCAGGAGCAATGCGCGGATCTCCTCGGCCCCCGGACTGCCGCCCGGTTCCCGCGTCAGGAGAGCCTCTGGCAACCGGTTGGCGAGGTGTCGGGCCTGGGTCGATTTGCCGGAGCCGTCGATGCCCTCGAAGGTGATGAAGCGGCCGGAGGATCGGGTTGTCATGGGGGATGTTGTGCAGGCTGGCGGCGAGGGCGGCAAGGCCCATTTGTCCGTACGAAACAGTTGTCAGGTGGGTCGCTGCCAACCGATCAACCGAGTTGATAGCCGGTCAAGAGCAGTGGGCAATCAGCCAGATGGCGCGAGTGCGGCCGCTGCCTCGGGCGAAATCATCTCGATCAGCACCAAGGCCGCGGTCCGAAGCCGCACGTTGAAGCCTCCGGGTGACACGTCGGTCTGGGCGACAAGAGGGACCCGCCGTTCCGGCAGGCCCTCAAGCGTGATCACCAGTTCACCCAACACGTCGCCGGACGCGACGGGCGCCGTGACCGGCGCATCGTAGACTGCCGTCGCTTCAACCGCGTCCTGATCCAGAACCGGCACCAGCATGGATACGTCCTCGCCCATCACGGCTGTCACGCTGGGCGCCTCACCCATCCACACCGGAACCTCGGCGATCTCTGTTCCCGCGCGCCCGACATCACGCTGAACGTACTGGCGAAAGGCCCAGTTGACGATCCGCTCCGCCTCTTCGGCGCGTGCCTCACGGGTCTCGAGACCGGTGATGACGAAGATCACCCGCCTGTCACCCTGTTTGGCCGATCCCACCAGGCCATAACCCGCTTCCTGGGTGTGCCCGGTTTTCAGCCCATCTGCGCCGATGCCCAGTCCCAAAAGTGGATTTCGGTTGCGGGTATTTGACGGGGATCGACCATCAAACAGGAACTCCTGCTCGGAAAAGAGCGGGTAGTAGGTCGGGAAATCGGTGATCAGCCGATCGGCAAGTATGCCGAGGTCGCGCATCGACATTCGATGCCCGGCCGCGGGCCAACCGGAGGCGTTCACAAAGGTCGAATTCGTCATTCCCAACCGTCTGGCCCGGTCTGTCATCATCCTTGCAAAGCCGGCTTCGGTGCCATCGGGACTCAGCGCTTCGGCAATCACAACGCAGGCGTCATTGCCGGACAAGACTATGATTCCACGCAATAAATCTTCGACTGTAACCCGATCCGTTGTGTCGAGGAACATGGTGGAGCCGCCGTAGGACATCGCGCGCTCGCTCACAGGCAAACGCTCATCGGGCGTTAGACGGCCGTCTGACAATGCCTCAAACGCCATGTAGAGCGTCATGAGTTTTGACATCGAAGCCGG
>CAYMMT010000085.1:0-12129 GCA_964391555.1 uncultured Rhodobacterales bacterium
CACAGGCGGCACGCATCTCGGACATCTCGTCATAGAGCGCCTGCCAGTTGCCTTGCAGCACGTGGCGGCGGGTGATCACGATGTCGATCTCCCTTGCCCCTGCGGCAACGCTCTCACCGATCTCGGCAATACGCAGCTTGAACGGAGACAGTCCGGCGGGAAATCCGGTGGAGACGGCGGCAACGGGGATGCCCGAGCCTTGCAGCGCGGCTACGGCAGTCTCGACCATGTCATGATAGACGCAGACCGCGCCGACGGTCAGATCCGGCAAACCAAGCGCGTCGAGCAGCCGTTGGTCGGCAGGCTGGCGGGCCTTGGCGCAGAGCCGCCGTACACGTCCCTCGGTGTCGTCTCCGGCAAGTGTCGTCAGATCGATGCAGGATATCGCGCGGGCCAGCCACGCGGCCTGATGCGCTTTCTTCACTGAACGGCGACCGGGCAGCGAAGCCGCCCGCCGTTCGATGGCCGAGGTGTTGACCTGGACCGCCGCCACCCAGTCGAGGTCGAGCTCCATGCCCGCATTGCGCGGTTCATGCACCTGCGGCAGGGTTTCGCCAGCCTTTGTTGCGGTCGTTGATGTGGCGGTTTCGGCTGTTTCGGACACCTTGTCTCTCTCCCTCGTGCGGGGTCAGGGGGCAAGGGTGTCACGGGCGGCGTCCGGGCGCAAGAATGCCGCCGGTGCACATCTTTTGCACGGCCGGGCCAGCCGCCGCTGCACGGTCGGTCGCTAGCAAGGGGCCAGCCGTTACAAAGGACGCGACCAGATGACCCTGACCTTCGCGCAGACAGAGACCCTTGCCCCGACAGCCCCGCCGCGTAGCATGGTCCCCAACGACCGAGAGCCGGGCGAGGCGGTGATGGCAGGCGCAACAATCCTGATTGTCGATGACGATCCCCAGATTCGGGAGGTCCTGTCCATCGCGCTTGGTCAGGCGGGTTTCGGCGTGGAAGAGGCCGTGGACGGCGACGCGGCACTTGCGGCTGTCGCTGCGATGCGGCCCGACCTCATCGTCCTCGACATCGGCCTGCCTGAAAGGGACGGGTTCGACGTCTGCCGTGAGATCCGGCGCGACAGTGAGGTGCCGGTCCTGTTCCTGACCGCCCGGGATGACGAGGTGGACCGTATCGTGGGACTCGAGATCGGCGCCGACGACTACGTGACCAAGCCGTTCTCGCCGCGCGAGTTGGTCGCACGGGTCAAGGCGATCCTGAAGCGGTCAGGTGGCCCCGCCACCGGCCCGGTCCTGTCTCGCGGCCTGATCGAACTTGACCCCGAGCGCCACCTCTGCCGCGTGGCGGGGTCTCCCCTGACCCTGACCGCGCGCGAGATGGAGATCCTGTCGCGCCTGATGGCCAAGCCGGACCACGTGGTCTCCCGCCCCCGTTTGGTTGACGCGGTCTACGGGCTGGGCGTGACGGTCAGCGACCGGACGCTCGACAGCCACCTCCGCAATCTGCGAGCCAAGCTTGCCGAGGCAGGGTGTTCGGACGCCATCGAAACGCTGCACGGCGTCGGTATCCGCATGGGACCATGCAGGAACGGGTAAGGCGCAAGTGGCGGCCGGGGCTTGGTCTGATCCTCGGCTGCACCCTCGCGGTGGTTCTGTGCCTCCCGATCTTGGGCCTTTTGGCAACCACATGGCTTTCTTCGCCGGCGGGTCTGGCGCTCGACTTCGGTCGGGCCGCGACGCTTGCGATGCTGGGTGTGGTCATCTGCGCCAGCTACCTCGGCTATGTCCTCTGGCGCATTCTCCTACGGCCGATCCGGGCCCTGGCCGACCGGGCAGAACGTATTCAGGCCGGAGACGAAACCGCCCTTGCGCCGCTTACCCACTACGGCACGCGGGAGACCGGAGAAATGGGGCAAGCGATCCTCGACATGGGCCGCGTGCTGCAAGGTCGAGAGGCCGTGCTGCGGTCCTATGCGGACCACGTGACCCATGAGCTGAAGTCGCCTCTGACGGTGCTACGCGGGGCGGCGGAACTGCTCGACAGCGATGACCTGCCGGCGGCGGAACGTCAGAGGCTCCTGAACCGTATCGACGAGGCCGCCGACAGGATGACGACGCTGCTGGATGCGCAGCGCGCGCTTGCCCGCGCGCAGGAACCCTTCGCGGCAGGCTCCTCGCGCCTTGGCCCGGTCGTCGCGGAGCTGCAGGCGGAATATCCCGACCTCCAAATCGATCTGGGCCTCGATGCCGAGGTGCCGCTCAATCCTGATGGGTTGCGTCTGGTCTTGGAGCATCTGGTCGGCAATGCCGCGGATCACGGCGCCGGGCGCGTCTGGATCAACGCGACCCCGGCGCAGTTCGAAGTGTCCGACGACGGGCCGGGAATCTCAGCCGGAAATTCGGCCCGCGTGTTTGATCCATTCTTCACGACACGGCGGGACTCCGGGGGGACGGGCATGGGCCTGCCGATCGTGCGCCGGATGCTCGAGGCCCATGGGGCCTCCATCCGTCTGGCCGAGGCCCCCAAAGGCGCGCGATTCGTTGTAGAGTTTTGAGGCCGGTCAGGACCTGCGGACCGAACCGTTAGCCCTCGTTCATTTTCCGAATGCCTTCGATCCCGCTCTCGCCCAGATCCACGACGGCAAAAGGTCCGCCCAGCTTTGCATAGCCCGCGTTCTGTGCGTCGACCCTCGGCGTTTTTGCCATCAGGGCGTCAGCCCAATCCTCCGCATTGTCCTTCGGGCGGTAGCCAAGAAAAGACACTTTGTCATTCAGCACCGGGGCACGGGTGTTGGCCGAAACGCCGTAGACCACCGCGAATCCGACCGTTGGCGTCAGGATCGAGCGCTCCACAAGATGCACGCAGTCCCCGTAGCTCAGCCATGTGGAGAGCGCGCGGAGGTTCTGGGGCTCCGGCGTGCAGGAAAGGATGCGCAGGTGAACGGATTCCAAGCCTCTCTTTTCCCAGTACATTTTCCCGAGGTCTTCTGAAAAGCACTTGGCGAGACCGTAAAACGTGTCGGGGCGGTGGGGTTCTTCGGTGTCGATCCCGGCATTGGTGTCACAAAGGCCCACGGCATGGATCGAGGAGGCATAAACCACGCGCCGGGCGCCGGCCCGATACGCGGATTCCCACACGTTGTAGGCACCGACGAAGTTTGGCCCGAGCAATTCCGGAAACGGCTTTTCATCGACGATTGCGCCGAAGTGCACGACCATCTCCGCGCCCTCCATCAAGGGGGCCACCTGATCCATCTCCGCGATGTCGGCCCGGACGTAGGTTTCGTTGCCGCACAGGGTTTCGGGGGCTTCCGTGATGTCGGTCGTCAACAGCGTTTCGCACATCGCCGAAAGCGGATTGCGCAATTCCGTCCCAAGCGATCCGGTGGCGCCGGTCAGCACGATTTTCGTCAGCATCGGGGTGTCCTTCCTCAGATAACGGCCCGTTCGATCAAGGGCTGGTCGTTCATGATCCGCAGGTGGCCAAGTTCGCCGAGGTTCAGCGTGCGGTAGTGACCGTAGACGATAAGCTCCGACATGCCGCGTCCGACGGCCGGAGACTGCTGCAGTCCGTGGCCAGAGAAGCCGTTCGCAAGGATCATGTTCCGGAGTTCATGGCTGAACCCCAGAATCGCGTTTTGGTCCAGCGTGTTATAGGCATAGTGGCCGACCCATTCATTGATGACCTTCACCCGTTCGAACGCCGGGACGCGTGTGGCGATGGCGGGCCAGACCTTGGTCTCCCACAGGGAGTGGTCGGGTTCGAAATCGTCGGGATCGACCGGGCCGTCATCGTCCGGCGGGCAGCCGCACATGTAGTAGCGCCCGTCAGAGCGTATATGGACGCCGGAGGGGTCAATGGTCAGCGGCAAGTCCTCGGGCAGCGGCTCTGCCGCATCGAAGATGTAGGTGTACCGTTTGCGGGGCTCCACCGGCAACTGCGAGTCCGCCATTGCCATGATCCTATTGGCCCTCGGACCCGCGGCATTCACGACAATCCCACAGGAGATTTCAGCACCTTCGTCCAGAAGGACGCCGGTGATTTCCATGCCGCGGCGGCGCAGGGCGGTGACCTCGGCGGTCAGGTATTCGACACCCAGATCCCGGCCCTTGCGTTTCATCCAGTCAAATATCGTACCGCCATCGAAATACCCTTCATCCACCGGATTGTGTGAGCCCAGACGGATGCCGTCGAGGTTGTAGAAGGGCCATTTCGCTGCGATCTCGTCAGGGGTGAGGATGCGCGTGCCGGCCCCAAGTTCAGCCTGCTTCTTCTGCGCGACCTTGAGGGACGCGGCGAACTCGGGCGTGTCGGCAAGATAGAGGTAGCCAAAGCTCCGGAGCGCGATGTCGGGCGCATACAGGTCCTCGACGAAGTCTCTGAAATTCTTTATGAATTCAACGCCAAATTGGGAGGCGCGGATATTGATATCGGTGCCGAATTGCTGCCGGATGCAGGAATTCGTGTGGGAGGTGGAGGCAAATTCGTAGCTCGGATCCCGTTCCACGACGATGATCTTGCCTTTGAAATCGGGGTTCCGGGCCGTCCACCAGGCAATGGAGGCCCCGATCATTCCGCCGCCGATGATGACCACGTCCGCGTGCATGGGAGGACCGTGGGGTCTCGGGCCGGGAATGACAAGAGCGCGGGCGAAAGGTTAGCACCGCAGAGCGGATCGAATTGGTCGGTGTGGATCGCGTCGGTATCCGCACCGTGCGTGCCATGCTGTGTCGCGGGCGATGGGGGCGGGTGGCGGATGGGCGTGCCTGGCAGACCTTGCTCCCGCCCGTGTGTCACCCCCCACGCTTCGCCTTGCTTCGGGCCTTGCCATGGGCATAGAGCTTTTGCCGCTGGCGATGGCGGGTGCGGGTCTCGGCGATGGTTTCGCTGTTGTAAAGGTCTTCGCGCTTCAGCTTTTGCCACCGGGCGAGCCGCGCGGGGTCGAGCGAGCCTTCGGCGATAGCGCCCTGAATGGCGCAGCCCGGCTCGCTTTCATGCCGGCAGTCGCGGAACCGGCAGGTTCCAGCCAAGTCCGCGATGTCGGAAAACACCCGGTCGATACCATCCTCGGCATCGGCAAGACCAAGCTCGCGCATCCCCGGCGTGTCGATCAACCAGCCTCCCGTGACCGTGCGCCTGAGCGCCCGATAGGTCGTCGTGTGGCGGCCCTTCGCATCATCTTCGCGGATGCCGGAGGTCGCCTCCTCGACGCCGGTCAGGCGGTTCTGCAACGTGGTCTTGCCCACTCCGGAAGAGCCGACGAGGGCCAGTGTCTGGCCCGGACCGCACCAGGGTCCGAGGCGCAGCGCCTCGTCTGAGGCCCGGGCATCGACGGTCAGGGCCGTCACCAGCGGTGACAGAGCCTCTGCCCGGCGCTGGTAGGAGCGGGGGTCGTCGGACAGATCGGCCTTGGTCAGGACCACAAGGGGCAGGCAATCGGCGCTGGCGGCAAGGGCGAGGTAACGCTCCAGCCTCGCGACGTTGAAATCGGCATTGCAGGAGGTGACGATGCCCAGCGTGTCGATGTTGCTGACGACAAGCTGGCGGTCGGCCACGTCACCCGCACCGCGCCGGGCAATCTCGGTTCTGGGGGCAAGGCGTCGGGTCACCCGGGTCCCGTCATGCAGAACCCAATCCCCGGAGGTCAGCGCAGAGGTGGGCAGACCGGAATGCAGCCGCAAGGGCCCATCGGGGGCAAGCAGGTCCACAAGGTCGCGGTGCACGGTCGAAACGCGGGCAGGGGTTAGCGTGTCGTCAGCGGAAAACTGACGGGCGAAATGGTCCGACCATCCGAGGTCGGTCAGGGTCATGGTGGTCAATGGATTGATCTTTCGGAACAGGTCTCGGGCGCCGACGTCGCGACGACGGCGAAGAGGCTGGACCGGAGCGTCCTAAGCTCGGGTCCGGAGGGGTGTCACAGTCTCCATGAACGTCCTCCGTTCCTTGCGGGCCCTCAGGGGGCGATTGGTGAGAGGCTGGACAACGACCCAAGCGGGGCTCGTTACGGCTGCTTCCTTCCGGACCTGACCGGGTTGGCGAGGCGCCTGCCCGCGCCAACCTCTCGCTGGCGGATATAGGCTCTGAGGGCCGGTTCTGCAACTCTTGCGTCACAGGGAGAGTTCAAAGCTCTCGAACCCGTCCTCGTCGCTGCCCAGATGGGTGAAGTGCGGCGGCATGTGAGTCACCGAGCCAGCGCCGGAGGTGTAGATCACGCGGGTGCCGGGCATCGGGACGAAATCCCAGGTGGCGCGGACTTCGGGGTGGATCAGGCCGACTTGTCGGATGTGATCGACCAGCACATCGCGGGAGGTCAGCGCTGTGCTGGCGACCACCTGCCCGGTGGGAGGTGACCGGAACATGCCGCCGCCCCCCGCCCGGTAGGAATTGGTGATCACGAGGTAGGTCTCGTCCGGGTCAACCGGCCTGCCTAGCAGGCCAAGTTCCACCACCCGGCTGTTGTGCCGGTCGACCAGTTGCCCGTCGGCACGGTACCGGGACGGGCGGGACAAATCGAACCGGTACGTCAGCCCGTCGAGGATATCGAAATTGTAGCAGGCAAAGTTCGGATCGATCAGCCGCTGACCTGTCAGCCCCGGCACAAGGGTTCGGAACAGACCGGCGGAACGCTCGAGCCAGTCCTGAAGACCGGCGCCGCTCAGTTCGAGAATGCAGAGCGTGTTCGGGTAGAGGTAAAGCTCTGCCGCGTGCCGCATGGACAGCGGGCCGGCCGGAATATCGAGATAGGCGTGCGGGTCGCTCAGCCCCCCGGCCTTGAAGGGTGAGACTGCCGAGATTAGCGGGCGGCCTGCGTCGGGACCGCCATCCAGCAGCGCAGTTGCAAAGCGTCGCTGAGCATCCGCGACCAGGTTGATTGCAGAATTGGGTGTCGCAAAAACAAAGTAACTGTTGAGCGGGCCTGTCACTTTCCCGATGCGCTGACGCATGAAGTTCAGGGTGGACCGGTGCGCAGACTCCGCGATCTTGACCACCCGTTCATCGGGTTGAACCCGGGGGCGGGCGGGCTGACTTGGACCAGAGGCGGTGACGATTGGTTCTGCCCGGGTCTGGTGATCCAGAACGCGCCAACCCTCCGCGGTCCATTCCAGCGACAGGTCCACGATCCCGAGATGCGAACCGAAGCGACCCGGCATGACCGTGGGAACCCCGTGCAACGTGCCGAGGACCGGATCGATAACCGCGGTCTTCCGGAAGTCCGGGCCCGGGAACACCATGTGGGTGTGCCCGGCGATGATCACGTCGATCCCCGGCACCTCGGCGAGCGGGACGGCGGCGTTTTCAAGGTTGACGCTACGCGTTTCTGGCCCGATCCCGGAATGGCATAGCGCCACCACGATATCCGCGCCTGCCGCCCGCAGCCTGGGCACCTGAACTTCTGCCGACTGCAGGATGTCGCGGGCCGAGATCTGGCCATCGACCAGCAGACATTCCCAATCCGCCGTCTGGGGTGGGGCGAAACCGATCACACCGATGCGCAGGGTCCGGGGCGGTCCGCCGCCGTCCATGACCATCGCGCGGTCGAGGATTGTCCAGGCGGGCCGCAGGGTTTCGTCGGTTTCCGGCGCCGCGCCCCGCCGCATCAGGAGATTGGCCGAGACAATCGGGAACTCCGCCTGATCCAGAACCGCGTCGAGAAACGGCAAGCCGTAGTTGAATTCGTGATTGCCCAGCGTCGCGGCATCGTAACCGATCCGGTTCATCGCGGTAATGATCGGGTGAGGCCCGTCGTCATCGGTGCCTCGGTCCCGGGCAATGACGTCCGACAGAGGCGTGCCCTGCAGGAAATCCCCGTTGTCGAGGAGAAGCACGTTGTCGACATTGACCCGCAAGTCCTCGAACAACGCGGCCACCTGCGCCAGCCCCACATCGTTGGCGGGGCAATCGCCGTAGTAGTCATAGGGCATGATATGGACATGCAGGTCCGTGGTCGCGAAGAGCCGCAGGCGGGCTGTGCGCGGGAAATTGTCCTTGCGAATTATGGATTTGTCCAACACGTCACTGCTCGGGTTGCTGGGCGGCTACCTTTGTCAACCTTAGCGTGAGTTATGAATGTAAACAATGTGGTACAAGAATTCTTGTGAGAGTAATTTCCAGGTGAGCTTTTGACGCCGGGCGGTTGCCGTGCGATGGGAGGGCATGCGGGACGCGGAAGCGGTGACATTCGGGGGGTCGGGGCTGGACCGGGCAGCGGAATTGCGCCCGAACCCCGGTGCGTTGGACGATGTCGCCCGCGCGCCGGACGCGCGTTGCCTTGCGCTCTGGCGTGGTAAACCACTGATGGATCCAGGTGGCCTGACCCGCCTTGAGATGGACCATCCCGTGTTCCGGGATGCTGACCCTGCGGAACGGCTCTTTCTGGGGCGTGAAGACGGGGGCGCCGGTCTCTTTGCCCATGATGTGAGCCGGTGGGAGCCGGCCCCCGACAATGCACCGGACCCATCGTTCTTCGATCGCACCGAACAAGTGCATCCGGACGCGCCCGGCGCCGCGGTTTTCGCCGACCTGAGGGCGAACATGGCCCGCCTGACCGCGCGCGATGCCGAATTGGCCGCAACTGCGCGCGGGATCATGGCGTGGCACGGCTCTCACGGGTTCTGCGCCAGGTGCGGTGGCAGGAGCGAGATGGCGGAGGCAGGTTGGCAACGGATCTGCCCGGCCTGCGGCACGCGCCATTTCCCGCGGACGGATCCGGTTGTTATCATGCTGATTTTGAACGGAAACGACGTACTTGTGGGGCGTTCGCCGGGGTGGCCCGAGCGGATGTATTCGCTGCTGGCCGGCTTTGTCGAACCGGGCGAAACGGTGGAGGCCGCTGTGAGACGCGAGGTTTTCGAAGAGTCCGGAGTGAGGGTCGGCGCGGTGAGCTATCTCGCCTCGCAACCCTGGCCATTCCCGGCAAGTCTGATGATCGGCTGTCTTGGTCATGCGACGACACGCGAAATCACCGTGGACCCGGTCGAACTGGCCGATGCGCAATGGGTCAGCCGCGAGCGCATGATGGCGGTGATGGCGGGCGAGGACCCCGAAATCGGACCGGCACGCAAGGGCGCGATCGCTCATTTTCTCATGACAAGGTGGCTTGCGGATCGTCTCGATTGACCGCAGACAGAAGGTTCAGGCCAGGAAAGAGAAGTCGCCATGGAGCTTTCCACCCGCGAAGACATCGACGCCCCGATCGACTGGGTCTGGCAGCGGCTGATCGATGACGTGGCGTTCGAGCGGATCGCGCTCAGACGCGGGGCCGACGTTCAGCGGCAGGACGCCGGGACGGGGTTTGTCGAAGGGGCAACGTGGGTCGTCATGTTTCGTTACCGGGGCCGGGATCGGCGGCTGGAAGCCATGGTGACGGACGTTTCTGCTCCCAGTGGTTGGTCGGTGAACACTCAGTCCGGTGGTATCGACGGGGTAACCAAGCTGGAGCTTGTGTCGATGTCCAAGACCCGCACAAGGATCATTCTGGAGAGCAAGCTGACAGCCCGGTCCTTGTCGGCCCGGCTCCTCTTGCAGTCCCTGAAGCTGGCCAAGTCGGGTGTTCTGAAGCGGTTCAGAAACCGAGTGGCCGGCTTTGCCGACGACCTGGAACGGCGCTACCGCGATACCACGTGATCTTGGGTTGGTCCGAACGTCCTTGGGTTCGTGTCGCGCGGGCTGATGGACTCTAGAAGAGGTTCCCGAAGCGCGTTAGTGGCCGTTGGGACTTTTGCCAGATCTTCGCCACGCCGTCGTAGGAATTGGGCCGCGGTTCCTCAAGCTCAATCAGCGCCTGCACCACGATATCGCACCCGCTGACCGACGCATCCGCAGCCGGCCGGGTCGCCGGGCGACCCTCTTCCTCAAGCGCGGCGATGGCCCGGGCAATGCGGTCGTGCAACGTCACGGCATCCTGTTTCGAGCGTCGCCGCACCTTTGGCGACACCACCCGACCAATCAGGTAGTCGGAGAGCCAGGCCCGCAGTTCCGACGACAGATCGAAGCCGGAATCGATCCGCAAGCGACCGGCAAGGCCAAGTCGCAGTTTGAGGAACGCATCGTGGGACACCTTGGATTGCAGCAGCAGCTTTCCCGGCGCCTTGCCCAACTGGTCGTACCCCTCCCGAGCGAGCGCCAGCCACTTCTTCACGTCCAGATCGTCCCAGTCCAGATCGGACTCGAGCAGGGCCTTCACCACCTCGACATGTTCATGGAAAACTTTGTCCTGCATCGGTCAGATCTGGTTGTGACGCGTGTCGGCGCGACGGTCCGGTAGGGCGCGTGGCAGAAGTGCCGGGGAGACGGACCGAAAGACGCCGGTCCGGGTGGCGACACGCGTACGGGAGCTGCCACGACTGGGTCTGCAACTGCCAATGCCTTGTTGATGCAGGCAAATCGTTAAGGGAACGTTGATAGGACAGCGGTCGGTCGTCGTGCGCAGGATGTCGCCGGCATTTCGAACACCGGCCGGAACCTACGGAAGTGGAGTGTGGCTTGCCCGCGGGACATGGCGGGCCTGCCGCTTAGGGACTGGTATGGCGGCCAAAGCTCACCACATCGGACGGGAAAGGAGACAACCCATGCTCCACACCTACAAGATGCGCGACACCGACATGCCCGACGAGTTGCGGTTTCTCTTGCAACACTATCCCCGCGATAGCTGGGAGGCCCATCCGGGGTTCCAGGAAAAGACCCGCCACTGGCTCGGCGCGCACCGAATGTTCCGCCGGGTAGCCGAACAGGTGCGGCTGGATACCGAGGCCGTGCTGAACAGGGACATCGCGCTGGGCGACTACGTTGGGCGGTTGTCGTATTTCGGCGGCAACCTCGTGGGGAACCTTCATGGGCATCACTCTTGGGAAGACCATGCCTACTTTCCGGAGCTGTCCGCAGCGGATTCGCGGTTCGATGCGGGGCTGGAATTGCTCGAGCAGGACCACGCCGATCTGGATGTCGTGCTGGACGACATGACGCGGAAGGCAAACCGTGTCATTCAACTGGCCACATTGGATGAAAAGCAGGCCCATGAGGAGGCGAACGCCGTGCATCCCGCGATGGTGGCGATCGAAGCTTTTCTGAACCGCCACCTCGCGGACGAAGAAGAGCTTGCCGTGCCGATCATCCTGCACCACCGGCTGAGGGGATAGAATGAGCAGGGATATCTCGATCCAAGAGGACCAGACCGATGCCAAGGAGCGTCGCGCACGCGGTGAGTTCGTGCGGGGCGTCAGCGGATTTCGCCATGCCATTGGGGAGCCTGACTTTCCGGTCGCGCCGGGGCGCTATCACCTGTTCGTGGCGCTGAACTGTCCGTGGTGCCACCGCGTGACGCTGGCCCGCGCTGTGCTGGGGTTGCAGGGCTCGATCACGATGGACGTGGCCTTTCCGAACCGAACGGATGAGCAGGACGCGGCAGGGCCCAACCTGTGGGAATTCACCCCGACACGGCGGGCCAGTCTGACAGGCACGACGCTGCCGGAATGCACGGCCGAGACCGGAACGGGCGAAGGCCTCCGGCTGGCCAAGGAGATCTATCAGCGTGAAGGATCGGAGGAGCAATCCGTCCCGATCCTCTTTGACAAGATCGCCGGGCGCATCGTGAGCAACGAAAGCGCCGAGATTATCCGCATGCTCGATGCCCATGCCGCCGGGCTGGGGAGCGACGCGCCGGATCGTCCGCGCCTCTTGCCCGATGACCCGGAAACCCGCACGGCGATCGCGGCTCTGAACGACCGGATCTACACGACCATCAACAACGGTGCCTACAAGGCGGGGTTTTCATCGGATCAGGCCGTTTATGCAGCGGCCTTCCGCGCGTATTTCGACACGCTGGCGTGGCTTGAGGAGTTGCTGTCGGACGGGCGCGACTTCCTGACCGGGAGCCGCTTTACCGAAGCGGACCTGCGCCTGTTCCCAACGCTCTACCGGCACGACCCGGTCTATTACGTCAGGATGAAACTGAACGGGGCGCGCATCCTCGATTATCCGCATCTCTGGCGCTGGCTTTGCCGGGTTTATGCGCTGGACGGCGTGGCGGAGGCGGGGTCGCTCGTCCATTGCCGTCAGGGGTATTTCGGACGCTCGTGGAACGGCGTCGTCCCGCTGGGACCGCTGCGTCCGATGCCCTATCCGCAGGCCTACCGGTCCCCTGATCTGGCAGACACGTGGCAGACCGCCAAGGGATGATCC
>CAYMMT010000086.1:0-11716 GCA_964391555.1 uncultured Rhodobacterales bacterium
CTCAAGAAAATTCGACCCGGTCCGCATCTCCGCGAAAATCACGAAATAGTCGAACGCCGCCATGACCTACTTTACCAGGTACGGCTTGCGCCGCTTGTCCGCACGATTGATCCCGGGTCGTTCCACCGGGAAATCGCCCATCAGGTAGGGATGCATCCCCTGGTTCTTGAGGTTCTGCAGGAACTGCCCGAACCCTTCGAGATCCGCCATTCGCGGCGCCTCGGTCAGACGTTTGAGCCGAATTGTTCCGATCTCATCGACCACGGTCTGCAGCGCCTCCATCGGTGCTTCGATGAAATCTGCCATCGTCCATATGCGAATGCGCGCCTTTGCATAAGGGGAGCGCAAGGCATGCAGATGCTCAGACTCGATTTTCTGCAGTTCTGCGGCCTCGGCCCGGAGATCGGCGAAGTTTCGGTTGGACTGAAATAGCGGCACGGCCCATGCGCCCGTAATGACGCTGATCTGGGCGTTCGGATCCTTGGCCAGATCCCAGCTGATGTGCTGGGTATCACGTGGACCAAACTGAAAACACTGACGCTCTCCTCGTGTGTTCCAGATCAGGTTCGTGAGGAACATTCGCGCGTTGTAGTCGCGCAGAATCGGGTCACTGGAGATGGCACCGGCGTAGGTGTCCTGGCGGCCGCTGAATTCCGCTTGGTCGGGGGCATAAAGGTGACCGTGGACGCGACAGCCCGTCGCGCGCGCAAGCCACGCTTCAAAGTCTTCGAAAAGGTCGGCAAACCCCTCGAACACCGAATAGGGTGCCGAGGAGAACCCGTTCTCCCAGTTCTCGTTTGGAAACCGGGACTGCATATAGAGCCCGGGGCGCCCGCGTGTCCGCCGTTCGGTCGCCTTCGCAAAGATGCGGTCGATCTTGCCGGGGTTGGGTTCCGTTCCGTTCATCGCATCGCCGGAACTGGTCAGGAATGTCTGGTAGAGCCGCTCTGCCCGCGCCCAAATCTTCCGTGCAACAAAGCAATCGGATCGCCGCAGCAGTTGAAGGTGATCGTCATAAAAAATGTGTGGCTTGCCCTGAAAATCGAATTTGGACAGCGTCAGCGACCGGCTTTCGACATTGCTGGAATACAGCCGGACAAGCGTTTGGAAGTAGCTTTCGTCCGGTATCCATACATGGCGGAAATAGCGGTCATAGGCAGCGCGACCCGGATCCTGCAGGATCGCGGACAACGTCTGTCTGGTCAGACACCACCACTGCGATCCCATATGAGGCACGATACCGTCTGGGATCTTCCGCTTTAGATCATACCGACGCTGAATCTCGACCCATTTGTCAAACAGCCAACGTTGCCGTCGCCACGAAAACGGGAAGCGCAGGGTAAAGCGCTCTTCATCAAGACCGCCGACGGTCCAAGGTACATCCGCCGTCGTTGCGCTCTCGATGAAATCGGTACGCGGGCGCTCGGCAAGGTATTTGCTGAGTTCTGCCACCGGGCGGAGAGGCAGGCACGAACCAGAGGCAAGGTAGACATGCCGGACATCGGGAAACTCTGCCAGCATCGTCTCCGAGGCAGAGATTGACGCGGCAACAATACCCCACGACCCCCACTCACAGCGGTGCCGCTTCGAAAACCGGACGTTGGGCAGATCTTTCACGGCCAGAACGAAACGGTTGTAGTCGGCCCGTGGGACGTTTTGGTCCACGTGAACGACAACCGGACAACCGCCGTCGTGCCAATGCCTCAGCACCTGCTCTGCCCGGTCGAACGCGGTGTGGATCAGCATGGCGATGCCGACGCCACTCACGCCCAGTTCCCCTTGGACATGAGACCCAAAATCTCCAGTTGGCGCCAGTTGATGTATTTCTCCGACCACTTGCACCACAGGTCGGGATTATCGCTCAACCCCGCGGCATAGGCCTTGTACTCCTTGCTGTTGGCATAGTGCTGTTTGCGGGTGAGTTCCTCCGCTGCCTTGACGGTGAAGGTGTCGAGGAACTTGGTGTGCAGTAAGACGCCCGACGCCTTTTCGCCGCCCCATTCGTCGTAGGTCGAATTGAGCCCCCGAGGCAGGAGCATGTGTGTGGAACTGACGTAGGCATAGTGGCGATGCCATTTGACGAGCGGAATCTTGTTCAGGGCCGGCGCGCGCCACGGCTCGTCAGGAAAGAACATCCGTGCGCGTGGGCCGCCCTGAATCCACAGATTTCCGAACTTGTGGTTGCGGTAGATCGAGTAGTTGCCCGCGTCGAACCACGACGCAATCTCCAACGGGTTTTCGCCCCGGAAATAGGGCGTCTGGTCGAACCGGCCCTTGGGATACATGTCCAGCAGCATCGCTGAAAACGACCGGATCGACGACGCGTCCAGCCAGTCGGTGAGCGCCCGGATCGAGCGGGTATCGCAGAACGGGTAGACAAAGAACTCGTCGGGATCGACCGTCAGGCACCAGCGCTTGTGCCCATATTTCATCTGCAGCCAGTTCAACCAATCGACGCCAAAGCGGGACCGCTTGTAGCTCCCCGAGGTTGTCCAAAGCGAGACATCCGGCTGTTCGGCGAGAAATTCCCGCCCGCCGTCTTCGCTGTTGTTGTCGACCATTATGAAGTGATCGACGCCCATATCGCGGTAGTATTTCAGGAAGTATGGAAGCCGGACATCCTCGTTCCGGAAGGTCGAAAATACAAGAATATCAGAGGGTTTCAGGCGATCAGTACGATTGGCGACTTCTTGCAATTGGCGACGTTTGCGGAAAGCGCGGAGTCGCCACCGCTTGCGCTGCCACCTCAGCCCGTATGACTGCAGGAACCCCAACACTGCCCCTTTTGTTGCTCCGACGCGCCGCCCGCCTTTGGGGCCCTATCATGCCATGCTTAACACGGTCTTGAAATGCGCCTCCCAGGTTGGGGGGGCAAAGGGCTTTGGCGTGCGTGGCCGCGCAGTCAATTCCTCGATCACCTTGGTCCACTGATAGGGGTCTGTTGGGTCGAGGTAAATGGGAAGGTCGCCAAGGGTTTCGCGGTAAATGGCAAGATCGCCACAGACCACCGGCACGCCCAGCGCCGCGGCCTCGATGGGTGGCAGGCCAAAGCCCTCGGCGAATGATGGGAACAGGAGCCCCCGGCTGCCCTTGAGGAGCGCGGCAAGATCCGCGTCCGACAAGCCCGGCATCTCCACGACATGTCCGCCAAAACCGGTATCGAGCCGGGCAAAGACATCGGCGTTGTTCCATCCTCTGGGGCCGCAGACGTGGAGCGCCGGCATACCGACATAGACCTGCATCGCCCCCCAGATATCGAACAGAAGCGCGTGGTTTTTGCGGGGCTCAATGGTGCCGACGGTAACAAAGTAGGGCAAGGCGCCCGCAAGGTCTTGATGAGTATCGGGAGCTATTGGGTTTGTCTTGGCCGGCGTCACGACCGGCACACCGAGATGGGCAACCGTGATGGGCGGAACAGTGCCGGAAGCGTGTCTGATGATGTCCTTGGCGGTCACGGCCGAGTTGCAAAGGATCCGGTCGGCACCTTGTATCGCGGCGTTGAACTTCTGACGGTACCTCTGGACAGTCCCCGGCCGCTGCCAACTCGGATGATCGAGAGGTATGGTGTCATGGATGAACACGTGACGACGCAGACCGGCCCGCCCCAGCGCATGGAGAACCTTCGGCTCCAGGTTGGAATGACCGACGTTGAAATAGTCGCTCACCCCCAGGCCCCGCACCATGCCCGCCAGTCCTGCACGCCGCACCCGCGCGACCGCATCGGCGCGCACCGACGACACCGCGGCCTTCTGGTACTGGTCAAGCCGCCGCGACCACCGGGAAATCGGGTCAACCTTACCCCAGTCGCCGCTGGTGGTCCGATCGCGAAACCGGGCCAGCCCATCGCGGTTCAGAACGAGGTATCCGAGACTTGTCCGTGCAAGTCCGAAGGCCTGATCTTCCTGCAGGAACCGGTCGAGATACGCGAGTTCCACACGATCGACGCCTGTCAGTGTCCGCCCCGCGCGGGACATGAGCCGCGTGATGTCGAGAAGCGGGACCATGCCCCTATTTGGCGTATCCGGTACCCTGATGCCAGCGCCAGGCATCCGAAATCATCGTCTCCAGCGTCGACCGGTGCGGCGACCAGCCCAGTTCCGTCTTGGCCCGGACAGAACCGGAGACCAGCACCGCCGCATCACCGGCACGGCGCGGGCCTTCGGAGATCGGAACCGGCCTGTTGGTCACGGCACCCGAATGCCGGACCACCTCGCGGACGGAAAAGCCCGAGCCGGTGCCAAGGTTGAAGACCCGAGAGCCCTTCCCATTTTGCAACCATATCAGCCCCATCACATGTGCCTCCACCAGATCCATGACATGGACGTAGTCCCGCACGCAGGTCCCGTCCGGCGTATCGTAGTCTGTGCCGTTGATGGTCAGCGCATCCCGCTTTCCCTCAATCGCGTCGAGCATGATGGGAATCAGGTGAGTCTCCGGCTGGTGAAACTCTCCAACCTCCCCGTCCGGATCAGCACCGGCCACGTTGAAGTAGCGGAAGACGACCGAGCGCAATCCGTGGCTGATCTCGAAATGGCCCAGCAGCTCTTCTATGGCGCGCTTGGAAGCGCCGTACGCGTTGAGCGGTGCCTGGACGCACTCCTCATCAAGCACCACGCCGTCCTGATCGCCGTATGTCGCGCAAGTGGAGGAAAATACGAAGTCGAGGCATCCCGCGGCAACCGCGGCCTCCACCAACGTCAGCGATCCGCAGACATTGTTGCGCCAATAGGTGCCCGGATCGGTTGTCGCCTCCCCGACCTGACTGAGCGCCGCAAAATGCATGACCGCCGTCGGACGATGGAGGGCAAAAACTTCATCGAGCCGCGTCTTGTCCAGAAGGTCGCCGCGTTCAAACGGTCCGAACTTGACGGCATCCTCCCAGCCCGTGGACAAATTGTCGTAGGTGACCGGCGTGTAACCGGCGGCGGCCAAAGCCTTGCAAGCGTGGGATCCGATGTATCCCGCGCCCCCTGTGACCAGAATCTTCGACATCAGTGGTCCTCCACCGCCAGGTGGAACCAGTTACTGCGCAGCGTTGCGAAGTGAAACAAGCTCATCCAGATAGGTCGAGAATTCGTCACGAAGGTCATCGCGGGCAAGACCAAAGGCAACAGTGGCCTGCAGGAACCCGGCCTTTGACCCACAGTCAAAACGATTGCCGCGGAAACGATAACCGTAGACGTCACGACCTTCTTCAAGCTCCTGCGCGATTGCGTCTGTCAGCTGCACCTCACCACCGGCACCGGATTTGATCCGATTGAGGTTCTTCATGATCTGGGGTGTCAGGATGTAGCGACCAATGACGGCAAGGTTCGACGGGGCCACATCGCGGGCAGGCTTTTCCACCATCCCCTTGGTCGAGACCACCGACCCCATATCGTCCTTGATATCGAGCACGCCATAGGCGGATGCCTTTTCAGGCGGGACTTCCATGGCCGCGACCATGCATCCCCCTGTTTCGGCGTGGGCTTCGACCATTTGCTGCAGGCAAGGGGTGTCCGCGGCAATGACATCATCGGGCAGGATGACGGCGAAGGGCTCATCCCCGACGAGACGGCGGGCACACCACACGGCATGGCCAAGACCCAAGGCCTTGTGCTGCCGGATATATGCGATGGCGCCGCTTTCCATATTCGTCGTCTTCAGAACGTCGAGCAGGTCGGTCTTGCCTTTCTTCCGGAGCGCGTTTTCCAGCTCGGGCGCCTGGTCGAAATAGTCCTCCAGCGCGGATTTTCCGCGCGAGGTGACAAAGATGAACTCCTTGATCCCCGCTGCCCTCGCTTCATCGATCGCGTATTGGATCAGCGGGCGATCAACCAGTGTCATGATTTCCTTGGGTACGGACTTCGTCGCTGGCAGAAACCGCGTGCCGAGGCCAGCCACAGGAAAAATGGCCTTTGTTACCTTCTTCGTCATTCTCTGCCTCTTGCTTCGGGAACCATCCTTAGGCGGGAACCCCTTAAGAAGATCATATCACTGCCGCGTGTGGCGGCAACATGGCGAAATTCGACAACAATTTGAGGGGAAAAATGAAGTCTCGAGTGTCACCGTGGTGCCGCGCCCCCACCGCGAACGGCGGCCAGCCTCGACATTTCATGGTTCAGTCGGCTTTTGAAGCGCCACAGCTGAAACATCGGGCCATCGCGCAACGATTTGCCAAAGAGCCCGCCCCTGTGCAGCCAATAACCGCTCTTTGTGAACGATACCTTGTGCGGTCGCATCGTGGGCGACAGGACAAATGCTGTGACCGAACCGCCCTCGAGCGCCAGAGATGCCGCCTGCGCCTTGACCTTGGCCCGCTGCCAGACGCGACCGGATACGACCTGGTGACGACCGGGCGGGCGGTCTTCCCAGACAAATCGCCGAAACCGGGCAACCGGGGCGGGAAGGGTGGGTAGCGGCTCGATTTTCCGAAAGCGCCCAACCTCAAGTCCGGTGTCAAAGGTGGACAGAATGGCCTGAACGTCACCCGGTTCGATGCGTCCGGCCACCATGTGCCTCAGCAGGGCCCGGCGGCGGTCCTCGCGCTCCTGATGGATTGCAAATTCGTGCTCACCTGAATCGGCATGTTTCTTGAGGAAGACCACGAGGCTTGCGCCGATCTCGGTGAGATCGAGCGGCACACGGTCGGCACGGCGGCGGGGGCTTTCAAGAAAGCCGTGATGCACCTGGGCCAGCGGGACAAGCGCGGCACCATGCCCCAGGCCGGCAAGGCGAAGGTTCAGATCGGACTCGTCGAGGTAGAACCAAAATGCGGGATCGAATCCTCCGATTGCGGCGAGTGTTGTGCGCCGGAAGGCCATGTTTGTGCCTTCGGTCTTGATGCCCAGCCCGGGGCGACCTGCAAAGATTGCCGGTTCCATCCCCGGGGTATCAATTGCTTCACATCGACCCGTTGGCAGGATGCAACGTGGTCCCCATTGCAGTGCGACACCGTTGCGTCCGAGAACCGCCCCGCCGACACTTTGCACCCGAGCATCGCTGAACGGTCCGACAAGATGACGGAGCCACAGGGGTTCGGGGACGGCATCATCATCGATGAACGCGATGATCTCTCCCGCGGCCTGCGCAATGCCGAGATTGCGCGCATGACCGATATTGGCCGAATCGAAACGCACGCGCTTTGTTCGTTCAAAAACCGCAGGCATCCTGTCGAGCCGCAAGAGGCCCGGTTTGTCCGCAACAATCACGATTTCGAATTCCGGGTAGGCGAGTTGGGTTAGCCCGGTCACGCAACGGGCCAGATCCTCGGGGCGATCGCGGCTGACCACCACGACGCTGACCGGAGGCGCAAAGATCATGCCTGACCCATCTCCGCCAGCATCGCCTCTATCCGGGGCACGTCCTGCGGGTTGTTCAACTCCCAAAACTGCCGTCCACGCGCGTCAACCTCGGTGCATAGCACCGGGACACAGCGTTCGAGAAAACGCAGCTGTTCTAGGCCTTCCAGCCCCTCCAACGGACCGGCCTCCCAGCGTGGATAGGCGGCCAGGGCCGACGGCCGGTAGGCATAGACACCCACATGGTGGAATACCGGCGTCTGATCCGCGTCTGCGAAGGGTTGGCCGGTATAGGGGATCACTTCCTTGGAGAAATAGAGGGCGTTGCGATCGATACCGAAGACAGCCGTGGTCCCCCCGACCCGCCCATCCCGCCTGTCTTGTAGCAAACTGTTCAGGGCCCTCCCGTCACAGCGGAGGACCGGCGTCGCAACCTCGGCAACGGGGTGGATCGACAGGTCGGCGACAAGGTCTTCGATGAACCACGCCGGTGTCAGTGGCGCGTCGCCCTGCAGGTTCACCACGATCTCAAAGCCGCCACCAAGGGCATCGAAGGCCTCGGCGCAGCGTTCGGTGCCGTTCTGGCAATTCTCGGACGTCATGACGACTTCCGCGCCGAACCCCTCGGCAGCGTCGCGGATTCGCGCGTCATCGGTCGCCACCACGATCCGGAGGTCCCCGGCGACGGCCTGCGCCGCCTCCCAGGAACGGTGGATCAGCGACTTTTCCGCGCCGCTCGCCCCTTTGAGCGGGACCAGTGGCTTACCCGGATACCGGGTAGACGCATAGCGAGCGGGGATGACGATCAGGACAGACATTCAGGCGCCTTTGAGGTCGACCCCGGGGGCATGGGCAATGAAGAACGGGTTCTCGAAACCAGGCTTGCCATAGCTGAGCGGCCTATGATCATCGAAACGGATCACATGCCCACCGGCACCGGCCAGAACGGCATGTCCGGCCGCCGTGTCCCATTCCATCGTGCGCCCGAGCCGCGGGTAGAGGTCAGCTTCCCCCGTCGCGACGAGGCAGAACTTCAGGGACGAGCCCGCACTGGTCATGTCCCGCACACGGTATTTTCCAATGTAGTCGTCTGTCGCCTGATCCCTGTGGGATTTGGAGGCGACAACCATGAGAGCCCCGTTGTCGGGATCTGAAACCGAGATCGGAACCGTGGCGCCGGCGGTTTCCTTGTCCAGATCGCCCGTCTCCTCCACGCTTTGCCCTGCCGCGTCGGTGAAGAACATCCGGCCCTTGGCCGGGGCATAAACTACCCCCCGTACAGGCACACCGTTCTCGACAAACGCGATATTGACGGTGAAATCGCCACGGCGATGAATGAATTCCTTCGTGCCGTCCAAAGGGTCCACGATCAGGAAGGTATCGACAGACTGTCCGTGTGTCGCCGCCTGCTCTTCCGTCACCAAGGGAATGTCGGGAAAGGCCGCGCGAAGGCCTGCCGAAATCAGCGCATCCGCCGCTTCGTCCGCCGCGGTTACCGGGCTTTCGTCTGCCTTGGTCATGACCTCGAAATCGGGGCCGTCGTAGATTGCCATGATCGCCTCACCGGCCTCAAGTGCGAGCCTGCGTGACACCGCTGTGAGTTTCTCGAAATCCATATTGCCTCTCGCTCGCGAAAACCTGCGACCGTTGTTGTTGATCTGTGATTCGGCCCCACTTATGCTGAGGCGGCAGGAAATCGGCAAGAAATTCGTGCCAAAAGCGAAGCCGATCCCGTTGAGGCAGATTGACCGATGTTTGACGCAGCCATCCCGAGGACACGGACGCAAAGTGCGATCGCGATCCTGGAGCTCATCTACCACGCCACTGTCCGTCAGGTCCGGCAGAGCCACCGGAATGCATTGATCGGCATCTTGCTGAACATGCTGCAGACCGCTGTGTTCGTTGTTGCTTTCTATTTGATGTTCACGGTCCTCGGATTGCGCGGCAACGCCGTGCGCGGAGACTTCATGCTCTACATAATGTCGGGGATCTTCCTCTATCTGACACATACCAAGACCATGGGGTCGGTTCTGGGTGCAGAGGGGCCGGGGTCGACCATGATGAAGCACGCGCCCATGAACACCGTCATCTCGATTTGTGCGGCGGCGCTCGGGACACTCTATATCCAGACGCTGTCCCTTCTGGCTGTTCTCTTCCTCTACCATGTGATCGTGAATCCGATTTCAATCGACGACCCCGGCGGCGCGATGGGCATGTATATGATCGCCTGGGGCTCCGGTGTGTCGGTCGGGGTGGTGTTCCTGTCGTTAAAGCCGTGGTTTCCGGGTTTTGTCAGGATCGGGAGCACCATCTATTCACGCGCAAACATGATCGCGAGTGGCAAGATGTTTCTTGCGAATACGCTGCCCGCCTACATGCTCAGCTGGTTCGATTGGAACCCGCTGTTTCACGCGATAGATCAGGCGCGCGGCTTCACCTTCATCAACTACAATCCGCATTTCAGTTCGATCAGCTATCCGATCATCGTCGCGGCAGTTCTGCTTCTTCTGGGCATGATGGGCGACTTCTACACCAAGCGGCATGCTTCGGTGAGTTGGGGTGCGACCCGGTAATCAGGGGCGATATCGGACGCGACGGTCAAGTCACGACCCGCAGCGTCAGATTGATGCGCCCGCCGTTCGAGAGCAGCGTCGAGCTACCCGGCTTGACCCGATCAATCCCGTGGTAGGCCAAGCGAGAGTCTCGTTTCAGGACTAGCACGTCGCCGGACGAGAGCCAGACGCTCTCCGTGGGGTCGCGTCGGTCCCGTCCTCCGATCCGAAACAAGGCGTCGTCTCCCAATGACACGGACACCACCGGCATTTCGAAGTCGCCCTCATCCTTGTCCTGATGAAGCCCCATCCTCGCACCGTCCGAATAGAAGTTGACGAGGCAGCATTCCGGCATCCGGGGCACACCGGCCACATCGCGCCAGATGGCCAGCGCCGCTTCTGGAATCGGCGGCCAGGGACGTCCGGAGGGGTGGCGTGCCTCGTAACGGTATCCCGACCGATCGGAAAACCAGCCAAATCTACCGGCAGATGTCATGCGCACCTTCATCGGCTGACCCCAGCGGGTCATCGGAGAGAACAGCGGCGCAGCGGCCACGACGTCACGGACCGCATCCCGCAAATCCTCTTGCGCTGCCCGACTCAGATATCCCTTCCGAAGCTCGACCCCCCGTAACTCGAGATAACCAGAAGAAGCGCCCGTTTTTGTCACATTACCCCCCTTCCGGCCCGTTGCAGGTACGGTCTCCCGACCCTATATAGCGCTCTGATCGGCAGCGGGCCCCGGCCAACTGTCATTGAACCATATGGTGCGGGTGCCGGAATGGGTCCGCACCTCTCAAACCGCCTGAATGAAGAGGGATTTGAAATGGCTAAAGTCATCGGTATCGACCTGGGGACCACGAACTCCTGTGTCGCCATCATGGACGGCTCCCAGCCACGCGTGATCGAAAACGCAGAAGGGGCCCGTACCACTCCGTCCATCGTCGCCTTCACGGATGATGAACGTCTCGTCGGCCAGCCTGCCAAGCGTCAGGCCGTCACCAACCCCGACAACACCATCTTTGGCGCGAAACGTCTGATCGGCCGTCGGTTCGACGACGCCGACCTCGCCAAGGACAAGAAGAACCTGCCGTTCGCTGTGATCGACGGTGGTCAGGGCGACGCCTGGGTCGAAGCGAAGGCCGAGAAGTACTCGCCCTCGCAGATTTCCGCTTTCATCCTGCAAAAGATGAAGGAAACCGCTGAAAGCTACCTCGGTGAAGACGTCACGCAGGCCGTCATCACCGTCCCGGCCTATTTCAACGACGCCCAGCGCCAGGCCACCAAGGACGCCGGCAAGATCGCCGGCCTCGAGGTGCTGCGGATCGTCAACGAGCCGACCGCCGCGGCCCTGGCCTACGGGCTTGAGAAGAAGACGGACGAGACGATCGTCGTCTACGACTTCGGCGGCGGCACCTTCGACGTCTCCACGAGGTCAGCGACGGTGTGGTCGAGGTCAAGTCGACCGCCGGCGACACGCACCTCGGCGGGGACGACGTCGACGACAAGCTGATCGACTGGATCATCGAGGAATTCAAGTCCGACGCGGGCATCGACCTGTCCCAGGACAAGATGGCGCTCCAGCGGCTCAAGGAAGCCGCCGAGAAGGCCAAGTGCGAGCTGTCGAGCGTTCCGGAAACCGAGATCAACCTGCCGTTCATCACCGCCGACGCCTCGGGTCCCAAGCACCTGCAGCTCAAGCTGAGCCGGGCCAAGTTCGAGAGCCTGGTCGAAGACCTGCTGCAGCGCACGCTGGGTCCCTGCCGCCAGGCGCTGAAGGATGCGGGCCTCGAGTCCGGCCAGGTCGACGAGGTGGTTCTCGTCGGCGGCTCCACCCGGATCCCGCGGGTCCAGGCCCTGGTCCAGGACCTGTTCGGCAAGGAG
>CAYMMT010000087.1:0-11667 GCA_964391555.1 uncultured Rhodobacterales bacterium
GGACGTCTATCGCCTGCAGGGTGTGAAGATCAACGACAAGCACATCGAGGTGATCGTCCGCCAGATGCTCCAGAAGTGGGAGATTCAGGACAGCGGGGAAACCACGCTCCTGAAAGGTGAAACCGTTGACAAGGCCGAGTTCGACGAAGCCAACGACAAGGCGCTCGCCAAGGGCGGGCGTCCGGCGACGGGCGAGCCGATCCTTCTTGGCATCACCAAGGCCTCGCTCCAGACCCGGTCCTTCATCTCGGCGGCCTCGTTCCAGGAGACCACGCGGGTCCTTACCGAAGCGTCGGTGCAGGGCAAGCGGGACAAGCTGGTTGGCCTGAAGGAGAACGTCATCGTGGGCCGTCTGATCCCTGCCGGAACCGGTGGCGCGACCCAACGCATCCGCCGCATCGCGACGGAGCGGGACAACGTGGTGATCGAAGCGCGTCGGGAAGAAGCCGAAGCCGCAGCAGCGCTGGCCGCGCCCTCGGCCGACGACATCATCGGCGGCGACGAGTTCGACACGCTTATCGTGGAGACCCCCGAAAGCCGGGAATGATCCTCATCTGATCCTGGAAAGGGCCCTGCCAAACGCGGGGCCCTTTTTCTTTGGGCCGGTCGCGACCCTGTTCTCCCCATTGTCATTAACGGCCTCTCTACGCTGGACCGATATGGAACGGGCATGGGTCGCTTGGTTCTCTTCCTCGGCGTATGTACCGTGCTCGCAGGCTGTGCCCGCGATCGGGAGGCCGACGTGCGCGCCTTGTTGGACGGGTGGTTCTTCCTCGGCGAAACCGAGCATTTCACCGCCACGCGAATGTGTACGGGCGCCGTCTTTCGCGTCGAGGTCCCCGCGCCGCGGCCTGAACTCGACGTGCTCGACAGCACCACGGCGGCGCAAATCCGGTTCAGGGCAGAGGGATTTGCCGTCCTTCAGGTGGATGGCAGGACACCTCACGAACTTGTGGATGAGCTCCTCTTGTCGCCGTCCGGGGACATGGGGCGCGAGACCTTGTCCAATGCCTCGGGCGCGGCGGACTGCTTTGGCGAGACCCCCTACCGGAGCACCCTGCGGGAGGCACTGACGCAGCAGGGGGCATATCTGATCTACGATGCCGGAAGCGACAGCTTCATGGTGCTGGATGACCGCAGGTACCGGGTGTTCTATGTCTCCGGTCGTCACCTGTGACGCGGTCCCTTCGCGGATACTCCAACGACCGATCGACACGGCCTGTTGACCGGTGAAGCGGGGCATGGGTGCGGGTCAGGCCGTGTTGCGATCAGGGCGCGTCCACGACCCGCAGTGTTGCCGTGCTGTGCTGCGTTCCGGCTCTTGCGGTCCATGCTCGGGAGGTCGAAAAGCAGGGCGAGCCACTGATAATGGCGTTGCGGCGTCTCGCCGTTCTGGTGACCATTGACGGGGTCGCCCGCCATGTTGGCGCCCGGGTCGAACGACCCTAGGCCCGCCCGCCCTCGGACGAGAGCATCAGCGGGTCGATCCCGATGGATTTCAGGGCACCGGACCACTTGTGTTCATTGGCGCGGCCGAAGATCAGTTCCGGCAGGGCCGGACAGGTAAGCCAACCGTTTTCCGCAATCTCCCCTTCAAGCTGTCCGGGGCCCCAGCCGGAATAGCCGAGCGCCAGGATCGAGGAGGCCGGGCCGTCGCCCTGAGCGAGCAGTTCGAGGACATCGAGTGTCGCCGTCAGTCCGATCCCGTCGTCCACCCGAAGGGTCGATTCGGAATTGCAGAAGTCCGACGAGTGCAAGACAAAGCCGCGGGCGTTTTCCACGGGCCCGCCAAAGTGGATGCGAATGTCCCGTCGCGCCCCGGCCTGGTCGATGCCAAGCTGGTCAAGAAGGTCCGAAAACCGCACATCCGGCGTGGGCTTGTTCACGATCAGGCCCATGGCGCCCTCGTCGGAATGGGCGCACAGGTAGACCACCGACTGCGCGAAACGCGGATCGCCCATGCCGGGCATGGCGATCAGCATCTGGCCGGTGAGATCGGTGGCTGGCGCGTCGGACTGCATGTGTCTGATGATGTGGTCCCTGCCGCCGCCGTGCAAGGGGTCGCACGCGCAGAGATCGCCGCAACGTGACTTCCCATTTCCGGCCCGATGCCTATTCTCCGCCGAATGTTGCGACGTCTTTGCCTCTCCGCCGTTCTGGCCGTCCTTGCCGTGGTGCCCGCCCCGATTGCGGCGCAGACGATTGAGGATTTGGTCAGGGTCGACATTCTTCCTGGCTGGCGGACAGATGACGGGCGTCATATGGCCGGTATCCGCATTCGTCTGGCGCCGGGGTGGAAGACGTACTGGCGGGCTCCGGGTGATTCCGGCATCCCTCCCCTGTTCAACTGGCAGGAGGCCGAAAACCTCGCCAGTTTCGGGTTGCAGTGGCCAATCCCCGAGGTGAGTTGGCTGAATGGCATGCGTTCTATCGGTTACAAGGGCGAGGTGACGCTGCCGTTGGAAGTGCAAACCATCGATCCGGACGCGCCGGTGCGCATCTCAGGACAAATGCTGATCGGGATTTGCGAATCTGTTTGTGTTCCCGTTGAACTCGACCTCGAGGCAACGTTGCCCGCGGATCATGTCAGCCGGGACCCGGCGATCGTCGCGGCTCTGATTGATCGGCCGATGACTGCGGAGGAGGCGGGCGTCGGTCGCGTGACCTGTGAGGTCGCTCCGATTGACGGTGGTCTGCGGGTCACTGCCACGATGGACCTGCCCAGAAGCTATCAGAGCGATGTCGTGATCATCGAAACCGCGGACCCCGAGGTCTGGGTGTCCGAGCCCGAGGTCGTCCGGCGTGGCGGATCCCTCCAGGCCGAATCGGAGCTTTTGCACGTTTCGGGCGAGCCCTTTGCACTGGATCGCTCCGGGGTGCGGATAACGGTTCTGGCGGAGGGGGGGCGGGCCGTCGATATCCAGGGATGCACATCGGGCTGACCCGCCTCGCGCGGCAACCGACCCTATGGTCCCGCCAGCGCGTGCCACAGCGCGACTCCGCCGACCAGTACAAGGCTCCCGGCCCATACGAGATCGAGATTGAACCACCCTTGCCGGATGAACCGCAAGCCCAGCCAATGGTAGACCCCGACAGCCAAAGCACCGCCGGCAGCCGCCATGGCCAATGTATGAATGACCGCGACTGCCACGGCGACGGTCAGGTTCCCCCGGATTAGCGTGGACACGGCGGAGTGGCCGGTTTCAGTGTCGACTGCCGCGCCGATCCCGAGGTAGATCGGCACCAGCATCAAACCCGCTCCGTGGGCAGTCGCGGCAAGTGCTGACCAAAGTGTCAGCCGGCTTGGTGGCACCCTTGCGAGGAACCGCGGATGCCGCCGCCTGGTCAACAGATACAGGCCCAGCCCGATAACCAGTAACGCCGCCACCGCCTGAATCTCTCGCTGCCATGCCACGAGTACGAAGAGAAACGTGAACGGCAACAGGATCGCGAGCGTGGCGATGAAATGCCCACCGGTCATGGCGCCCAAGGCCGCAAAGAGGCTCATTCGCCGCCGTTCCATGAGCGCAGCCGATACCGCGAGCGGCCAGCCCATGCCGGGGTTCAGGCCGTGATAAAGCCCTGAAACGACGACGGCCCACCAAAGGGCCGCCGGGTTCATGCCATCGACCAAGACGCTATTCGGCGGCCTGAACCGAGGGGTAGCAGAAGCTGTCGGTCGAACAGTCGCCGCCCTCCAGCCGGATCTGGTGCGAGCGATAGCCCACGGGGAATTCGACCCAGAAATCCGGGTCAAGTTCGAGCCCGCCGTCGTCTCCGACGTTGGCCATCACCATGGCCGCGCCGCGATCGCCCGGATAGAACTGGTCGTCCCATGTCGAGTAGAGCGAGTTGGTCCAATAGACGCGTTTTCCGTCGCGGCTGATTTCAACCATCTGCGGCCCGTATCCGAAATCCTGACCGTTCGGGTGCTTGGTTTTCTTCACGATGCCGCCGATCTCCACCTTGCCGGCAAGGACAGGGTTCATCGGATCGGAGACATCATACTGGTGCATCTCGCCCTGACCCCAACAGGCCACGTAGAGGAAGCGGTCGTCGAGGCTGAGATCGATATCGGTGACCAGCGCCGGGACCGCGCCAAAGCCCTTGAGCAGATCGGGCAGGTCATCGGCATCGGCCGGTTGCGGTGGGATGGTGATCGTTTTCTTGGCCTCAAAGGTGCCGTCTTCGTTCTGCCACCAGGTGAAGATTGCCCCTTCGAGGTTGGTGGTATCGACCACCACACCGACAAATCCGTGCTTCTTGATCGGATCGTGGGCCGGTCGGATTTCCAATGCCATCTGGTGGTTTTCGCCAAGGTCGATCGTCTGCGTCACCTTGCGGCCCCGCAGGTCCCAGAAGTGGATTTTGTGGCCGTATTTGTTGCTCAGCAGATCCTCGGCCACGATTCCGTTTTCAAACTGCGGCGGCAGACCCCATTCGGAGCTGACCATGTAGTCCCGTGGCAGGTTCCACCAGAAATCGTAATGCTTGTCCTGCACCCCACGCTCGATCTCGTAGCGACCGATGATGTCGAAGGTCTGGCAGTCGAGGATGAAGATGCCCGGAGGGCCGTCTGTCCCGTCCTCGCCTCCGCCGCCGAGGGTTGAGACATAGATACCTTCCGGCCCGCAGTGGATGGTATGGGGGCGCGAATAGCCGGTCTTGGCAAAGGCCTCCTCAGGCTCGATGATCTTGTGGATCTTCGCCTTCAGCGGCTCCTTGACGTCAAAGATGTAGATCCGGCTGGACCGGATGCCGGGCACGATCAGGTAGCGCCGTTCCAGGAAGGCATGGCCGGTAAGCGGCGACAGGGCGGACGAACAGGCATTCCACCCGAAATGGTGAAATTCGTCGCCTTTGTTGGGGACAAAGACGGAATGGAGAACCCTCCCATAGGTGTCGGACGACGGGTTCACATCGACCACGGCAATCCCGTCGGGTTGCGAAAAATCGGGGCTGAGGAGCAGCGTGAAGGCCAGCGTTTCCGCCGGTGCCTCCATCGCGTCCCTTGGGGATGGATAGAATGTCGGGTCAGGACGAACGTTCATTGGTGGGCCTCCCATATGCCGTAAGCATTTATTTTATTTTATTATTTGATGCTGAATCAGTCTGCCAGCCCGACAACGGTCGCGTAGGGGACTGTCGTGGGTCAAGCCATTTTCGTTTCGTCAGGCGCGCTGGCCGGTCCTCGCCTTCAGCCCGAGACGCGGGCGTCTTGCCAAAATCCCGCCACAGAGTCGGGCTAAGCTCACGTCCGGACCGGGGGCTTGGACAAGGCACTCGACCAGACCGGCAGGCGCAAACCAAGGCAGATAGCAATGACCCAGATGCCGCACCAGAAGCTCAGATGTCACCGTTGCCTCGGGAGCGGACGCGCGCCATGCCAGATATGCCGCGGCCGGGGCGAGGACATCGTGGGGTACGATCTTAATGGGCAACCGCGACTGCAGACCTGTTCGGGATGCTACGGAACCCGGACCCGCCTTTGCAGCTATTGCGGCGGTGAGGGCGAGGCCTAGCCCGGGGCCGCTTGGCGCTGCAGCGGACTTTGGACGACCCTATCCGGCGTCCCGCCTCTCCAGCATGCCGCGCAACTCTTCGGCTTCCTGCCGCGCATCGCGCAGACCGTCCATCGCCGCGCGCAGCTCTGCTTCGGTCTGGCTGAGTTGGTTGGTCATCTCGGCCTCGCGTTGTTGCAGATAGGTAATCGCCTGGTCGCGGGTCTCTTCCGCCTCGTGCAACGACTGCGCCATGCGGTCGAGTTCTCCGATCTCGGCCTTTGTCACGCGGGTAAATCGGTTGACGAGCCATGAGGCAAACCAGCCCAGGCAAAATGCCACAAACAAGATGACTGCCGTGGCGAAAATGAACTCGGTTCTGTTCAATGGTCTATGTCTTCCGTTTCTGCTGTCGCTTCGGGATCTGTAGCCTCGGCCTCTTCAGCTCCGCCTGTTTCAGCCGCTGCCGCCGCTTCGGCCTCCAATTGTTCCAGCGCCGTGGGTTCCTCGACAAGTGGCGCGGGCCTGATCAGCCGGAACTCGATCCGCCGATTGGCTTCGCGTCCTTCTTCCGTCTCGTTGTCTGCAATGGGATCGGCTTCTCCATAGCCAATCGCCGTGTAGGTCGACACCGGCACCCGGCGTTCGCGCAATGCGGTCAGGACAGCATCGGCCCGCTCCTGGCTGAGCCGCAAGTTACCGCCCTCGCTGCCCTGGCTGTCGGTGAAACCCGCAACCTCGATTTTCAACTCTGAGCAACGCTGCAGAATCTCGGCAATATCGTCCATGACCAGCTGCGCGTCGCCCGCCAATACTGCCGAGCCGGGGTCAAAGGTGATCTTGCGACCCTCGGTCACGCCAACGATCTTGTCGATGCATTCCTCGGGCGTCGGCAGGGCGGCGATGGGGTCGAGTTCTGGAACATATGTGACGTTGACGTCGAACGCGGCGGTTTGGCCGAGCCTCTCGATCAACAGACGAGAAATCTCCGCGCCTGCGCCCTGCGTTCCGGTCTTGCCCGTGATCTCCAGCCGCGTCGGTTCCACGATCACCGCGCCGTTCGACAGGTTCGACAAGGCCTCGATGGCGGCAAGAATCCGGATCGACCAGTCAGCGGGCAAATCGTCAGACAGCCGTGTCCCCATGGTGATGCTGGCCGAGCCGAACCGGGCACGGCCGTAGTTTTCCGCCGTGGTATTCATCAACGGATCGGCCACCCGACCGCGCAACTGAACGAGGCCCTCGGGACTGAGTGTGGCTGTAAACTGGGGCGGACCGTTGAGCCCCGTCTCGGCGATTCGCGGCAGCGAGGCGTCCAGAACGAACAGGTCGGGGAGTTCGTTCTCCAATTCGCCGACGACCCGGTCAAACAGCCCTTGCGCCGTGCCCTCGAGCCCGACCAACGAAATATCGGCATCCGCGACCGTCACCGTGCCGCCACCGAGTTCCTCCAACGCGCGGATGGACTGTACCACCGCAAGGCCCCACGTCGCCGAAGGCACGCCAAGGGCGACGGTGCAGTCGCCTTTTCCCTCCAGCCCCGCTGCCCGCGCTGCAGCGATGATCCGGCCGGCGGCCAACTCGGTGTCAGCGGCGCAGGTGTCAAAGCGGGCCCCATCGGCATCAAGAATGAACCGTGTGGTGAACGGCGTGATGACGGGGCGCGGCGCACTGATTGACAGGCCGATCCGCAAACCTTCCGGCGCCCGGCGCGACAGCTCTGCTTCCAGACGGCGGCGCTCCGGGTCGCTATCGGCAATGGCGGTGACGTCGACGTATCCCGCCATGACGGAGATCTTTGAGCGAGGCAGCCGATTGAGCACATCCAACCCGTAGTCCATCGCGGCATCCCAGCCATCCGGGACCGGGTAGTCAGCCACTTCGAGAAGATCGACCACCTCCTTGCCTGACGCGACACGCACGATCTGCTCGGTCAGGGCGTCACGGTCGGTTGACGCCGGCACCAGACCGATCATCGAAATCCCGCTATCATTTCGCAAGATTTCCATTGTGAAGTCGGGCGGAGCATGGGCGGCGCTTTCGGCCACGGTCATGTTGTCGATGACCCGACTGGCGTCCACCACCGTGCCCGCGACGCTCATCGAGCGAAAACGGATCGATTCGCTTGGCGCCTCGCCCTCGATGATCACCTGCAACCCATCGGCCAGCACGGTGGCCCATTCGATGCCTTCATCGCGAAGAGCGTCGGCCACGCTATCGGCTGATCGTGACTCGACAGCGCTCACCGCGACCCGCGCGCCGAGCCCCGAAAGCAAGGCAGCGACGAAGAAGGCCAGAACAGGGACCAAATACCGGGACAGGCGCATCTATCCTCTCGTGAATTGGGTACGTGCCGCACTCATTAGGCCGAGCCGGGACGGGGTTCAATCACAGGAATGCGGCCGCGGCGAAAAACAGCACGGGGATCAGGCCAGCGTCGCGGTTGGACCGGAAGATGCGGAGGAGCGTCGCATCGTCTTCGGCGTTGAATTGCGTGAGCTGCCACATCAGGTGCCAGCCCATGGCCCAGGCCCCGCAGGTCGCCACGACCAGCGACAGGACCGACCGATCCGACGTGGCCATCAGCGCCGCAATTCCCATGAAGAGGACGGTGACGACAAGGAACCGGCGCAGCCAGGCCGGGGTCTGGTCACCGAACAGGCGGGCAGTGGACCGCACCCCGATCAGCGCGTCGTCATCGGTGTCCTGATGGGCATAGATCGTGTCATAGAACAGCGTCCATGAGATCCCGGCGAGATAAGCCGCCACAGCGGGCCACGCCAGCGTTCCGGCCGAGGCAGTCCACGCCAGCAGGACCCCCCAGTTGAACGCAATCCCGAGAAAGACCTGCGGCCACCACGTGAATCGCTTGGCAAACGGATAAACCGCCACCGGGAGCAGGGACAGCACGCCGAGAAGGACCGCGTTCAGGTTGAAGGTCAGCAGGATGAGGAGCGCGAGGAAGCTTTGCAGCAGCATCCAGACAAGCGCCCGCCGGACCCCAACCCGGCCCGAGGGAATGGGGCGGGACCGCGTGCGTTCTACCTTCGCGTCGATGTCCCGGTCGGTGATGTCGTTCCACGTGCAGCCCGCGCCCCGCATCAGGAAGGCACCAATGGCGCAGCCGACCCCGATCCAGAGGTCGGTCAATGTGAACGATCCCTTCCACAGGCTGGCCATGGCCAGCCCCCACCAGCAAGGCGCGAGCAAGAGCCAGGTTCCAATCGGCCGGTCCGCGCGGCTGAGGCGGAGAAACGGGCGCAGCGGCTCCGGCGCGAATCTGTCAACCCAATTGTCCTGCGCGGCATCCGCAACCCGTCCTGCGGTCTCTGGTCTCTCGGGGCTCTCGGTCATAGGGTCCGTCCCATGGCGCATATCCGGCTCTTTCTAGACGAACCCTTGAGCGAGGGGCAAATCGTTCCGTTGTCGCGGGACCAGTCCCACTACCTATTTGGCGTCATGCGGTTGGGTGTGGGTGCGGAACTCCGCGTCTTTGACGGCGAAAGCGGAGAGCGGGCCGCCGTGGTCGAAGAGACCGGCAAACGCGCCGGATCGCTTCGCATCGGCACTCAGACCGCACCGCATCTGCCGCCAGCCGATCTGTGGCTGCTTTTTGCACCGCTCAAGAAGGCCCGGACCGATTTCATCGTGGAAAAAGCCGTGGAGCTTGGCGCTGCGCGACTTCAGCCCGTCCTGACCCGGTTTACCAATGCCGAACGGGTCCGCGTGGACAGGCTGCAGGCCCACGCGGTCGAGGCCGCCGAGCAATGTGGTGCCACCGCCGTGCCCGTGGTGGCGGCTCCGGCAAAGCTTTCGGCCCTGCTTGCTGGCTGGGACCCTACCCGGCATCTGATCTTTTGCGATGAAGGCGCGGCCGGTCAGGTGTTGACCTGGCCGGAAGTCCGGGCTCCGGGCGCCGTGCTCATCGGTCCCGAGGGCGGGTTTTCGGACGACGAACGCAAGGCGCTCACCGGGTTGCCCTGCGGCCACCCCGTCGCGCTGGGGCCGCGGATTCTGCGCGCGGAAACAGCGGCGGTTGCAGCCCTGACGCTGTGGCAGGCCCGGATCGGGGACTGGGGTTGATGCACCGGGCCACCAAAGGTGACCTGCCAGCGATCCAGGCTTGCCTTCGGCAACGCCCGGAATGGGCCATGTTCCCCTTGTCCAACCTCGCCCGCTTCGGCTTCGAAGGGTCGGGCGCCTATGCACCCCTCTTCTGGATCGCGGAAACGGGCGGGCAGGTCACCGATGTTCTCACCATGACCCGTGGCGGCACCGTCATGCCGTTTCTGCCATCGGGTGACATCGCGGCCGCCTGTCGGATCGTTACCGGCCGCGCCGTCAGCGGAATCATCGGTCCGACGCATCAGGCCCGCCCGCTGGCCGACGCGCTGCGCGTGAACGCGGCCGATTGCACCCTCAATCGGGACGAGCCGCAGTTCAGGCTCGATCTCGGCAAGTTGACCCTGCCCAGTGGACCCGGACAGCTTGTGCCGCTTCAGGACATGGATCGCGCGACCTCTGTCAGATGGCGGCGCGACTATCACGTCGAGGCGCTGGGCGAACGGCCGGAGGATGCGGCCATTGGCGCGGAACAGGATATCGCGCGCTACATCGAAATGGACAGCCACCGGGCGCTGATCGTGGACGGAACCCCCGTCGCCATGACCGGTTTCAACGCCATCCTGCCCGAGATCGTCCAGATCGGCGGCGTCTACACCCCGCCCGAGATGCGCAGGCGGGGCCATGCCCGCCGTGCCGTGGCTCGGCACCTCGCCGAGGCACGGGACCGCGGGACGAGCATGGCAACGCTGTTTTCGGGGAACAAACACGCTACCCGGGCCTATACCTCCCTGGGGTTTGAACAGATCGGCCACTGGACCCTGATCACCATGCGAGAGCCACGTCATGTCTGATTTCCTTCGCCCCGAGGCCCGGGCCGCCCTGCTGCGGTGGCGCGACGTATTGGCCGGTACCGGAGTGATCCTGTTCGGACTGTGGTTGGCGCTGACCCGCTACGGCTTCGTCGCCTTCCTCGGATGGGTGTGTCTGCTTCTGGGGGCCGCGCTGATCTATACCGGCGTGCAGCACCTGCGTTTCCGAACCCGCGGCGAAGGACCCGGCATGGTGGAGATCACCGAACGCCGGGTTACCTACTACGGGCCGCTCACGGGCGGCATGGCCGACCTCGACCTTCTGGCGCGGCTGGAGCTTGTCCCCGGAAAGCCCGCGCACTGGCAACTGACGGCGGAAACGGGTGGACGCCTTGCGATCCCGGTGAATGCCGCCGGGGCTGACGGGCTCTTTGACCTGTTCGCAGCTCTGCCCGGCATTCGGACGGAGGCGATGCTGAGTGCCTTGCAGGAGACGCCAAATGCGCCGGTTCTGGTTTGGGAGGCTCCACAAAAGAGGTTGGGCGGCTGATCGCCGCGCGGGGCAGCGACACAACATCCTGTCGGGATCGGCAAAACATCCGTGATCGGCAGTTGCGTCCGCGCTGCATTGACACCGCTGCGTCCAAACGGCACCCCTTGGCGGGCGAAATCGACCAACGGAGCCACGCCCCATGTCCATCCCTCAATCCGGCGGCGGCCCGATCGAACGGCGCGACCAGCTTGCCGAACTGCTTGAGCAAGGCTGCAAACCCAAGGAAGACTGGCGCATCGGCACCGAGCACGAGAAGTTCGGCTATTGCAAAGACAGCCTCAAACCTCTGCCCTACCGCGGCCAACATTCGATCAAGGCGGTGCTCGAAGGGCTTCGGTTTCGCTATGGCTGGGACCCGCTCTTTGAAGGGGAGGAACTCATCGGTCTGAAAAAGGGTGGCGCCAACGTCTCGCTGGAGCCCGGCGGCCAGCTCGAGCTCTCCGGCGCCCCTCTGGAGACGATCCACCAGACCTGCGATGAGGTGAACACCCATCTGCGCGAGGTGAAGGATATCGCGGATGAAATCGGTGTGGGCTTCATCGGTCTCGGCGCGGCACCGATTTGGCGACATGAGGATATGCCGCTAATGCCCAAGGGCCGATACCGGCTCATGGACGGCTACATGCAAAAGGTCGGCACCGACGGCACCACGATGATGCGGCGGACCTGCACCGTGCAGGTGAATCTCGATTCCGGCTCCGAAGCCGACATGGTGCCGAAAATCCGGGTGGCTCTCGCC
>CAYMMT010000088.1:0-11647 GCA_964391555.1 uncultured Rhodobacterales bacterium
GGCCCGTGGTGACGGTGGCGACGGACCTCGCCACGGCGGTGGTCGTCGGCGTGATCGTCTCGGCGCTGGCCTATGCGTGGAACAATGCGCGGCGCATCCGGGCCAGGGCCTACACGACCCCCGAGGGAGCCAAGGTCTACCAGATCGAGGGCCCGCTGTTCTTCGGGTCGGCGGAGGGCTTCGTGGAGGTTTTCGATGTGGCCGGCGACCCCGGACGCGTCGTTGTGGATTTTGCCGACAGCCGGGTTGTGGATCATTCCGCGCTGCAGGCCATCGAAGCCGTGGCCGCGAAATACGAAGCGGCGGGCAAGCGTCTGCAGCTGCGCCATCTGAGCCACGACTGCCACAGGCTGCTGCGCCGGGCCGGACACCTTGTCGTCGAGGGCGACGACGATCCGGATTACGGGCTGGCGGTGGACTACGGTGTGCGCACCGGGGTGATCGGCGCGGGGCATTGACACCGGCGAGGGGGTCGAAATCCATTTCGGATTTCGAAGGCGAATTTCGTGGCGAAATTCGGGCCCGGCCCCGGGGACGGCCTGCGGCACCGGGGCTCTTGCGCAGACGCGCCACCCTGCGCATACAGGAACCGTGACCACGAGGAGACCGGAGCCCATGCGCGCACGCATCTACCAGCCCGCCCGCAATGCCATGCAGTCGGGCACGGCCAAGACCCATCACTGGGTTCTGGATTACGCCCAGGGCTCCGCCCGGGAGGTGGATCCGCTCATGGGCTGGACCTCGTCCGCCGATACCCAGACACAGGTCCGGATGCGGTTCGACAGCAAGGAAGAGGCGCTGGCCTACGCGCAGGACCACGGCATCGACGCTGTCGTCCAGGAGCCCAAGCCGCGCCAGCCCAATATCCGTCCCGGAGGCTATGGCGACAATTTTGCCACCAAACGCCGTGGCGCGTGGACGCACTGACCCGGCGCAAACCGCTAGCCCCCGCCGCCGGCGCTTGCTATTCGGGTCGCAGCGGTCCCTTAGCTCAACTGGATAGAGCAGCTGACTTCTAATCAGCAGGTTGAGGGTTCGAGTCCTTCAGGGATCGCCATGGCCCGACAGCGTTTCTTTGGCCGGCCATTGATCGCGGGTCGCGGCCGCGCCGTCTCGCCGCCGCCGGCCATCCTGCGATTGTCCGACCGCTGGCGCGGCTAGCGACCGGAATTGAGGGCCTGCTCCACCGACGCCAGCAGGTCGGCGCGGCGCACCGGCTTCATCAGTCGAATGTCTTCGGGCCGCAGGCCATTGCCGTGCACCGTTGCCTCGCTGGCATAGCCTGACATGAACACGATCGGCAGATCGGGCTGTCGTTCCCGCAAGACCTGGGCAAGGTGGGTGCCCTGCAATTCGCCGGGCATCACGATATCGGTCACCAGCAGATCGAAATCCGGGTCCTCCTCCCAGATCCGCAGGGCATCGTCGCCCGAGCTTGCCGAGGTGATCTGGTAGCCGGCCAACTCCAGGGTGCTGGCGAGCACGTCCAGCACGGCCGGTTCGTCCTCCACGAGCAGAATCCGCGCGCCGGATTTCGATGCGGGCCTGGTTTGTCCGGGCGGCCGCGAAACCGCTTCGGTCGCGCCGCTGATCACCTTGAAAAAGAGTTTGAACGTCGTCCCCAGGCCCGGTTCCGAATAGACCCGCACCGTGCCGCCGGATTGTTTCATGAACCCCTGCACCATGGAGAGGCCAAGGCCGCTGCCGGTTCCCACGGGCTTGGTGGTGAAGAACGGCGTGAAGATCTGCTCCAGATGATCCTTCGGGATCCCCACACCGGTATCGCTGACGGCCAGCATGACATAGCGGCCGGGGGTCATGTCCTCGTCACGCAGGTCGTTGTATTCCTGATCGATGCGGACATTCGAGGTTTCGATCGTCATCCGGCCACCGTCGGGCATCGCGTCCCGCGCGTTCAGGATCAGGTTCAGGAGCACGTTCTGGGTCAGGCTCGGATCCGCTTCCGCCTTCCAAAGTCCGGCCAGCAGCGACACCTCGACGTCGATGGTTTCGGGGATCACGCGGGACGACCAGGTCTTGATCTCGCGGACCATCTGGTTGAGGTCGACGGCGGTTGGCTCAAGCGGCGATTGCCGTGCAAAGCTCAGCAGGCTTTTCGTCAGGTCGCCCCCCCGAAGCGCGGCCGCCTTCGCAGCCTCCAGGTATTCCCGGGTCTCCTCCGGATTGTCGGAGACTTCGATCAACTCGAGATTGCCAAGAATGACGGCCAGAAGGTTGTTGAAATCGTGGGCCACCCCGCCGGTCAGCTGACCGATCGATTCCATCTTCTGGGCCTGCGTCGCGATGGACCGCGTCTCCTTGATCACCCGGTCCTTTTCCACGAGGTCGGATATGTCGAAATTCGCGCCCACAACCCGGGTCGGCGCATCCGCTGAGTCGCGCAGGATCAGGGCATTGCCTTTCAGGTGCCGGACCTGTTCATCCGGCAGGATGACCCTGTAGGTCGTGTCGAAGGGTGTCCTGCCGTCGAGGGCGTCTTGAAACTCCTTGGAAACACGAGGCAGGTCGTCGGGGTGCAGGGTTCGCGCCCAATCGTCGAATCCGCCGGTCTCTCCCACCAGCCGGATGCCGTGCAGATCCCTGTTCGTCTGGTCCCAATCCACTGCCCCTGTGGCCGGGTCCAGGGTCCAGATGCCGATGCCGCCGGATGTCTTTGCCAGTTCAAGCGTTTCGAGCGCCCGTTCAAGCGCGTGACGGTTTGCAGCGGTTGCCAGAGCGGCCTTGCCAATCAGGCCGCATATCAGGACCGAAACGACATTGGCGACGGCGATGAGGGGAAACGTCTCCGCAATCCACGCGGCGGCCACCTCACGCGGCTCGATCACAAAGAACATGAGGCCGGCTGCAATGACACTCAGTCCGGCCGCCAAACCGAGCCGGACCCCTCCAAGGTCGTCACCAAGCTGTCTCCGGAACAGGCGGCGCCAGAGCAGAGTTCCGACGAGGGCGTAAAGCACATTGACGAGTGCGCCGGAGAGAGCGAATGTTCCGCCAATGCTCCACCGCGCCGCCGAACCAAGTGCCGCCGCGATCATGGCCGCCACTGGCCCGCCGAAAATCCCCGCCATGACCACCGGGCCGGCTCGGGCGTCGAGTGTCGCGCCGCTGCTGGTTACGATGGGCGAGACGGTTACCAGGAAGGCCACCAGACCGTAGCTCAGGCCAAGAACAATCGCGGCGGTGGGACGTTTCGATTGGTCATGTGAGACATTGACAAAGTAGAGGCCAAACGCGGTGAAGGACAGCAGCGCCCCGTTGTGAAGTGCCTCTATAAACATGCAAAAACCCATCAAACGCGCGTCTGGGAGGATGACGCGTCGCGGGGGGGCGATCAATGTCTAATGCCGAAATACGGGAATGTTCGGCGGGCGGGTGTCCCCGAAACAACGCGCCGGTTGGCCGGGACCCTCCGTGCGGGTCGGTCAGGGGGTGCCCGGGACCATATGCCGACGCCGGACGGAAGCCGGCCTGCCGGGCAGGTCAAGCTGGCTGTCGTTGCGCCTTTTCCTGGACACGACCTTGCCCTTCGAGACCACGGCCAACCGGTCGGGCCGGAGCCGCACCGCCTCGATCGGGTCGCTGGCATCGAGAACCACAAGCGAGGCCATCGCGCCTGTGTGCAGGCCGTAGTCCGGGAGGTCGAGGATCGCCGCGTTTTCGGTCGTGACCATGTCAAAGCAGCGCCGCATCTCGTCCGGCGACGACATCTGCGCCACGTGCAGACCCATGAAGGCCACGTCCAGCATGTCGCCCGTGCCGAGCGAATACCACGGGTCGCGCACGCAGTCCTGTCCCCAGCCCACGCGGATCCCGGCGGCCTGCATTTCCTTGACCCGGGTCAGGCCGCGCCGTTTGGGGAAGGTGTCGTGCCGACCCTGCAGCATGATGTTGATGAGCGGGTTGGGAATGGCGCTTATCCCGGCCTCGGCAATGAGCGGGATCAGCTTGGACACGTAGTAATTATCCATCGAATGCATCGACGTCAGGTGTGAACCGGCGACCCGACCCTGCAGGCCGAGGCGCTGGGTCTCGTAGGCGAGGCTCTCGATATGGCGCGACTGGGGGTCGTCGGTCTCATCACAGTGCATGTCCACCGGCAGGCCCCGCTCTGCCGCGATCTCGCAGAGGATGCGCACGCTTTCGGCGCCGTCGGCCATGGTGCGTTCGAAATGCGGAATGCCGCCGACCACATCGACGCCCATATCAAGCGCGCGGAGCGTGTTGGCCTGGGCCGTGGGGTCGCGCAGAAGGCCGTCCTGCGGGAAGGCCACGAGTTGCAGGTCGAGGTAGGGCTGGACCGTGTCGCGGACCTGGATCATCGCCTCGACACCTTTCAGCGTGTCGTCGCAGGTATCCACGTGGGTACGGATGGCGAGCAGGCCGAGGGACACCGCCCAGTCGCAGTAGTCCAGCGCCCGGGCGACCATCTCGTCCACGGTGGCGATCTGTTTGAGTTCTCCCCAGAGGCCAATGCCTTCGAGCAGCGTGCCCGAGGCATTGATGCGTGGTGTGCCGTAGCTGAGCGTCGCGTCCATGTGGAAATGCGGATCGACGAAGGGCGGCGAGACGAGGTCCCCGGTGGCGTCGATGACCGTCCCGGCCCCGGCGCCGTCCAGCGCCCCGACGGCCGTGATCCGGTCCCCGGTGATACCGATATCGGCAACGGTCCCGTCAGGCAGCGTGCCGCCGGTGACAAGGATATCGAAGCTGGCCATCAGCGTTCTCCTCGGTTGTAGGGCACCATCAGCGCCGCCGGCACCTCGGCCCGGCGCGACATCAGGATCAGCGCCAGGATCGACAGGATGTAGGGGATCATCAGGAACACCTGGTAGGGGACGATGACCCCCAACCCGGTTTGTTGCAGCCGGATCTGAAGCGCGTCGAAGGCGGCGAACAGCAGCGCGCCAAGCAGCGCCTTTCCCGGCCGCCACGCGCCGAACACGACAAGCGCGATGCAGATCCAGCCGCGGCCGTTGACCATCTCGAAGAAGAAGCTGTCGAAGGCCGACATGGTGAGGAACGCCCCGCCGACGGCCATCAGCCCCGACCCGACGATGACCGCGCCCATGCGCAGGGCGGTGACCGAGAGGCCCTGTGCCTCGACGGCGGAGGGGTTCTCTCCCGCCGCGCGCAAAGCAAGGCCGAGCGGCGTGCGGTAGAGAACAAAGGCGGTGATGCCCACCACGGCGAAGGCGAGGTAGGTCAGCGGCGTCTGGTTGAAGAGCGCCTGGCCCAGGATCGGGATCCCGGACAGCAGCGGGATTTCAAAGGGCTGGAACGGGAGGATGCGCGGCGGGCTCGAAACCTCGGGCAGGGCAAGTCGGTAGGCATAATAGGCGGCGGAGGTCGCCAGCAGCGTGATGCCGAGGCCGACAACGTGCTGGGACAGGCCGAAGGGGACGGTCAGGGTCGCGTGCAGGAGGCCGAACAGCATGCCCGCCGCCATGGCGACGGCGACGCCGGCCCAGAGCCCGGTGCCCGCGTAGACCGCCATCCACCCCGCAAAGGCGCCCACGACCATGATCCCCTCGATCCCGAGGTTCAGGACGCCCGCGCGCTCGCAGATCAGCTCTCCCATGGTGGCGAAGATCAGCGGGGAGGCGATGCGCACGGCGGCGGCCCAGAAACTGGCGGAGAGGAGGATATCGAGGATCTCCATCATCCCCTCACGATCCGGAACCGGGTGAGCAGGATGGCGAGCACCATGAAAAGGAGCGCCGTGGCCAGCAGGATATCGGCGATGTAGGTCGGCACGCCCGCCGCCCGGCTCATGCTGTCGGCACCGATGAAGACGCCCGCGACGAATATCGCGGAGACGACGACGCCGATGGGGTGCAGGAGCGCCAGCATCGCGACGATGATCCCGGTGTAGCCAAACCCGGGGCTCAGATCGAGCGTGAGCGAGCCTTTCAGCCCCGCGACTTCCGAAAACCCCGCCAGCGCCGCGAGACCCCCCGACAGGAGCGCGGTTTTCAGCAGCACCATGTTCACCGGGATGCCGGCGAAACGGGCGGCGCGGGGGTTCTGGCCGACGGCGCGGATTTCGTAACCCAGCGTGGTGCGGGTTTCGATGATCCAGACGCCCGCGGCGCAGATCAGCGCCAGCGCAAAGCCCCAGTGCAGGCGCAGCCCCTCGACGATGCGGGGCAGGCGGGCGTCGGCGTCCAGCCGGGGCGATTTCGGCCAGCCCATGCCCATCGGGTCCTTCAGCGGTCCTTCGAGCAGGAGCGAGATGAAGAGCAGCATGATGAAGTTCAACAGCAGCGTCGTGACCACCTCGTCCACGCCGAAGCGGGTCTTGAGGATCACCGGGCCCAGCAGCATCAGCGCGCCGCCGAGCATCGCGATGAGCGCGATCAGAACCAGCGGCAGGGGGCCGGGCAGTCCGAGGGCCGAGGTGCCGAAGACGACCGTCAGAAGCGCGCCCATGTAGAGCTGCGCCTCGGCCCCGATGTTCCAGAGCTTGGCGCGGAAGGCCACCGCCACGGCGAGGCCCGTGAAGATCAGCGGCGTCGCACGATTCAGGGTTTCCAGCGCGGCGAACTGCGAACCCGCCGCCCCCTGCAGGATCAGGCCGAAGGTGGCGAAGGGGTTCGCCCCGGCCAAGAGCGCCAGCCCGGAGGCGACGACAACCGAAAGCCCCAGCGCGATGGCCGGAAAGCCCAGCGACCGGGCCAGCGACGGGTTGGCGACAGGTTCAAGCCGCACGGTCGAACCCCTCCCCGGCCATCCAGCGCCCAAGCTCGGTCGCGGTCCTGGACCCGCGCGGGAACTCGGGTGACAGCCGCCCGTCGGACATGACCCGGATCACGTCCGCCAGTCCCATGATCTCGTCAAGGTCTTC
The DNA here is from genome assembly GCA_964391555.1 of uncultured Rhodobacterales bacterium. GTDB lineage: Bacteria > Pseudomonadota > Alphaproteobacteria > Rhodobacterales > Rhodobacteraceae > JAMWZF01. Next base: position 6,866 of record CAYMMT010000088.1, read on the forward strand.
GGAGATCAGCAGGATCGCCGCGCCCGCGTCGCGCGCCGCGATCAGACGCTCCTGCACGTAGGTCACGGCCCCGATATCAAGCCCGCGCACCGGTTGGTTGGCGAGGATGATGCGGGGGCCTGATTCCAGCGCGCGGCCAAGGATCAGTTTCTGCATGTTGCCGCCCGACAGGAGCCGGATGCGGGTCTCCGGCCCCGGACAGCGCACGTCGTAGGTCGCGATGACCGTCTGCGCGAAGTCCTCGGCGGCAGACCAGCGCATCCAACCGCCACGGCTTATCGCGGGGTCGCGGTAGCTTTCGAGGATCGCGTTTTCGGTGAGCGAGAAATCGGCGATACTGCCGGTACTGTGCCGGTCCTCGGGGATGCGCCCGATGCGGGCCGCCAGTGCCGCGCGCGGGGACCAGCCGGTCACGGGTTCATTGCCCAGCCGCATCTCCCCGCTGTCGGGCCGGGCCTCGCCCGAGATCAGGTCCGCCAGCGCGCCCTGTCCGTTGCCGGAAACCCCGGCGAGGCCGAGGATCTGGCCCCCGCGCAGGTCGAGGTCGACGTTGGCGAGCCCCGTGCGGTGGCCCGGCGGGTGGGCCGAGACGCCGCGCAGGCTCAGGAGGGTGGCGCCCGGTTGCGCCTCGGACGGGACCGGCTGGGCGATCTCGGCACCGACCATGAGTTCGGCCAAATCGTGGGGAGTGGTGTCGGAGGTGGCGGTCTCTCCGACGAGCCGGCCATGACGCAGCACAAGCACCCGGTCGGAAATCGCCATGACCTCGTGCAACTTGTGGGAGATGAAGATCACCGACAGGCCCCTGGCAACCGCCTTTTGCAGCGTCTCGAAGAGTGCATCGGATTGCTGCGGCGTCAGAACGGCGGTGGGTTCATCGAGGATCAGGATGCGCGCATCCCTGTAGAGCGCCTTGAGGATCTCGACCCGCTGCCGCTCGCCCACCGACAATGCGGCGATTTTTGCATTCGGATCAACGGCCAAGCCGAAATCATCGGCCAGTTGCATCACCCGCGCCTGCGCCTCGCGGCGACCCCGCCCCATGGACCAGAGCGGCGCGGTGCCCAGGAGGATATTGTCCAGAACGGTAAGGTTGTTGGCCAGCGTGAAATGCTGGTGGACCATGCCCACACCGGCCTTCAGCGCCGCGCCGGTGGCCCCGGGGGGCAGCTCCTCTCCGAACACTTCCACGCGGCCTTCGTCGGCGGTGTAGTGACCGAAGAGGATGTTCATCAGCGTCGTCTTGCCCGCGCCGTTTTCGCCCAGAAGGGCGATGACCTCGCCCTTGTGGAGGGTCACGTCAACGGCGTCGTTGGCCGTCAGTGACCCGAAGCGTTTGGTGATGCCGTCGAGGCGCAGGACAACCTCCCGCGCCTCTGCCGTCCCGGTCATCAGGAGGACACGGGCTCCGAATCGTCGATCGCGACGACGAACTCCCCGGCGCGGATCGCCGCCTCCCGTTCGGCGACAAGCGCCATGGCGTCCGCCGGGACCTTGCCGTCGAACGTGCCCAGCGGCGCGAGAGAGCAGCCGCCCTCCTTCATGTAGGAATAGATCCCGTAGTTGGCGGCGGTGAAACTGCCGTCGGCCACGGCGGCAAGCGCGGCCTGCATCGTGGGTTCGAAGTGCCAGATCGCGGAGGCCACCACGGTGTCGGGATAATCGGCCTGGGTGTCGATGACGTTGCCGATGGCGAGCACGCCGCGCTCCTGCGCCGCGTCGGAGACGCCAAAGCGTTCGGCATACATCATGTCGGCGCCGTTCTCGATCATGGCGAAGGCGGTTTCCTTGGCCTTTGGCGGATCGAACCACGAGCCGATGAAGGAAACCTGGAAGGTGGCGTCGGATTTCATCTCGCGCACGCCCGCCATGAAGGCATGCATCAGGCGGTTCACCTCCGGAATCGGGAAGCCGCCGACCATGCCGATGTTCCCGGCCTCGCTCATCGCGCCGGCGATGATGCCGCTGAGGTAGGCGGCGTCCTGAATGTAATTGTCGAACACGGACAGGTTCGGATAGGCCGGATCGTCAAGGAACGAGGAGCCGAGCAGGAACGCGGTATCGGGGTAGTCGCCCACGACCTCGCGCGCTTCGGCCTCGACGCCAAAGATTTCCCCGACGATGAGCTTCGCGCCGCCCTCGGCATATTCGCGCATGACGCGGGTGTAGTCGGTATTGGCGGTGTTTTCGGTGAATTGGTAGGTGATCTGGCCCGCGGCCTTGGCGGCTTCCGCGGCGATGTGGATGCGGCTGACCCACTGTTGTTCGACCGGCACCGTGTAAATCCCGGCAACGCTGAGCGGGTCCTGCGCGATGAGCCGCCTGGGCAGGGTGGCCAGGCCGGCGGCAGCGCCCGCGCCCAGCAGCAGGCTCCGGCGGCGCAGGCCGGTGTTGAGCAGATCAAAGCGTTCCATGGTCGTCTCCTTGTCCCCGATGGTATGCGGCGAGAGTATCAAGAACCCTGAATGGCGCAATGATGCTGAGCCGAAGTCTTGGGCAAACGGCTTCGAATTCAGCAAATCCTGGGCCTGCCGCCTCAATGGGATGCGGATTGGCATTCGCCGGATGCCGCCGGCGACCGCAAAAAGGGGCTTTCTCCGCCGCGCGCAACACGGTCTAGTCGCCGTGTCACGGGTCATCGCAACGGGGTCTGCCGGAATGGAACTCAGGGATATCGTCGATCTGGAGCGCTACCCGGTGGGAGACCCGGCATTTGGCGCATCGGCGGCGGCCACGCTGGACACCGACGGCGTGCTGGTCCTCGAGCACTTTGTCCGGCCCGGTGCGCTGGCCGCGATGCAGGCCGAAGCCGCGGCGGGGCAGGATCAGGCGTATTTCTGCACGCAGAGCCATTCGGTCTACCTGACGCCGCCGGACCCGGCGTTCGACGCCGCGCATCCGGCGAACCGGCAGGTTGTCTCGTCAAAGGGGTGCATCTGCGACGACGAGGTGGCGTCGACGTCGCCGCTGCGGGTCCTTTATGACGACCCGTCGTTCCGGGACTTCGTGAAACAGGCAACCGGCGAGGCCGAGTTGCATCCCTATGCGGACCCGCTGTCGTCGATCAACATTCACTACGCCCGGCGCGGGCAGGAACTGGGCTGGCATTTCGACAATTCGTCCTTTGCCATCACCCTCTTGATCCGCAAGCCCACCGCCGGGAGCCGGTTCGAATACGTCAAGGACCTGCGGGATGCCGATGCCGGAGAGATGAACTACGACGGCGTGGCCGCGCTGCTCGACGGCGCGCTGGAGCCCAAGGTCCTGTCGATGTCGCCCGGAACGATCGTGCTGTTTCGGGGGCGAAACTCGGTTCATCGGGTATCCCCGAACGAAAGCGACGAGACGCGGATGCTGGCGGTTCTGGCCTATAACGCGGAACCGGGGGTGGAACTGTCCGAAAACGCACGCATGACATTTTACGGACGGCTGACATGACCCATCCCGACCTGAGCCCGGCGCAGATCGAGGCGTTCCAGACCCGGGGCGCGGTGCTGCTGAAGGGGGCCTTTGCGGACTTCGTGGAGGGGGCCCGGGCGGCGATCGAGGAGAACATGGCCGCGCCAAGCTGGCGGGAACGGACCTATCGCCCCGATGACGGCGGGCAGGCGTTCTTTCAGGACTACGTGGTCTGGGACAAGTTCGACGGGTACCGGGCGCTGGTGCGCAGCTCGGATATGGCGGCGCTGGCGGCGGCGCTGATGCAGAGCCGCACGGCGCGGGTGTTTCACGACCACATCCTCGTCAAGGAGCCCGGGAATTCCGTGGTCACGCCCTGGCATCAGGATCAGCCCTACTACCTGTGCGAGGGGCGGCAGTCGGTGAGTTTCTGGGTGCCCCTCGACGACATTCCGCGGGAGCGGACGATTGAATATGTCGCGGGCTCCCACCTCTGGGGCACGGATTTCAAACCGCAGAGGTTTGACGGCACGGACCTGTTCGAGAACGATCCGAGCGAGGCGGTGCCGAACGTCGACGCCCTGCGGGACGACCTCGACATCCTCGGCTGGGAGATGGCGCCGGGCGACGCGATGGCGTTCAACTTCCGCACCCTGCATGGCGCGCCGGCCAACAGCTCGCCCAGCCGCAGGCGGGTCATTTCGATCCGCTGGGTGGGGGACGATGCGGTCTTTGCCAAGCGCCTCGGCCCGACCTCTCCGGCGTTTCCGGATCTGGAGTACGAGGATGGCGCTCCGTTTGACGCGCCGGAGTTTCCGGTGATCTATCCCGCGTCCTGATGGGCCTCGTAGCCGGCTTCGAGTTCGCCGCGCAGGAAGTCTCCGAAAATCAACGGGTCGAATTCTGCCGGTCCGGTGCCGGGCAGGGGGGCAATCTCGGTCGATACGTGGGGGTCGAAGAAGAACGGCACCGAATAGCGCTCGCGCCCGGAGGTGTTGATCACGCGGTGGGGCGTGGAAAGAAGCCTGCCGTTCGACATGCGGTGCAGCATGTCACCGACGTTGACGACAAAGGCGCCGGGCATCGGCGGGGCATCGACCCAGGCTCCAGCAGGCGTCTGCACCTGAAGGCCGCCGGCATCGTCCTGCGCCAGCAGGGTGAGACAGCCGAAATCCCTGTGCGGGGCCGATCCGTAAAGGTCGTCGGGTGCTTGCGGCGGCTGCGGCGGGTAGTGCAGCAGGCGGAGCCAGATCGTGGGCGTCCCGAACGCGCTCAGGATGGTTCGGTCCGGGGTGCCGATCGCCTCCAGCGCCAGCCCCATGAGGGACCGGCCCAGACCGGTCATCGCTGTGGCATAGGCCTCGCAGGGGGCGCGGAACCCGT
>CAYMMT010000089.1:0-11633 GCA_964391555.1 uncultured Rhodobacterales bacterium
TCATTCGACAGGAAGGTCGGATGTCGCAGCAGGTTGATGACGAAATCGAGGTTGGTCGATACGCCCCTGATGCGAAATTCGCGCAAGGCCCGGTCCATCCGCGCAATCGCGGCTTCCGGGGTCGGGGCCCAGGCCGTGACCTTTTCCAGAAGCGAATCGTAATAGCGCGTGATCACCGCCCCTGAATAGGCGGTGCCGCCATCAAGCCGGATGCCCATGCCCGTCGCGCCCCGGTAGGCGGTGATGCGGCCGTAATCGGGGATGAAGTTGTTGGTCGGATCCTCGGTCGTGATCCGGCACTGGATCGCATGGCCGTCGAGTTTCACGTCATATTGGCTGGGGGTCCCCGTGGCCTCGGTCAGTGATTTGCCTTCGGCGATCAGGATCTGGGCGCGCACGATGTCGATGCCGGTCACTTCCTCGGTCACCGTGTGTTCGACCTGCACCCCGGGGTTCACCTCGATGAAGTAGAATTCGCCCGTATCCATATCCATCAGGAACTCGACCGTGCCGGCGCATTCGTAATTGACGTGCTGGCAGATCTTCTTGCCCAGAGAACAGATCTGTTCGCGCTGGGTGGAGGACAGGTAGGGGGCAGGGGCGCGTTCAACGACCTTCTGGTTGCGGCGCTGGACCGAGCAATCGCGCTCGTAGAGGTGGTAGATGTTGCCGTCCTTGTCCCCGAGGATCTGCACCTCCACGTGCCGGGCGCGCAGGATCATCTTTTCGAGATAGCCTTCGCCGTTGCCAAAGGCCGCTTCGGCCTCGCGCCGGCCCTCGCGGACTTTTTCTTCCAGCTCGTCTTCGGTTGTGATCGGGCGCATGCCGCGACCGCCGCCGCCCCACGACGCCTTGAGCATCAGGGGATAGCCGATCTCACCGGCTTCCTTGCGTATGGCGTCCATGTCATCGCCGAGGACTTCGGTCGCGGGGATGACCGGCACCCCGGCCTCGATGGCAACGCGGCGTGCCGAGGCCTTGTCGCCCAGCTTGCGCATGGTTTCGGCCCTGGGGCCGATAAACGCGATGCCGGCCTCGGTGCAGGCGTCCACGAAATCGGGGTTTTCGCTGAGCAGGCCATAGCCCGGGTGGATGGCGTCGGCGCCACACTCCCTGGCGACACGGATGATCTCTTCGATCGACAGGTAGGCCTGGACCGGCCCCAGGCCCTCACCAATCCGGTAGGCCTCGTCCGCCTTGAACCGGTGCAGTCCCAGCTTGTCCTCTTCGGCAAAGACGGCGACCGTGCGTTTGCCCATCTCGTTGGCGGCCCGCATGACGCGGATCGCGATCTCGCCCCGGTTTGCGACAAGGATTTTCTGGAAGTCGGCCATGGTGGTCCCCTTTGCACCTGCAGCATCGGTGTATGACGGGATCGTGACGGGTGCAAACCGGTTGCCGTCCGGTTCCGGAGCCTTCGACGAGGCTTGCTCAAGCCGTTCCGGATGCCTGTTATGACGACGCGGGCGCGCCTGACCATATGCGACCCCGCGCGCCAGTGGGCCGTTCGCAGCCAAGCTGCGCCAGATTGCTGACCAGATCGAGCCGCAGCATCTCGGTCAGATGCGCCGGGCCCGCGCCGCCGAGCGCCGCAAGCGCATAATGCCACGCCTTGCCCAGCATGCAAAAATCCGCCCCCAGCCCGATGAGCCGCAGCATGTCGAGCCCGCCCGAGATGTCCCCGTCCGCAATCAGCGGCAAGTCCGTCGCGGCGCGGATCCCGGGCAGGACGCTGACCACCGAGGGGCAGCCGTCGAACTGCCGGCCCGCGTGGTTCGACACCCAGATCGCATCGACCCCGGCGGCCTCCAGCGCCGGGACCGTCGACGGGTCGAGCACGCCTTTCACGATCAGGGCCCCGTCCCACGACCCGCGCAGATGGTCGAGGTAGTCACGATCCGGCGCGGTCCGGAGCAGGTAGCCCGCATGGGCGATCGACGATTTCTGTCCCTTTGCCAACTCCCCGGCATAGTCATCGATGAACGCCATGCGCGGCATGCCGTTCCGCGCCACGCGCCGCGCCATGGCGAGCGCCCAGGCAGGCCGCTGCGCCACGTGCCACGCCAGCCGGGGCGTCAACCGGGGCGGTTGCGTCAGCCCGCCACGGGTCTGCCGCTCCCGGCGCGACGCCGCCGGAACATCCAGCGTCAGCACCAGCGTCTCAAAGCCCGCCGCCGACACCCGCCCCAGCATATCGGCCAGGAGTCCGCGGTCGCGCGGCGGGTAGAGCTGAAACCACCCGTTGCCGCCGGCATCCACGTCTTCCGGCCGCACCGTCGCCACGGTGGAAAGCGTGTAGGGCAGACCGACCCGCCGCGCCTCGGCGGCCAGGAGCGTCTCGGCCCCGGGCCAGACCAAACCCGACATGCCCAAAGGCGCCATGCCCACCGGCAACGCGTAGTCGCGGCCCAGAAAGGTCGTCGTCAACACGGCCTCCTGATCGACGTGCAGGATCGACGGCATCAATTCGACGGCATCGAGCGCCCGGCGGTTGCGCCCCGGCACGCGTTCCGCGCCCGTCGCGCTCTCAAAGAACTCCCACACGAAATGCGGCAGCCGGGCGCGGGCGGCGCGGCGCAAATCGGCGATGGAGGGATAGCGGGCGTCCATGGCGCGACCTTGCCCCCCTTGGCGGACCCTCGCAAGCACTTGGAACAATTGGCGAACGTCGCTCTTTTCCCGGCGCGGGTTCCGCGCTACCTTGGCGCCATGAGCAGTTATTCCGACGAAGAGGCCTTCGAGGCCGCCGTTCCCCTGTCGCAGCAGGCCATGGCCGTGCGGCCCGCGCCCTATCTCGACGGTCTGAACCCTGCCCAGCGGGAGGCGGTGGAGACGCTGGACGGGCCTGTCCTGATGCTGGCGGGGGCGGGGACGGGCAAAACCCGGGCGCTGACCACCCGCATTGCGCATCTTCTGGTGACGGCCCGGGCGCGGCCCAACGAAATCCTTGCCGTGACCTTCACCAACAAGGCCGCGCGGGAGATGAAGACCCGCGTCTCCGGCCTGCTGGGCCACCCCGCCGAGGGCATGCCGTGGCTGGGGACGTTCCACGCGATCTGTGTCCGGCTGCTCAGGCGGCATGCGGAACTGGTGGGGCTGAAGACCAACTTCACCATCCTCGACACCGATGACCAGATCCGCCTGCTCAAACAGTTGATCCTGGCCGAGAATATCGACGAAAAACGCTGGCCACCCCGGATGCTGAGCCACATCATCGACGGTTGGAAGAACCGCGCCTGGAGCCCCGAGGATGTGCCGGCGGCCGAGGCCGGCGCCTTCGATCACAAGGGCGTTCCCCTCTATGCCGCCTATCAGGCCCGGCTGAAGGAGCTCAACGCCGTCGATTTCGGAGACCTGCTCTTGCACGTCATCCGCATCTTCAAGGACAACGACGACATTCTGCGGCAATACCAGCGCTGGTTCCGCTTCATCCTCGTTGACGAGTATCAGGACACCAACGTCGCGCAGTACCTTTGGCTGCGGCTGCTGGCCGCCGGGCACAAGAACATTTGCGTGGTGGGGGACGATGACCAGTCGATCTACGGATGGCGCGGGGCCGAGGTCGGCAACATCCTGCGGTTCGAAACCGACTTCCCCGGCGCCACCGTCATCCGGCTCGAACAGAATTACCGCTCCACCGGCCATATCCTCGGCGCCGCCTCCGGCGTGATCGCGGCGAACAAGGGGCGGCTGGGCAAGACGCTCTTCACGGAGGCTGGCGACGGCGAAAAGGTGCGGCTCATCGGGCATTGGGACGGCGATGAAGAGGCCCGCTGGATCGGGGAAGAGATCGAGTCGATGCGGCGCGGCACCCGTGGTCTCGCCCCGTTCAGCCTCAACGCCATGGCAATTCTCGTCCGGGCCTCGCACCAGATGCGCGCCTTCGAGGACCGGTTCCTGACCATCGGTCTGCCTTACCGGGTGGTCGGCGGCCCGCGGTTCTACGAACGGCTCGAGATTCGGGATGCCATGGCCTATTTCCGCCTCGCCGTGTCCCCCGATGACGACCTCGCGTTCGAACGCGTGGTGAACACGCCCAAGCGCGGTCTTGGCGACAAGGCTGTCCAGACCATCCAGCGCATGGCGCGGTCCAATGGAGTGAGCCTAGTCGAAGGCGCACGTCTGTGCGTGGAGACGGTGGCGATCAAGGGCAAGGGCGGGAACGCATTGCGCGACTTGGTCCAGTCGATCGGACGTTGGCACGGTCAGGTCCTCGCCGAAGCCGACACCCATGTCGAACTGGCCGAGATGATCCTCGACGAAAGCGGCTACACCGGCATGTGGCAAAATGACAAGACGCCTGAAGCGCCGGGGCGACTGGAAAACCTCAAGGAGCTCGTCAAAGCACTGGAATCGTTTGAAAACCTGCAAGGGTTCCTCGAGCATGTCAGCCTTGTCATGGACAACGCGTCCGACGATCAGGACGAGAAAGTGACAATCATGACCCTGCACGCGGCCAAGGGTCTGGAGTTTCCGGCGGTGTTTCTGCCCGGCTGGGAGGACGGGTTGTTCCCGTCTCAGCGCTCCATGGACGAAAGCGGCGTCAAGGGGCTCGAGGAGGAACGCCGCCTCGCCTACGTCGGCATCACCCGGGCCGAAGAGGTCTGCACAATCTCCTTTGCCGGCAACCGCCGGGTCTATGGCCAATGGCAAAGTCAGATGGCCTCGCGATTCGTGGACGAATTGCCCTCGGAGCATGTGGATGTGCTCACCCCGCCCGGCCTTTACGGCACGTCGGGCATGGCGCCCCAGCCGGGCGCGGGCACCGGGCTCCACGAAAAGGCGGCACAGGCCAATGTCTACAATTCCCCCGGCTGGCGGCGGTTGCAGGACCGTCAGGGCCATCGGGGCATGTCCCAGCCCAAGGAAGCGCGCAACATGACCATCGACCTGTCGGCGACCTCGGCCTTCACCGAGGGCGACCGCGTGTTCCATCAGAAATTCGGCTACGGAGAGGTGATGGAGATCGAAGGCGACAAGCTTGTCGTGGAATTTGACAAGGCCGGGGAGAAGAAGGTCGTGGCCGGTTATGTCGTCGGGGCCGGGCAGGCCGATGATGTGCCGTTCTAGGGGCGGATTAGCCGAATCTTAGCCTGTCTGAGGCATGGGACCCTGAGGAGCGGTCGCCATGCCATTGATCATAAACGCCATCGATACCGAATTTGCGATCTCGACTGGCAGCAACATCAACAGCGGGTCGGGAACGTCCAGTTTCGATTATCCCCCGACCACGTCCACGGACCTCGTGATCACCGCCAATGCCGGCGATCCGTCACCTGGTACGTTCGAAATCGGTGACACCTACGACCTGAGCTTTGACGGCATGGCCGGAACCAGGACGATCGAGGACGCCGTTGTCCTGCGCTCCGATCCGATTTCGGTGGGTGGCAGCAGCGGGCATGCCGTGGTCTTTGAGGGCACGGACGACAACGGCGACCTCGTACAGCTTGTCTGGACCCCCGGATTCGATCTGGAGGGCTGGTATTCGGACAATTTCAACAGTGGATCGTCGCCGGGCTTCTACAACGCGGACATGAACCCGAGCGCGAATTACGCGTTTGTCTGCTTCACGCCCGGCACTCGTATTGCCGTTCCCGGCGACACCCGGCCCGTTGAGGATCTGAGGGTCGGCGACCTTGTCAGCACCCGTGACCACGAGGCCCAGCCGCTCATCTGGACAGGCCGTCGCTGCGTCTGGGGCGGCGGCAGGGCGGCGCCCGTCCTTTTCGAGCCGGGCACTGTCGGAAATTTCGCCGCCCTGCGCCTTTCGCCGCAACACCGGGTGCTGATGGCGGGGGACGAGGTCGAATTGCATTTCGGGGTGCCCGAAGTCCTGATCCCCGCCGTGGCTTTTGTCGGCCAGCCTGGCGTGAGACGGGAGGAGGTCTTCAAGGTGACCTACCTGCATCTCTTGTTTGATCGTCACGAGCTGATCGCCGCCGAGGGTGCCGTTTGCGAAAGCCTGTTTCTGGGCGGCTCTGCCCGCGCCGCGCTGTCGCCGCCCGCCGACCCGGCAACGGCCGAGGCGACAGGGATTATGCCCGAGATTCCGGCGATGCATGACCGCTTTGGCATGCGGGCGGCGCGCCCCGTTCTGCGAGCGTTCGAGGCCGCCGCCCTGTTCGGCACGGCCCCCATTGCGGGGTCGTCGCCGGCAATGGTTTAGCCCCGCAGGATCGGGACAAGCGTCAGCACCAGCAACGCGGCCATGGTCCAGTTGAACATGCGCAGCCGCCGCTGATCGGACAGCCAGCGCCGCACCTGCGTCCCGCCCCAGGCCCAGACCGAAACGGACGGCAGGTTCGTGCACAGAAACAGCCCGGCGACCCAGGCGGCACCGATCCAGCCGCCGCCGCCGGGGGCGTAGTAGGTCTGCGCGGTGATCCCCATGTAGATCGCCTTGGGATTGACCCATTGGAACGCCGCCGCCTGCAGGAAAGTGAGCGGATTGCCCGAGACCCGGCCTTCCCCCGGCGCCGCTGCATTGGCGATTTTCCACGCGAGAAAGAGCAGGTAGCCGGCGCTAAGAGCCATCATCGCGCGGCGCAGCCAGGGCAGGGACTGAAACAGTTCGGCAAGGCCCAGCCCGACCAGGAGGACAAGGAAGGCGTGGCCGAAGGACACACCCAGCATGTGCGGCACGGTCCGCGTCAAACCGAAATTCGCGCCGGACGCCATGAGCATCAGGTTGTTCGGCCCCGGTGTGATCGAGGAGACAAAAGCGAAGCCGATGAGCGCGAGCGCAAGGTCGTAGGTCATGGCCGCTATCTCTACCCTCCCGCGGCCCGAATGAAATTGCAAAGTGAGCGCCATGGGTTATAAATGAGCAACAAATGACGGAATTGGACGATACAAGCCGCAGGATATTGCAAGAGCTGACTGCCAACGGTCGGATCAGCAACCTTGATCTGGCCGAGGCCATTGGCCTGTCCCCCTCCGCCTGCCTGCGCCGTGTGCAAGAGCTTGAGAGGCGCGGCGTGATCCGGGGATATCGCGCCCGGCTCGACCCGGCCCAGACCGGCCGCAGCTTCGTGGTCTATGTCACCATCGGACTTGCCGAGCATTCCAAGGCCGCGCAAACCGGGTTCGAGCGGGCCATGTCCGCGGCTCCGGAAGTGGTCGAGTGCCACAACATCGCCGGCGCGTTCGAATACCTGCTGCGGGTCGAGGTCGCCGACCTGCCGGCCTACAAGGCGTTCCACACCGAAACCCTGGGCACGGTGCCCCATGTCCGCGCGATCACCAGCCATATGGTCATGGGCACGACCAAGGACACGCGGGGCTGATCCTCACCGGACAAAAGAAAACGGCGGTCACCCGGGAGGAGGTGCCGCCGTCAGAGGGCGTGCCGGTTTGAAGGGAGGAGACCCGGTCCGCCGTCAATCTGGTCCCGGAAGACGGCGGTGACCCAGGGAGGAGGAGAGGATCACCGCCGCTTCTTCGGGTGGCAGCACGCTCAGGGAGGAGGAAGAGCGAGCCGCCATTCAGGAACCTCAGGGAGGAGGAGAGAGGTTCCCGATCTCGTATCAGTTCACTCCGTATGCGGCCTGCCGAGCGATTGCGTTGATATCGCCGGGGGCAATGCCGAGGTCGTCGAGTTCCCGCTGGTTGAGGCCCAGCAGTTCGCGACGGGTGGAGTGATACATGCGGGACTTCGCGCGGGCCTCGGCGAGCGCCGACACCATTGCAGTCACGCGGGAAAAGATACCGCCGGTGCGGTGGTTGGTCTGGATATCGGTAGCGTATGCCATCTCGATTGCTTTCTATTCGTCTATGTGGCCCGCGATTGGATGGCCGATTCTCGGTTTTGGGCGGCGCGCGGTGCCGGGTTTCGTTAGCGGACTTGCCGCCCTGTCATCTGTTTGCGCTGGTAGCGCTCTCGGGATCCAAGATAGGCGGATGCTGCGCATGCACAATAGATCATGCTGCAATGCAGCTATGCAGATGATGCATATGAAAAAATGAGCGATTACCATTGGTTAGTCCCAAAAATTGGGCAGAATGCGAACGCTGCACTTTCCGTTTTGCCTTTTCCGACCACATTCTGCATGAAGGCTGAGCAATTACGGAGGCGGGCAATGGCGGTCACGAAGTCAGAGGTGGAAAACGCGCTTTCACGGGTCTCTCTGCCCGATGGCGGGGACCTGATCTCGCGCGACCTGATCCGCGCGCTGATGGTGGACGGCGACACCGTGCGCTTTGTCATCGAGGCGCCCGACCCGGAGGTGGCCCAACGCATGGAGCCCGTGCGCCTTGCCGCCGAAGCGGCGGTTCAGGCGCTGCCCGGCGTTCGTGCCGCGCAGGTGCTGCTGACAGCCCATGGACCGGCGGCCCGGCCACAGGGCAAGCAGCCGGGCGCAGAGCCGCCCAGCCTCAAGATCGGCCGTCACGCGACGCCCCAGCAGCAACAGGGTCCCGCGCCGGTGACAGGTGTGGACCGCATCATCGCCGTGGGCTCCGGCAAGGGCGGTGTCGGCAAGTCGACGGTGGCCACCAACCTTGCCGTGGCGCTGGCCAGACAGGGCCGCAGGGTCGGCCTTCTGGACGCTGACATCTATGGCCCCTCCGTCCCCCGCATGATGGGGGTTTCCAAACGCCCGTCGAGCCCGGACGGAAAGACCATCATTCCGCTTCAGGCTCATGGCGTCACGCTCATGTCCATCGGTCTGATGGTCGAGCCGGAAAAGGCCGTGGTCTGGCGGGGGCCGATGCTCATGGGCGCGCTTCAGCAGATGCTGGGGCAGGTGGAATGGGGCAAGCTGGACGTGCTGATCGTCGATTTGCCGCCGGGAACAGGCGATGTGCAGCTGACCCTCTGCCAGCGCACGCAGCTCACCGGGGCGGTCGTGGTCTCGACCCCGCAGGACGTGGCGTTGCTCGATGCCCGCAAGGCGCTCGACATGTTCGGGACGCTGAACACCCCGGTTCTCGGACTGATCGAGAACATGAGCACCTATGTCTGCCCCAAATGCGGCCACGAAGAGCATATCTTTGGCACCGGCGGCGTCCGGGCCGAGGCCGAACGCCTGAACGTGCCCTTCCTCGGGACCCTGCCAATCGACCTCGACACCCGGCTCGCGGGGGACGGCGGCACGCCCATCGCGGCCGGCGACAGTGCCATGGCGAAGGCCTATGCCGCCCTTGCCCGGCGCTTCATCGACGGCGGCATGGCGTGATCCGCGCGGCGGCCGAGGCGGACTGGCCCGCCATCTGGTCGATCCTCGAACCGGTCTTTCGCGCGGGCGAGACCTACGCCATCGACCGTGATATCTCCGAAGATGCCGCCCGCGCGCTCTGGATCTCCGCGCCCCGCGCCACCTACGTCGCCGAGGCGGAGGGGGAGATCCTCGGCACCTATTATATCAAGTCCAACCACGCCGGCGGCGCGTCGCACATCTGCAACTGCGGCTACGTGACTGCCGCGGCGGCGCAGGGCAGGGGCATCGCCAGCGCCATGTGCCGGCACTCGTTGGAGCAGGCGCCGCGCCTCGGGTATCGCGCGATGCAGTACAATCTGGTGCTGGCGTCCAACGACGGCGCCGTGCGGCTCTGGCAAAAGCTCGGCTTTGAGATCGTCGGCACCCTGCCCGCCGCGTTCGACCACCCCGGCCTTGGCCCTGTCGACGCTTTTGTCATGTGGAAAGACCTGACGGCCGTCTGAACCGCGCCGGACCTGGGAAATCGTGGCACTCTATCCTTCGATTCGAATCAATCGGGCCTGATTTCCCGGAAATCGGGCAGAGCCGGTTCCCAAATCAGCGCGGATTTCGGTTGTGAACTGGTACTGGCCCCATTTTGTTGGGAAATTACGGGAGGCAATGGGTTTTGTAACGGCCCACTACATATTGTGGCATAGCTTCAAAAAAGCCCCGTATTTTCGACAATTCCGAGCCAAGCGGCGCGAGATCCTGTTTCCGAAGGTCCCTCGGAACACCATGTAGTACCATGAAGTGCCAAAAAATCCTTGGCAGACTAAGAATTCCCATGCATAAACGTCGACAAGGAAGACGGGCAGACAATCCGGGGCACCCAAACGACCCCACCGGCACTTAGTCAGGTTTCATACAGGCACCCGCATTCCTGAACGTAGAGATCCGGCGCGCGAGCGAGCAGACATCCCCCCAGGTGGCGCGCGCAGTCGGACATCCCGCGAGGGACGGCGGCGGATCGGACAGTGGCAGCAGTCCGATCCGCCGTTTTCAATTTCAGGCCTGGGGGAGAAGGGCGCGAGGACAGTGGCGCTGAGCTTCAGAGGCGAATTCACCCAGCGGGTGGACGGCAAGGGACGCATGTCGATCCCGGCCGATTTTCGTCGCGTGCTCGAACATGGCGACAGCCGCTATCCGGAAAACCCGCTGCCCCGCGTTGTGGTCCTCTACGGGCCCCATCTGAAGAATTTCCTGCAGGCCTACACGATCGAAGCCATGGCCGAGATCGAAGCCCAGATCGATGCGCTCCCCCGGGGGTCCCGCGAGCGGCGCATCGCGTCCAAGAATATCCTGGGCCGGTCCTGGGAAACCGAAGTGGAGAAGGACGGTCGCATCGTCCTGCCCAAGGCCCGACGTGACCAGATCGGCCTCGAGGGCGAGGCGCACATGATCGCCATGGGAGACCATTTCGAAATCTGGAATGCCGCGACCTTCGACCGGGTCGAGGCAGAGATCGACGACCTGCCGGACGATTTCGACCCGCTCAGTCTGCTTGGCGGAGGGTCCTGAGGACATGGCCGCCGCTGCCCGCGCCCCTGATCCCGCCCCCCATATTCCTGTCTTGTTGCGCCCGCTTCTCGCGGCGGTTCAACCCGTCTCCGGCACCTGGATCGACGGCACCTTCGGGGCCGGCGGCTATGCGCGCGCGCTGCTGGAGGCCGGGGCCGAGACCGTCATCGCCATCGACCGGGATCCGTCGGTGTTCGACATGGCCGCAGACTGGGCCGGCGACTACCCCGGCCTGCGCCTCACCGAAGGCCGGTTTTCCGATCTCGACGTTCTGGCCGGCGAGCCGGTGGACGGCGTCGTCCTCGACCTCGGCGTCTCGTCCATGCAGCTCGATCAGGCCGAGCGCGGGTTTTCCTTCATGTCCGACGGCCCGCTCGACATGCGCATGGGATCAGACGGCCCCACGGCGGCCGATATCTGCAACGGGGCGCCCGAGGCCGAGATTGCGGACATCCTCTACCTTTTCGGCGAAGAACGCGCCTCGCGTCGCATCGCGCGGGCCATCGTGAAGGCACGTCCGCTGGAAACCACCGCGCAATTGGCCGAAATCGTCGAAGGCCAGTTGCCCCGGCCAAAGCCCGGCCAAAGCCACCCGGCGACCCGCAGCTTTCAGGCCCTCCGCATCGCGGTCAACGAGGAATATCAGGAACTTGCCGATGGCCTCATGGCCGCCGAGCGTATCCTCAAACCCGGCGGGCTTCTGGCCGTTGTCAGCTTTCACTCCATCGAGGACCGCATGGTCAAACGCTTCCTGCAAACCCGCGCGGGCAAGACCGGTGGTCCGTCCCGCCATGCCCCGGCGCAGGAGGTCCCGGACCCCGCGTTCGAGATCCTCATCCGCAAACCCGCCGGCCCCGATGACCGTAAACTTGCCGAGAATCCCCGGTCCCGCTCGGCGCTCCTCCGGGTCGCCCG
>CAYMMT010000090.1:0-10131 GCA_964391555.1 uncultured Rhodobacterales bacterium
GCCGTTTGTCACTTCGGCGAGCACGGTACAGCCGACGGAACAGTGGGTGCACACAGTCTTGCGAATTTCCACATTCCCCATGGTCGCGGTCTGAGCCGCCGCCGGGGTGACACGTCCTGCGGTGGCACCAATCGCGGCGAGGCCGCCGATGGCGAGACCGGACCCGCGCAGAAACGCGCGGCGGTCAACCTTGGACTGGGTGGTGGTGGATGTGGTCGAAGTCGGTCGGGAGCCTCGCGCAATCCCTCTCGTCTTTTTCCTCAGCATGTTTGCCTTCCTTCCGGGGACAGGCCCCATCAGTGGGTGAGATCATCTTGGTCCGGCGGGGTCAGGGCCTCACGCAACCGTCGCCCGGGATCCGCACCAAGGGGCATTCAATTCAGAACCGGGCGGTCTCCAGGTACTTCCTGACGTGTTCCGTCTTTTGCAGTCCAAGGGCACTTTCTGCCTGCGCGGCTTCCGCCTCACCGGTCGAGCCCGCAAGTGCGACCACGGCGACCGGGGCCGAGGTGCCCGCCAGTTTCAGAAAATCACGCCGACTCCGGTCCGGCTTTTTCTCATCCATGATGTCTCCTCCAATCATCAGTCCGTCGTTTCCATTCTGAATGCTTCGATCTCGATCTCGATGAAAGTACGGCCGATGGTGCCGACAGGCGCGTAAAAGACGGAGCCTTTCGCGCCCTCGAGATCGGAAAAGAAATGCCCGGCCCAGGTGGCCAGATGGGAGTTGAAGAACGCCTCCTGATCGGCAAGGCCAAGCTCGCCGCCAAAGTCCCCGCGGATCAGCCCGGCCATCATCTCGAACAGTGATGCGATGTGATCTTCGGGGTCCTTGACTGCCGGATCCCGCGCGATGCCGAGTTTCGACATGTGGCCGCGCAGATTTGCCAGCGGTTTCTCGTTCAGAAAACCGGTCAGGTAGAAGCTTGCGTAGGGCAGCAGTTCGCCCCGCCCGAGGCCGATGAAGAGCGCGTTGTATTCGCTCCGGACGGCCTTCTCGTTCATCGAGGCGGCCAGTCGTGCCAGCGCCCGGACCCCCTTGCCGATATCGCTCTCGTCGCCGGACAGGGCGGCGGCCTGATCGATCAGCTCCTGGCTGGGCGGGCCGGCAAGAAGTGCCGCGACAAATCCGTAGAGGTCGGCCCGCAGGGCGTCCTCCTCGGTCATGTCTTTCGTGGTCGCTTGCGTCATCGCAGACGTAGAGGCCATTCATATCTCCCTGTTCCAAAATGGTATACCGAATGCCGCGAACGTGACTAGTCCTTTATTTCGACACCACTTTTCGTGACAGGCCCGCGACCCGACCCGACCATTTCTGTCAGGTTTGGGCATTCTGCAGGCGCGAAGGGTCGTCAGACCTCACGAAACGTCATGCGGCGCGGACGAAATTCGGCACCTGTCCCCTCAGGCTCGGCATTTGGTTGTGCCGCCACGCGGTATTCTTCTGCGGGTGCATCATCCTCCGGGCCGTCGTGTGACACGATGTCATCATGTGGTTCGCCTGGTCGTTCGTCGACCCGCTCGGCTTTTTCCGGATCCGGATCGCCGTCCGCCGTCGAATCGTCGACGTCGAGAACCTTGCGCATGATGCCCTTCCCGACCTGATAGGCGGTGCTGATCACCTCGGGAACCATGGCGCAATCCGTGAAGTCTTCGCCGTAGTCGATCAACCCGTCGAGGTTGGCCAGCGTCGGATTGGTGCGCCACAACGCGCGCAAGGCCCGGCGCCTGAGGATTGCCGGGACACCGTCCTTGAGGAAAGGAGAGAAGTCGTCCCCCTGCCCCAGGGTCTCGGGCGCGGGCATTTCGTTTGTTTTTAGCCATTCCTCCGGCTCCGGCTCCGGCTCCGGGTCCGGCGTTGGCCGCGCCCCATCCTCGCTGACCTCGAGCGGCTCGGCCGTCTCTTCCTGCTTGCGGCGCGACCAGCGCGACAGGAACGATTGCTCATCGCTCATTGCGGGCGCTCGGGCTTGGTGCGGGCGGGGGCCCGGTAGATATCGGCCATCTGTCGAATACGCGGGTCGCCGATCCCGTCTTCGACAAGATCGACCCGCTTCTTGTCCCGCTTGCGCTTGATGAAGGGCTCCTCGGCGAAATGCGTATCCGTGAAATCACGGACCCAGGCGATCAGGCCCGGCGGCATCGGCACCGGCTCCACGATCTCTTCCCCGCTGTCGAGGTAATCCTGCGCCTCGTAGGCCGAGGCGGTGACGGCGTGGACCATGTATCCGCGATCGGCGGTGACGGCTTCGTCGCTTCGAAGAACGACGAAAACGGCTGGAGGGTCCATGGTGAGTGAGACCCGGTAGGCCTCTACCTCCGCCCGGTGCAACTCGAGCGGCATCGTGGCGACGTGCACCTCTCGCAGCCCGCTCTCGTCCTCGCGCAGAACCCGGCCTTCGGCGGGGCCCGCGCCGGGCAGGACCGCGGTTGCCTTCCAGTTCCACCTTTGCCACCGCGTCACGCCCGGCCGCCGCTCCAGCACCACCCCGATCGGCATCGTGGCGATGGGCACGTCCGGGGCAAAGCCTGCGGAGGGTTCGGGATCCCGCCCGCTTGCGTCCTCATCGTGTTTCGTCAAATCTGACCTCCCTGTTCCCCGCGACGGTAGGACAGAGGATTTGCACCTGTCAAAATTTCTGACCAATATTGGCCCAACAACCGACGCGGAGCCTGTTCATGCCGAAACCCGACACTGTGTTCCTGTGCTCGTGCGAGGGGTCGATGCAAGTCGATTCCGAGAGTGTCGCCAATGCCTTGGGGGACGTCCGGATTGAAGTCGCTCGTGCGCTCTGCACCGATGAACTGGCCCGTGCGGAAAAACACGCCGAAGACGCGGACGGGACAACGTTGATCGCCTGCGGCCAGATGGCGGGCCTGTTTGAAACACTTTGGGAAGAGGCCGGACGGGATGTCCCGCTGCTGACCGTCGATATCCGGGACCGTGCCGGATGGACCGCCGATGGCTCCGCCACCGCCAAGCAGACCGCGCTTCTGGCCGAGGCCGCCCTGACGGCGCCGCCGACCCCGGTCCGTGATGTGGTTTCCGAAGGCACCTGCCTCATCCTCGGCCCCCCCGAGCCCGCGATGGCCCTGTCGCGGCAACTGGCCGACCAACTCGCGGTAACCTGTATCCTGACCGAGAGGCCGGACCTGTCCGTGCCCGAGACGGGGTTTGACATCGCGCTTGGCCACCTCGGCAGGGCCTCGGGCGCGATCGGACGCTTCGACGTCACCATTGAGGGTTATCGCGCCCAGACCTTCGGGGGGCGAGGCGACGTCCGGTTCGGTGAGCCCATGACCGAGGCCTCGGCGGGGTGTGACATCATCGTCGATCTTCGGGGCGACGGTCCGCTGTTTCCCGCCGATCACAAGCGCGACGGCTATATCCGGGTGGATCCCGGCGACACAGCCGCGCTTGCCGGGCTCGCGCCGCGCGTCCTCGAGTTGCAGGGCACATTCGAAAAGCCGCTCTATATTCGCTATCAGGCCGACATCTGCGCCCATGAACGGGCCGGAAAGGCGGGCTGCAGCAAATGCCTGAACGTCTGTCCGACCGGCGCCATTGTCGCCGATGGCGATCATGTGTCGATCGACCCGATGATCTGCGCCGGCTGCGGTGCCTGTGCCGCGGTCTGCCCCTCGGGCGCCGCGCGCTACGATGACCCGCCGGTCGAGTTCCTGTTTTCGCGCCTGCGCACGCTGGCACAAACCTACAAGAGATCCGGGGGAACGGCGCCGCGCGCGCTGTTCCACGACGCCTATGGAGCGGAGATGATCGCCCTCTCCGCCCGCCATGGCAGGGGCCTGCCCGCCGACGTGATCCCGGTCGAGGTTCCCAATGTCGAAGGCGTGGGCCATGCGGAGATCCTCGCGGCCCTTGCCGTGGGCTTTGTTTCTGCCACGGTTCTGGCGGGCCCCCGCACCGACATGACGGTGCCGGACACGGAACTGGCGCTGGCCAGGGCGCTCGCCGGGGTGTCGGCCGACGACATCCATCTGATCCGGCCCGGCGATCCCGACGCACTGGAAGAGGTCCTCTTTGGCGCGCGCGCCTCGGACAAGACCATCCGCTCCATTCTGCCCAGCGGGGGGCGCCGGGAAGTCACCCGACTTGCCGCTGCCGCGCTCCACGACGGTAAGATCGCCGCGCCGCTGCCCTTGCCCGACGGCGCGCCTTACGGCGCGATCGCCATCGACACGGAGGCGTGCACATTGTGTCTGGCCTGCGTTTCGTTGTGTCCGGTGGGCGCGCTGACCGACAATCCCGACAAGCCCCAGGTCCGCTTTCAGGAAACGGCGTGCCTGCAATGTGGCATCTGCGCGTCGACCTGTCCCGAAACGGCAATCACCCTGGTCCCGCAGCTCAACCTGTCCAAGGACGCGGTCGTGTCCCAGCCGCTACACGAGGAAGAGCCCTTTGCCTGCATTGAATGCAACAAGCCATTTGGCGTGAAATCGACGATCGAACGGATCGTCGACAAGCTTCAGGGCAAGCATTGGATGTATACCAATTCCGACAATGTCCGGTTGATCCAGATGTGCGACGATTGCCGCGTCAAGGCGCAGCACGGGCTCGAGAATGCGCCGATGCAAATGGGCCAACGCCCGGCAGTGCGCACGACGGAAGACTACCTCAAGGACCGGAAGCCGAACTGAGGCGGGTCCCCGGAAAATCCCCCTGATCGGCCCGCAACCCGGCATTCGACCAATGGCCCTACCGGATAGGCGGGCCAAGGTCCAAGGGCTCCAGAGTGCCGACAAAGGCGGTGATGGCCTCGATGTCCTGCATCGAGAGTTCGACAGCCCAGATGTGCGTGGGGTTCTGGTCATTGAAGGGTTCGGTGAGACCGGTCACCTGCGTGAAACTCGGGTGCGGGTTCTGAGTCCAGTAGGCCAGAAACAGGTCCGACCAGTTGTCGCGCCCCCGCAGCGCCGCAAACGACGGTGTCGAGCCGATCCCGCCCATGCGGTTGCGCTCATCCACCACGTGGCAACGCCCGCAGTGCCGCAGGGCCAGCTCGGACCCCTGCTGGACGTCCCCGTCCAACTGCACCGGTGCCACGACCACCTCCTGCACAATCTCGGTTGTGAAGACGGCCTGTCCGTTGACCTCGAACCCGTTGACGGCCGCCTGTCCGGGGCTCGACGTCAACCAATCCTCGAACGTTGCGGCTGCCGCAACGGCGTCCGGGGCATCGCTGAGCACCGTCAGGGTGACGGGCTCGCCCTCCAGCGTGACAAACACCCGCGTTCCCTCCGCCCCGGCGACCACGAGCGCCAGTTCCGCCTCCGCCCCTGCCCCCACCGGGCTCAGACCTATGCGATGCTTGAACCGGAAGCGCGGCAGGATGTGCTTGTCGAATCCCTCCGCCAACATGGCCTCCGACATGCGGATGCGCAGCGTATCCTGGGCAGTGGCTTGGCCGGCCAGTAGCAGGATCGCTCCTGCGAGGCCCCATCTTTGCAACATGGCTCTTGCACCTGTTTCCTGCCCCCGACACTATCGGATGGCTTGAATTTGGCAACGTCCCCGCAAAAGAGGGACAGTGCAACGGGAGGAAGACGCGCTCATGAGCGACGATTTCAACATGTCCATGCGGAAATTCCTGAAGACGGTCGGTGTCACGTCCCAGCAGCAGATCGAAGAGGCGGTGCGCACCGCCAAAACTGCCGGCACGCTGCCCCCCGGGCCGATCAAGGCCCGCATGGTCCTGACGTTGGAGGGCCTCGACTTCGAGCACGTCATCGACGGCGAAATCGCGAGCGATACCTGAGACATGGCTGATCTGAAGTCCGTTCGCGCGGCGCTGGAAACCGTGATCGACCCGGGCTCGGGAAAGGACATCATGGCAGCCGAGATGGTCAAGGCGCTGTCGGCGGATGGCGGCAAGGTCAGCTTCGTGCTCGAGATCGACCCCGCCCGAAGCGCCGAAATGGACCCCCTGCGCGCCGCGGCCGAGGCAGCGGTGAGGTCCGTGTCGGGCGTGAGCGATGTCAGCATCGTCCTGACGGCACATTCCGGCGCCGGAGGGGCCGCGCGAAGCTCCGGTCCGGTGCCGGACCTCACCCTCGGGCAAGCCATGCAGAAATCCGCGCCGGCCGGCCCCACCGCCGTGCCGGGGGTGAAGCGCGTGGTGGCCGTGGCCTCGGGCAAGGGCGGCGTCGGAAAGTCCACCCTTTCGTCGAACCTCGCCGTGGCCCTTGCCGCGCGAGGCCGCAAGGTCGGGCTTCTGGATGCGGATGTCTACGGGCCGTCCCAACCCCGAATGCTGGGCGTTTCGGGCCGCCCGTCCTCGCCGGATGGCACTGTCATCCTGCCGCTGCGCAATCACGGCGTTACGGTCATGTCGCTCGGCCTGATGGTCGAGGAAGGCGAGGCGGTGGTCTGGCGCGGGCCGATGCTCATTGGCGCGCTTCAGCAGATGCTCAATCAGGTGCAGTGGGGGAGCCTCGATGTCCTGCTCGTCGACCTGCCGCCCGGAACCGGCGACGTGCAGATGTCCCTGTGCCAGAAGACCGAAGTTGCGGGCGCAGTGGTCGTCTCGACCCCGCAGGACATCGCGCTCATCGACGCCCGCAAGGGGATCGACATGTTCAACCGGATGGGCATACCGATCCTGGGTCTGGTCGAGAACATGTCGAGTTTCGTCTGCGACGGCTGCGGAAAGGTGCACCACCCGTTCGGCCATGGCGGTGCACGGGCCGAAGCTGACAAGCTGGGGGTTCCGTTCCTCGGTGAAATTCCGCTCGATCTCGGCATCCGGGTGGCCGGAGACGGCGGCGCGCCGGCCATCGTCGTGGACCCGGACGGCCCGCAGACCCAGGCCTTTTGGCAGGTCGCGGACGCGCTTCTCGAGGCGATCGGGGTCTGACCATGCAGGACGCGCCGACCTTTCCGCCGCTGCTGACCGGTATCCCCGTACCGGCCCGGACCGATCCGTTGCAAAAAGCGCTTGCGGCGGCCCAAACCGGTGACGAGGTCGAGCCGGGAACCATTCACTATGCCGAGAACGACGGCACCTTTCGCGTCGCCCTGACACTTGCCCCGGAAGAACCCGCGGGCGACGCAGTTCGGGTCACGTTTGCCGTGATGCTTGGGCTGGCCGACGCCCTCGGCGCGCTCGCGCCGCCGGAAGTGGCGGTTCATTTCGACTGGCCCTTCGGGGTGAAGGTCAATGGTGCCCACTGCGGCGACATCCGGGTTGCCCTGGACACACGCGACCCGCAGGCGGAGCCGGACTGGCTGATCGTCGCCATCGACCTCGCGGTTGCCATCGAACCCGGCCGCGTCCCCGGAGTTCAGTTGGACCGCACGACCCTTCATGACGAGGGCTGCGGAGAGATCACCGTGCCCGCCCTGATCGAAAGCTGGGCCCGCCATTCGCTGGTCTGGATCCGGCGCTACCTCGACGACGGCATCGACCCGGTTCTGGCGGCGTGGAAAGTGAAATGCGACGGCGTCGGAGAAGAGGTTCCGACAGCCGGCGGCGGCACTTTCATGGGGCTTGACCCGAACGGCGGCATGCTCTTGCGCAACGGCTCCGAGACCCGGCTCATTACCCTTCACGAGACGGTGGAGCGCAATCCGTGAATCTCGCGCGCGTGATCCGGCTCGACGAGAGCGACGAAAACGTCTTTGATCGGGCGGCCGAGCCCGGCGAATGGGCCATCCCGGGCACCTTTGCCTTTGCCAATTGGACGGAGGCGGAGTTGTCCGACAGCCGCGCACAGCTCCGCTTCCGCAACAGCTGGCTGGGGCTCGAGAGTTTCGGCCAAGCGACCGTCGTGGCGGTGGCGGCGGTGACCGAAGCCGAGCGGGAGGCGCTGATCATCCGCCTGTCAGAGCACTTCGTGGCGGAATATGGCGCGCCGGACCTGGACGCGGCGCGCCCGGTTGCGGAAGAAGAGATCGGGCAAATGCAGTCGCTGTGCGACGATCACGAACCGAACACGATGATCCTGCTTGACCGGTCGCTCGAAGACGTGGGTGTCCGGGAACGCATCCGTATCGTCGCACCGCGATCCGCGTCGCTCGAGGCCTTTGCCGTGCATGGCGATCTGAACTGACCGACCCGACCTGCCGCGGCGGTCCCGGACGGTTGTCGGGTGGCACGCTTCAGTCACTGCGGAGCCCATCCGAGCAACTGCATTCCGCTCTGACGCCAGCGCGGCGATCTTTGGCTCAGGCAACCCGGTCGCCGAGCACTCCGCCGACACACCGTCCGGCCCCCTTGTTGTCCCAAAAGCGCCCAAGTCACCGGAGAGACTTTCGCAGCCAGCTCGGAAATGACGCTATCGGGAGCAACGAAATGGAACAGAACCGAATATCGGACGAGGCAGCTCTGCGTCGCAAACTGCTTTTTCGCCTCCTGCGTGACTTCGATTTCGATCATCCCAAGCACCGGTACGAGATGATCACATCCCCCGTTTCAATCCATCAGCCAAACCCTGCCCCATCCCATCGCGCCTGACCCCGAAGCCCTCGCCAGCCCGCGGTGTCGGCCAGTATCGAAGGCGGGCCGAAAGAGGCAGGAATTCGTACGAAACCGTCAAACATGACCGTCAGATCTGACGTTGTTCCCTGAAATCCGGCCATGGGCGTGTATCCTGCCTGCCCGGGAGGGTTGGACCGTGATCCACAGAAAACTGTTCCGTGTCTACCGCGAGGAAGGGCTGGCTGTGCACCGAAGACGCTCGCGCAAGGGAGCGCTGGGTGGCGGGGGAACTCGATGAGTTGATCCGCCGGCGCGGCCGGCCGGAGTGGCTACCACCCTGGGGACCGCGTTTGCCCGATTGAAGGCCGCCCTCCCATAGCTGTTCCGGTACCGGGCGTTGCCGAAGGAAACCACTCAGATGGCTGTTGCGGTCGCAATGCCCCAGCCTGCCACACGCTCAATCATTGTGTCAGCGTTGGCGGACCACGTGCCTGCCGTCCCACAACACAACCGCGCTGTCGGTGACGAATATTGACGTCAGCTCCGATTTTGGCTAATCTGACTGACATGTCAGTCATATCAACTCCTGACAATCAATCGCCCAGAGACGCAATCGAGGCGCCCGGCCAAACCACCAAGGACCGGTTGCTGGACGCGGCGGAAACGGTCTTTCACGACAAGGGTTTTTCGGCCGCGCGTGTGTCCGACATCGTCGACCTGGCAGGCGTGGCGCAGGGAACCTTCTATCTGCATTTCCGGAACAAGCAGGCAATCCTTGTGGAACTGATCGATGGATTTTTCTCGCGGCTTGTTGAGGAAACACTCGGGCGGCATCCGGTGAAGGAGGTCACGTCCCCCGACGATTTGGGTCGCCAACTGAATGAGATGTGGAAGACATTGATCGCAACCTGCCGCGCGCGGCCGCAGTTGACCCGCATCGTTCTGGTGGCGCCTTCGGCACTGCCGCCGGGCGAGCAAGGCCTGCTGACCGGCCATTTCGAACGGATCGCCGCGGCCGTCGCACTCTATGTAAAGGTGGCTGCGGAGGCGGGCCATGCCAAGCCGCTGGCCCCCGACCTTTTTGGGTGGGTCATCGTGGGGCTCGTCGAGCGCGCAATCTACTACGCCGTCTTCGTGGACCCCGGCGCGGACATCGAGGAACTGGCTCGGGATCTGACGGCTTTCGAACTTTCGGGGCTGCTGTCGGAAACCGGTGAACGGGAGGCGGACCATGACTAGAAAGATCCGCTGGACGATCGTCGCCTTGCTCGCGACAGCCGGTGTGGCCGCCGCGGTTTGGGTCACGCGCCAGGACAACGGGAGGCCGACCGAGATCACGCTGTTCGGCAGCGTGGATGTGCGGCAGGTGGACCTGAGCTTTCGAGTGGCGGGCCGCCTTGAAGAGGTACTTGTCGACGAAGGCAACAGCGTTGCCGCCGGCGACACGGTTGCCGTGCTCGAATTGGGCGATCTCGAAGACGCGGTTGCCCTGGCCGAGGCCCGGCTTGCCTCGGGACAGGCGGAACTTGACGCGCTGGTCGCCGGCAGTCGTCCGGAAGAGCTGGAACAGGCCGCGGCAGAGGTGGAACAGGCGACCGCGGCTTTCGGGATCGCCCAATCCACGTTTGCCCGTCAGCAGGCATTGGCGGAAGAAAACATCGCATCCCACCAATTGCATGACGAGGCGCGCGCC
>CAYMMT010000090.1:10231-11624 GCA_964391555.1 uncultured Rhodobacterales bacterium
GGTGCGGACCTATATCGACGAACCGGACCTCGGCCGGATTGCGCCGGACATGCCGGTCACGGTGACGACCGATTCCGGCGGGCAATATGCGGGCCGTGTCGGCTTCATCTCTCCGGTTGCCGAATTCACGCCGCGGACGGTGCAAACCCGGGAGCTTCGCACCAGCCTGGTCTACCGCGCGCGAATCGTTATCGATGAACCTGACACAGGCCTGCGGCAGGGGATGCCGGTCACTGTCCAGGTCGCGCCGGAAAACGATGGCCGCTGAAGCACTGATCTCCGTCGACGGGCTGAACAGGGATTTTCGCGACGGCGCCGTCCGGGCCTTGCAGAACCTCTCGTTCGAGGTTTCCGCCGGCACCATCACCGGCCTCGTCGGGCCGGACGGCGCGGGCAAGACGACGCTGCTGCGGATACTCGCCGGCCTGCTTGACTTCGAAACCGGTTCGGTACGCGTCCTCGGTCTCGATCCGCGCCGCGATGGACCGAGGCTTCATTCGAGCCTCGCCTACATGCCGCAAAGGTTCGGTCTCTACGAGGATCTTTCAGTGCGCGAGAACCTCGACCTCTATGCCGACCTGCGCGATCTGCCCATCGCCGAGCGTCAGGACCGGATCGAGATGCTGCTCGAATTCACCAGGCTCGGCCGGTTTTCCAACAGGCTGGCCGGGGCGCTTTCGGGAGGGATGAAGCAGAAACTAGGTCTTGCCTGCGCGCTCATTCGCAAGCCCCGTGTTCTGCTTCTCGACGAGCCCAGCGTCGGCGTCGATCCGATCTCGCGCCGCGAACTCTGGCGCATGGTGGGCGATCTTGTCGACTCCGGCATCGCGGTGATCTGGAGCACCGCCTTTCTCGACGAGGCCGAGCTCTGCGGGCGGGTTCTGGTGCTGAGCGAAGGGCAGTTGATCTTCGACGGCGCGCCCGGGCAGATGACCGCGCCGCTGGCCGACCGGACCTTTCACCTGACCGGCCTCGATGCCCAGAGGCGGCGTGTTCTCGACGATCTGCTGGTTCGCCCCGATGTCGTCGACGGCGTGATCGAGGGCCTAAACCTGCGGCTCGTCCTGCAGGCCGGACGTTCACCGGACACCTTCGCAGGTGCGTTTCCCGGCACCGAACTTGTGCCGGTGGCGCCGCGGTTCGAGGATGCCTTCATGGACCGGCTGGGCGGGGCCCGAAAAAGCCGTTCGCCGTTCCGGGAAGCGGCCACACGGACCGGCACCGGCACCGTGGTTCGCGCCGAGGCGCTGACCAAGAGATACGGGGACTTCTTCGCCGCACGCGATATCAGCTTCGAAATCCGGCGGGGCGAAATCTACGGCCTGATCGGCCCCAACGGCGCAGGCAAATCGACCACCTTCAAGATGCTCTGCGGGCTGCTGAAGCCGACCGC